>DCVG01000059.1 GCA_002328665.1 Nitrospiraceae bacterium UBA2194
CCGATCACATGCATAAACCTGTCCATGACAAAAGCAGCCCTTGCCATATATCCCACATCTTCGAGAAACGCCATGGCGGTAAAGAAAAAGACGAGCACCGGAAGAAATGTCAGGACTGTTCCCGCGCCCCCGATCAGGCCATCTACGATAATTCCCCTGATCCAGTATGATTCTCCGAGAAAAGGCTCAACCCGCGTCGCAAGGGAATTCATGCCCGCTTCGAGAAAACCCTGGAGCGGCAGACCCAGGCCATAGGTAACTAAAAAAACAAGAGCAAGCACGCCGAGAAGAATGGGAATCCCAAGGGCAGGACGCGTGAGGATATGATCTAATCGGTCGGTGAAAAGAATCTGGCCCCGCTTAAACTCAGATATGGCAGAACGGACAGCCCCCTCAATCCAGTCGTATCTGCCCCTGACAACCGCAAGGAGTGAATCTTCGTGCTGCAGCAGGAGGCCCTGGACCCTGCTCCAGGAATCAGCGGGTACAATCCGGCTCATCTTCTCCGTGATATCAGTGTCCCCCTCCATGATTTTTGTAATAGTCCATCGTGTCAAATAGGGCGGGTCAATATACGGCTCAAGGATATCGGCCAGTTCCATGAAAATTTCCCTATGGTCCTGAGAAACGTCGGCGATAGAGGGCGTGTACTCCCTTTCCCCCCCGGAAAGAGCGAGGATCGCCGAGATCAGTACCTTAATCCCCTTGTTTTTCGAAGCGACCATGGGAATAACAGGGACCCCCAGGTATTTTTCGAGCCGTCCGACATCAATGCGGACACCCTGCTGCTCTGCCACATCCGTCATATTCAGGGCGACAATAATGGGGACCTTCAAAAGGAGAAACTCGGCGAGGAGGTAAAGACTTCTCTCTACTGCCGATGCATTGGCTATGAGAACAATCGCGTCAGGCCGCTCATTGATGATAAAGTCTCTTGCGATTTTCTCTTCTTCAGAGTATGCAGTCAGGCTGTAGCTGCCGGGAAGGTCGACAATTTTTATCCTTGTCCCGTTCGAAGCATAGAGACCTTCTTTTTTTTCGACTGTTTTGCCCGGCCAATTTCCGACATGCTGGGACAGGCCTGTCAGAATGTTGAAGACCGTTGATTTGCCGACGTTCGGTTGTCCGGCAAGCGCAACCAGGAGCTCTTTTCCCGCCATTACCTGAGCGCTGCTTTCTCTTTTGCGGCAGTAAGACGCCTGACAGCAATCTTCTGGGACTGCCCCCTTCCGATCGCTATCCTGGTGCCGTTCGTAGTAACTATGAGGGGGCCGCCGATGTTTCTGACCACCTTAACCCTCATACCGGAAGTCAGCCCCATCGAAGCAAGCCTGCCGATCAGTCCAACTCCCCCTGCAACCGAATGTATTATCCCCTCTTCACCTTCGTGAAGTAATATCAGTGGAATTATATCACCTGAATCTTGCACGAAAACGCACCTTTCTCTATATGAGTTGATTGCTTTTCTCATCTGCTGATTACCATCGCCTATCCGTCTGATCAATTTTTGCGTTATGCTGTTGCCTCCTTCACTTCATGCAAGAAATTTCTTGCACAATACAATCAAGAAAATAACGGTCCCGAAAGCATTCGGGATTGGATACCGAGACCGGCTAAATGACGGCACGTCCATCTCTTGTTGTCCAACCAAGGGCTTATCCGTTGACGAAGCTTATCCAGATACTCCAAAAATCTGAAGAGACCTGCCGCCCTGCTGTCGTGTTGTGAATACTTCACGGTGTCGGTGCCTGAATGTGATCGTATCTTTGCCGCCAGAAACAGAAGCTTTAACCGGGCTATCCGTATGGTATTGTTCATAATTCCCTTCAGCAAGCACTCAGGCTCTTTCCCCTGTTCCACCGGCTCTGTCTGGCTATGCTCAGCTATCATCTTGAATGAACGCCAGATATATTGTATGCAAGCATTACTAATTGAAAATAGGCATAGTTGCTCGCAAACTTGGCTGATGGAATTGCCTCCAATCCTTCTCTTTTTGCTTCCCCTATCAGGTTCTCACAATCCGCCCTCTTGTCATATTCCGCTATCACAGCATGAGGTTTCCCCTTCAGGCTGGTTACGAATATCCTGTATTTGTACCTTTCATCTTCGAGTAATTCAAGTTGAACCTGCTTGCTCTTTGAGTCTTCCTCTTTGGGTATCCGCATAACTACAAACCGGCAGGCATGTTCCCAGCCCATCGGTTGATACATAATCTCGTTATATTCAAGCGTATCTTTCTTCCTTGTCTTATACCACTGTGATGCTTCAAACGGCGGGTTGCATGCCTTGTTGCCAAAGATGAAATCATACCCTTCTCCCTTTGCTGCTTTTACAGCTTCCCAACTTATGAACTCTCCATCTCCCCGAAGTATAACCCCTTTTACACAGCCCGGCAGATATTTCCTGAATGACCGTATGAGGGCTGCTACCTCTTCCCCTCCTATGGTTTTACCCGCACGCAATTTCCCCGTAAAATATTCACGGGTCTCCTCGATAAAACACAGAACGGGACGAAGCCCTTCCTTGCCCCGATTCTTCGTATTGTGCCCCTTCCGCCCTCCTTGCTGGTTACCGTAAATCGTCTCGACCGTCGTGTCGATATTGATGTGTATGCTTCGGTAACTTATCCCGCAAAGCTGCCATACCCGCTCCCTCAAGGCGCTCATTACATCCAGCAAGGACTTGCCCTGGTTTATCCCCAGCGAATCCACATACCGCCAGTATGTCGTTACATACGGAAGTTTGACCACATTGAATATCGAGCACAACATCGGATCTATCCGTATATACACGAAATGCCAGATCCTGTTGAAGCCGATAAACAAAAGCATGATTATCCCGTATACCATATTGAAGTGCCCTGATTCCGGCGTGCGTGCCGGCAGTTTATAATATCCGTCAAATATCTCTTTGAATTTAACTGCATCCATGAATTTCACAAGCCCCAAAAGCCCGCCAAATGGGCTTAGCCTCTCACTGCAATATTCATACGCCGTCGAAGGCCCGATTTTTGTAGCTCTCGCAGGGCATCCATTTTCCCCTTGATTTATAAGCCTTCCCGCGTTATCCTTATTATGTCTTTTAACCATTGGGGTTACCTCCTGTAATTTGAGAGTCTTGCTGGAATCCCTTATTTTACAGGGTAACCCTTATGGTTTATATCTTCACTGTGCAAGATTCAGGTATCAATACCCATGCGAACTATCTCCTTCTAAACCATTTTCCCCCGCGTGACAGTGTCTGCAATAGCCCCGAATCTCCAGAGTATGGTTTTTACCCTTAAAGTCCAGCTCCCGGCATATCTTTTCCTGCAATTTTTCGATCTTTTCCGAATAAAATTCTATAATTTCCCCGCATTGTATGCATATCATATGATCGTGGTGTTTGCGGCCGGCGCTCTGCTCATAAATAGTGCCCTGCTCTGTTTTGCCGACTTTCTCCACGAGCCCGCATTCGCACAGAAGGTTCAAAGTCCTGTAAACAGACGCCCTGGATGCCTTCATGCCTTTTCCCCGCATCGCCAGGTAGAGAGATTCCGGGTCGAAATGGCCTTTGTATGAAAAGGCTTTCTGGAGAATAGCGTTTCTCTGCTTCGTCAGACGCCATCCTCTCTCTTCAAGCAACTTTCTGAAAATATTCTCTTCCATTGAGATTGAGTCTCAATATAGTTTACAATGACCGCAATGCTTCTGTCAAATATTCTTCGGACGGGTTCGTTTTTCTATACGGGGACTTTTCTGGCCGCTGTGTGTTTTGCTTATTCTAAATCACGCGGTGAAACTAATGCAATCGGCTTTTATCGAGGGGTTACGATAAAAACGCAATCATTTCTTGTTTCTCACAGTTATACGCAAAAGCATCAGTCCCTGATATCTGTTCAATTCCCATTCAAGCAAACAAAGCCGGGCAGATCATTGGCATTTCTTTCGCTATGAATGACACGGTTGTCATAATTGCCAGGGCGTTCAATGCGTAGAAATACGCATTTCTTGGAGGAATGTTGTGACGCGGAGCAATGTCGTGACCGCAGAGCGTTTGTGTCACCTACAAAGAAACGCCGGGCAAAAATCAAAATCGCTGAACATTGCATATGAGACTAAATAGGTCGCAATTCGTTCAAGGAGATTCTTTTAAATCGAAATAAATAGCTGTCTCTTGGAAAGATGGAAGGCCAGGTTTGTTCATTTAGGAAAGTCTTTTACAGAAAGCGGAAATTGCTCAGAGCTGCTGAAACAACAAACACTCTCAAATTATTAGATTGTGGATCTATGGGTGTAATGAAAAAACCTGGCCGACTAGGATCATAACCCAAGGTTGTTCCCACTAACACTTCGTTGTCCGTAAATTTCACTTCCACTTGCTTTCCAGAAGTTTGTTGACCTTCGGTAAGGTGTTTTTTCTCATTGTATTTTGGGTTTCCCATAAAATCCTTAACGAAGAATACGGCCTTAAGTTCCCCTAAATAAACCTCAACACCTTTGTCAGTGGGTCGAGATTCTATTGGTCGAACATGAAACATAGGTTTGTTAGGGAAGAAATCATTTGTATAGCCCTTGATGAGCTTGCCATTAGCATATCGTATGACCACTTTTACTGGTTCCATTTTCTCCTACACCTTACCAAAAACTTTAAAGTCACAGTTTTGAATTTTTGATGCTTCAAGCCTAATGCCCTCAATCAGATTTTTTTAATCATTATTTTCTGATCATGGTTTATATCAATAAACTCGATACCCATTCCAATTCCCGATTGATAATGATTAACAAGGGATACGTTTGTTCCACAGAAAAGTCTGAAGAATCTTAAGTTGAGGACTTGCAGGTGGGCATAATAGCTGAAGAACGTTTTTATGCGACTTTTGAATATATCCTGACTTCTTTCCCAGGACGCTCACCGGGCGCATCGGCAGTCACATCAAGGTCGTATTGAGATTGCAGGCCAATGTATTCAAAGCACATAAAGCATTTCCATTTCACGAGCATATCTTTTATTGCACATTATTGAAATGGAGTCCTTACTCTTCTAATTTAACAAGGCTCCTTTTTGCTGCGTACCGGCAAGTTCGCTTCACACAGATACGCCCTGAAGTTGCCGACTGTTATTTCCCGGCCTTGAGGGATCCGGGAGATAAGGTATTGTCTTTCGGCATCAATGGTATTCATGGCAATATCGCCCGAACAATAACCGGCTGAGAAATGGATCCCTTTGGGGGTAAGCACAAATACAGGGATAATGACTGACATTTGCAGGATAGCCCCCTGACCGAGCATACGCCGAATATCTCCGGAGCCGCAGCTCCAGACCATATCCGCATGTTTTTTGATTTCCAAAATCCGCTTCTTCCTGATCCCGGTGGTGCAAACCACAAGAATGGTTATCGATACATGGTGCGCTCTTTCCAGTTCCCGTATTTCACCCAGATCTGCTCCGCGGTACCCGTTCACGGTCACCGCTATGTTTCTGTATCCGAGCCGTATTGCAGTTGCAACGCCCTCAATCTGGTCGATCCGTCCTCCGGGGACCACCGCGCAGTTATTTGTTTCCAATTTGCCGACAACAGCATAAAAAGGGGTGGTATAGAAAAGTCCGTACATCCTTGCTCCAATACCCTGCACAATTTCAGGAATGGATGAGATTACCGTACCTGCTCCGTCACAGACAGTCACCGCTGCTTCAATCTGCCCCTTTTTCAGCGCATACATCAGCATTTCAGAGGCGCCGTACGGGATGGCAATCCCGCTTTGAGAGATATTCCTCTTCTCCGTAAAAAAACCGAACCGGGATATTTTTTCTTCTACCGCCTCACGCACCGCCTTCTTGAAGAGCAACGGGTTCTCTTTCACCGGATTTACGCTGCTGAAATTTTTATACAGCGAGTTCGCAAGCGGGCAGTATTTCAATGTTGGCTCAAACACCTCAATGACTCTTCCTCCTGATACGGCAACAAGGGCAGAATATACCCGAAGGATATGCAAATCGTGAGGCAAAATATTATCTCTGCCTATTCTTTTTAAAATCCGCTTAACACGTTTCATGGACAAAGAACTTCTTTTGCCGCGTCACCGGAAGAATGTGGGCATTTTTTAATTTCCCGCCTGGGCTTCTTCTGCGGAATGTGTCGGCAGCAGAATGCGTTCAATCTGATTATTGCGGTACCTCCCGATAATCTCCCTTACCGAAAGGCCTTCTTCAGCCTTGTAGATATCAACAAAGTTATTTTTAAGCATATAGAAGGAGATTTCCCCGATCCGCGACGTAAACAAAACATCTATTTTATATTTGATAACCGCCTTTATGACCTTAATCCCCGCATGTTTTGTCTCATGAAGAAACTCATTATAGTAAAAATCTTCTATTTCAGTATTGTCAGTGCCAAGCCTTACTATGATGAAATACGGGGCTCGGCCGAAATGGCCATGGACTATCGAGTCCAGTCCGTTAATGTCCTTCACAGGGATAATAGCCGAGACAGCCTTGTCCCTTGACGGCTCCACATGAATAAAAACCGACTCAATGTGTTTATAATTTTTCATGATAAAATCTTCCGCCGTATCAGCCAGCTCATGGGCCTTATAGAGGGAGAGAGACGGACTGGTTGCAATCTTACATTCCACCATCTTGAGCGGACCTGATTGGCGTATCCTTACCTCACTGACCCCCTTCACCCCATAGATATTGTTTATTTTCTCTTCAATCTCGGACTGCAATTCCGGGTCAAGATTCGCGTCCATCAGGACCAGGAGAGATGTCCAGATGTTTTTTATGCCCAATTTGAGGATGAGCAAAGAAATTAAGATAATAATAAAGCCCTCTATAAAAGGAATCCTTGCATAGGCTAACAATATGCCTGTCAGGACGACGAGGGAGATAAAGATGTCTAAAAAGGTTTCACTTGCCTTGGCAATCAGGGATTGGGAATTGATTGCTGTGCCGACAGCCTTTTCTTTTTTTGCGATAAAATAGGCGGCAATAATAGAAATTATGCTTGCCGTAACCGGTAAAACCGGGAATGCCCGGGGATGGGTGACAGAAGAAAGCTTATAATATCCCTCCTGTAATAACTCTATAGCTGCCCATGCTATTAATGCGCCTACGATTAAACTGACCAGGGTCTCGGCCTTATATAAACCATAGGGAAATCTTGCGGATTTTTTCCTGGATGCCATCCAGAGACCAAACCAGCATGCAAAGATAGCCAGGAGATCAACTCCGCTATGAAAGGCATCAGCTATCAGAATTTTTGAATCGAACAAGTAACCGATGGCGCCCTTCATAACCGCTAACATGAACGTTACGAAGGTTGCAATAAAAGCTATCCTTTGCCCCTTTTTTAATTCTTTAACATTTTCTTCTTTCCTGTTTCCCATTGTTTCAGTCAACGTTTGTCCGATAGAAAACATATCCTTATTTACATTCATTGAAAAAATTGACGGACCATCGGTGAGTTGCATCGTGGACATTTTGTTTGAAAACAAGGAATGCCTTGCTGATGAGGCGCTACAAAACCGCACACAGGACATATACAGTTAGCAGGTGGTCTGACAGGACCTCTTCCACCAAAAGCTTTACCCCGACCTCTTCTCATACACCTTCCAAAACCGAATGGCATTGTTTACTTTCTCTTTTACCGGCACTGTTATTTGTGTTCTGAACCCAAATTTCTCAAATACTTCTTTCTCGCCGGGAACTCATATCATATGTTGTATTTTTTCCTGCCGGCAGATACTTTTGCTTAATGCGCTATTTTGATGGGAGATGGTCAAAAGCATTCGGATTTATGACTTTCTTCTCCCAGTCTAACCACACATTCGGGTCCTTTCTGCAATCGTATTGACGGCATCTCTCGGGGCGTTCTTCCCAGATGTTGCATCTGAAAGTCTCCCTGTCCAAATGCGGGCAGAATCCGTCTTCATCCCTCGCAATAAAATAGGGGCGTTTCCGATTCCATTGCACATGTCCTTTTTGCACTTCCTCTTTTGTGAGAGCAAAAATGAAGCTGCAGCAGACAGCCCTGCAGATGGAGAGTCTTTCCCCGTGGTCGATCATCACTTCATCGTTGGCCTCCTCAACTCCGTAGACTGCCCCTATGCCGAGTTCCATAAGCCTTTCGAGCATTTTCTGTATATACGCTCTCTGTTCTTCAGAGAGTTCCTGATCATCATCTGGTGTCTGGTTCAGAAGGGTTATATCTTTATCCATCTTCTCTTCCTCTCTCATTGTGTTGCTCCTGTTTTCATCCCTGCGGGGCCGCCCCTGTTAAGGGCCTTCCTCACCTTCAAATCGACTATTCCCACTTAATCGCTCCGACCGGACAGGAGTCAATCGCCTCCTGGCAGTTGCAGGTTTCACAGGCAGCGGCGTTTTTCACCCTTGCTTTCGCGTCGGCTGTCATCTCAAATACGTCAGGACAGAGAGAGACACATGTTTCACATCCTTCGCACAATTCTTCATCAATAACCAAATTCTTCGCCATTTTTTTCCTCTTTTGGCTTTTCAGTATTTTGTATTACCAGTTCATTCTGAAACGTCTCCCTATGCGTGACGGCGTAATCTCTTTTCATACCCGAAGATTTGTACATGCGGGTCTGCAAATTCTCAGCCATCATCCATCTCGTTCAAGGCATTTCACCTCCTTCCCCGATTCTTGAAAACAAGCGAAATCAGAAAAATACCCGTGTTTGTTAAAATGATTAGTGGACCTGCAGAAAACTTCGAAATCTCTGCGAATAGAATACCGATAAAAGAAGACATCGCGCCAATGATCGTTGCTCCAAAGCTATAATGAGCTAATTTTGTGCTTATATTTCGGGCAGCAGCTGCAGGGATTGCCACTAACGCAGCAGTCAAAAGTCCGCCGACCATTTTCACACCTAATGCAACAATGATTGCGATCAAAACCAAATAAATAAGGTTGTATTTTCTGACATCCATGCCCTCAGATTTTGCCAGGTCTTCGGAAATGCTAATGAGAACCATTCCCGAATACATTTTTTTTAATACTAAGAAAACAATAGAGGTTACAATGACAGAGACAAATGCTTCCCAAAGATTCACCCGTGAAATATCACCCACCAGGGCTGTCTCTGCCTGTTCAATCGGCAAAAACAGGAAAGCAACAGCTACCCCGGAAGAAAATACAATAGCCGTTAATGCCTCCATCGGCAATTTCGTTCTTATCTCAAATAACCATATAAGGATTATCCCCAGGATAACGAATGGAAACGCGCCCAAGGAGACGTTAAACCCGTACAGAAGTGCAAGTGCTATTCCCGGCAGCGTTAAATGGCCGAGGGGACCTGCCACCAGAGCCATTCTTTTGCTTAACATCAGAGATCCCAAATATCCTGCTGCTCCTCCGATGAAAATTCCGGTAGTCATGCTTAATAAAAACTGAGCTCCCATATGTTCAACCATGTCTATGTTGGTAAAATTTCACTTCTTCACCGAAAAGTTGTCGCAGACTTTCCATGGTTAAGACCTTCCGGGGAGGGCCATAACATACCAAGTGTTTGTTTAAACAAATAACATCGGTCGAAAACTTGTACACAACACTCAGGTCATGGGTAATCAGGAGCATTGTCAGATTCCTTTCCTGTTTCAACCTTGCCAAAAGGCTGTAAACAGTCTCCTCACCGCTGATATCAATTCCGGTTGTAGGTTCATCAAAAAGCAGGACATGCGGGTTTCTGATAAGGGCCCATGCTATTAGGATTCTCTGAAACTGCCCTGAAGATAAATCGCCTATTTTCTTCTTTTTCAAATTCTCCCGGAATCCGACGGAATCTAAAATCTCTTTTGTTTCTCTTTCAGAAGATTTTTTCAGTTTGAAAAAATCGTTTACGCTTAACGGGATATCCTTTATGAACGGCAATCTTTGAGGGACATACCCGAGTTTAATTCCTGACTTCCATTCTATTTCTCCTTCATGCGGCAGGAGACCCAGCAGAGTTCTGAATAAAACTGTCTTCCCGGCTCCATTCGGGCCTAAAATGGTAATTACATCTCCACTTTTTACCTGAAAAGACAGATTTTCTATAATATTCTGACTATCTATTCTTACTGTCAGGTTTTTTACTTTTAATACAAAATCGTTTGTCATAAATTATCTTATGTTGTTCATGGTGAGAGAATTTTCATATATGGTTAACCATATATGAACGTATCCCTATTTTTTTATTGCATATGAGTAATATCTTTCTCCTTTATATTGTCTTTCTTGCAGCTTGCCCGAATATTTCAGAATGTTTATCCATGTCTTAGCATTCGTCTCCGAGACCCCGAGTACATTGGCGATATCGATGCTTGTTAACGGACGCCTTTTCGTCATTTCGATAATAGCATCCTCAACATTTTGAGCTTCTCCAATCTTTTGGCCATGAAACTCTGCAATAACCTCACAGCGATTATCAAAATAATTTTTTACCGTCATCATTTCATCACTACTGAGTAGTTTTGCATACATTTCAGAAGGCGGTCTGACAACGGTATTAAGATAAACCCTATCGGGCTGTATCCCCGATATCGCATTTCTTATCCTTGAGAGTTCTTCTGTGCTGTCATTAAAATCTTTTATCAACATAACTTCAAGCCATATCCTGCCTTTATATATCATTCTGAATTTTTTCAGCCCTTGAATGATAGAGTCTAATTTCAATGCATCATGGGGTCTATTTATCTTTCGGAACATAACATCGGAAGCAGCATCAAGAGAAGGACATACAACATCTGCCTCAACCAGATCCTTCTGAACATCCTCTCTAAAAAGTAACGTCCCGTTGGTAAGGACTGCTACCGGAAGCGCAGTTATCTTTTTTACCTCTCTTATGACAGCGCCTATCTCCAAATTCAGGGTCGGCTCTCCAGAGCCGGAGAATGTTATATAATCAATGCGTTCTGTTTTGCGCAAGGCTTCCCGAACTTCTTCGCAAACATTATCTTTTTGCGTATAGATTTTTCTCTCCACGCTCTTTTGCGTAGTCCTTCCAAGCTGACAATATATACAATCAAGAGAACAGGTCTTAAAAGGAACTAAATCTATTCCTAAGGAAAAGCCTAATCTTCTTGATGGCACAGGGCCGTATACATATCTCATAGGTTATTTGATCCTTTCCCAGAGCAGTGCGATGTCCCCTGCTATCCCGTTCCTGCTAAATTCGACAAGAGGGATTCCCTGAACTATTGATTCACTTACCTGCCGGGAAAAAGGCAGGAGTGCAACCACCTCTATGTCTGCCTGTTCACAAATCTGCTTAAGAGTTTCGCTGTTTTTCGGGTTCAAATCGTACTTATTGATCACCACTTTCGTCGGGATCCCAAAATGTTTCGACACTTGTGCAACCCGTTCCATATCATGCATGCCTGAGAGTGTCGGTTCTGTGACGATGAGTGCCAGGTCAACGCCGGTAAGCGCTGCAATAACAGGACACCCGATCCCGGGAGGGCCATCGATTATCACATAATCCCGTTTTTCTCTCTCGGCAATCTCCTTTGCAATCTGCCGCACTTTTGCAACAAGCTTGCCTGAGTTTTCTTCGGCAATGCCTAATTTTGCATGAACAAGAGCACCGTATTTTGTCTCTGAAACGTACCACTCTCCCGAAACATTCTCTTCCATGACAATTGCACCTTCCGGACAAACATGGCTGCAGACAGTACATCCCTCACAGGAAACAGGATCTACCGTGAAATCTTCACTTATTGCCTCGAAGCGGCAGACCGAAATACATTCACCGCATTCCTGACAAATGTCTTTATCTATTCTGGCGGTTACACCGCTTCTGAACTCATACCGTTCCTTTATTTCGGGCTTCAGCAAAAGATGCAGATCTGCTGCATCCACATCGCAGTCTGCCATAACTTTATTACCGGCCAGCGAGGCGAAGGATGCGGTCAACACGGTTTTCCCTGTACCCCCCTTTCCGCTGATTACCACTATCTGTTTCATTGTGTTGTCCCTTTCATTGTCTTCTTATTTCGATCCAGCCATTTCTGACTTCTTGTCCCGGGCTGAAAATCCGGCACATATGGCTTTATATCATGCAAGGACATGCCGTCGATGACCTTCATCCTGAAGACTTCCCGTTAATTAATGCTATTATGGCTCCAAACATATCCGCAAATTTCTGGAGATACTCCTTCTTTTCCGTGACAAAAGGAATCCCGTTCGAATAGAGGAATGCAATCTCCTTATCAAAAGGGATGTGCATGAGTATGGGTATATTTTTGCTCCTGCAAAAACTATCCACTCCTTCATCCCCGATATCCGAACGGTTTATTACAACCCCAAAGGGAATCTTCATTTTTTCGAGCACTTCAACTGCCAGAACAAGGTCATGCAAGCCAAAAGGAGTCGGCTCGGTGACGAGAATGCAGAAATCGCTTCCTTTCACCGAGCCGATAACGGGACAGGATGTCCCAGGAGGAGCATCAATGATCACAGTGCGTGACTGGTAAATATATTGCTTCACCTGCCTGATTAATGGTGGTGACATGATTTCGCCGATATGTAATTTGCCATGGACAAAGTGCATGTCCCCGCACGTGCCTGCTTCGATCACACCGATTTCCTTATCCACCTCATGTATGGCATTCTGCGGACAAAGCAAAGTACAGCCTCCACAGCCATGGCAGAGATGAGGGAAGATCAGAACACCGCTTCCTTTTCTGTTTTCGTCCCCCGGGAAAACTGCTATTGCATTGTAAGCGCAGACCTCACGGCATTTCCCGCAGTAATCGCAGAGCGATTCATCAACCTGTGGGATTGGGATAGTAGCAACTTTTTTAATAGATATTGTCGGATTCAGAAACAAATGTGCATTCGGCTCTTCTACATCACAGTCCAGAAGCTGCACATTCTGAAGAGATAAAGCAAGATTCACTGCAACCGTAGTTTTACCCGTTCCTCCCTTTCCGCTCGCAACTGAAATGATCAATTGATTTTTCCTCCAATCTTTCTCTTTCTTATTGCTTCAACTCCTGCTGACCCGTGATCTTTTCATCCACGTCAGATGCCTTGTTTCTATTATCCTTCCTGCGCCTATGGTTATATAATTTTCCCTATACCTTTCCCTGAATAATTGCCTTGCAGTATCTCCCGTACAGTGACATGGGCCAATATAACGGACTCCTAATCCCTGCAAACCAGAAATGATATGTTTGATTTCACTTATGCTTGTAGATCCTAAATGGTATCCGCCAATTACCATGAACACATCATCCATAATCAGATCCTTTGCATGTTTGACTATACTTACAATGCCGGGATGTGCACAGCCTGTTATAACGATACATCCTTTTGCCGTCCGGATAATTAACGATTGCTCCTTGACGGCTGTCCCAAGTTCTCCTGTAGTAAAGACATTTTTACAAAGCTTACCGTGCTCTAGAACCTCGACTATTTTTGTCCTGAAATGTCCAATGCTATTCTTTATATCTGCAGGAAAGGATTGTGGCAAATAAACAATACTTCCATTATTCTTCTGCAGAACGTCTTGTAAGCCTCCCACATGATCTTCATGGTTATGTGAAAGGAAAATTATATCTATTTCCTTTGTATCAATACGCAACCTTTTCATATTTTTTAATAACAACGTGCCGTCTCCGCCCGTATCGAAAAGGACAGATCTCCCTGCTCCTCTTATAAAGCAGGAAAACCCCCATCCTGTTCCGCAATCCTGCATATACTTATTGTTATCATATGTGACTGTTATTTCTATATCCATTGATGAAAACCTTTCAAAATCGTTCATAAATACCTATTTTTTATAAGATCGGGCATTGCTCAGTAATAATTTCCTTTACATTTCAACACTCACTTTTCGGGAGAGTAAAACTGAATATGCTTCCTTTTTCCGGCACGCTCTTCACCCATATTTTACCGGCGTGCGCCTCTATAATCTCCTTTGCTATTGAAAGACCGAGACCAGAGCCTCCCGGATCTCTGCTCACACGATAAAAGGCATCAAAGACATAAGGGAGATTGTCCTCAGATATGCCTATCCCTTCGTCAATCACCTGAACCTGCGCTCCCAGATTCCAGTCATTCAGTTTCACCAATATCTTTGTATCCTTTGGCGAGTATTTCATTGCATTATCGAGCAGATTTGCAATAACACGCTCTATCATTTTTTCATCAGCGCTAATTACCGGGACTAAGGTATCCGGATATTCAAAAAAAGGTAGATGTTCTTTTTCTCTGCTCCAAGTTTAGCAGCCTCTATCTGACGGTTTATGGCATCCTCTATATTAAATGCGCTCTTCAACGGTCTGTATTCCGCTGCCTCAAACCGGGAAAATTCGAGGAAATCGCTTATCAGATCCTCCACTTTAGTCAGCTCATCTTTTATTATGTGCAAGTTATTTATTTGCTGTTCTGTGAGCGGTCCTGCTTTCCCTGAGAACAGTCTTGATAAAAAACCGTCTGCAGTAATCACAGGATTTTTCATATCATGAGCAAACATGGGGAGGATATTTTTTCGCTCCCTTTCCAGTTTTTTTATTTCAGTAATATCCCTGAACAGTTCAATCCCTCCGATGAAATTCTGATCTTTATCAAAAAGCGGTGAAATTGAAGCAACTATTGTGATCAGTTCACCGTTTTTTTGTTTGATATTCGTCTCCACTGCCGCCGTCTGCTGTTTTTTCTGAAAAGCGTATCGAAACAGCGGGCAGGCTCCCCTGTCGGATGTGCCGTGAAGAATCTCAAGATGAGACTTATCGACCACTTCACTTTTCAGATAGCCGGTTATTACCTCAGCTTGGGGATTAAAATCAATAATCACTCCTTTTGCATCAACAAGAGTAAATCCTATCGGGAGACTGTTCTTTATGATCTCATAAATTTGACATTCTTCTATTTTCATGGCTTTAACGGACCTGTTCGATATGCCCCGTAATACAATTCGTCATTTATCGCAGGGACGTGTCTCGCAAGGGGTGCTTCTGCCGCAACAGGTCTGTTCCCTGCCACATTGGATGCCGGTATCCTTCTGATGAGAGCCTTTCATAATAAACCCTGTTCCTCCGCTGATAATTTTTTTAGAATGTGTCTTACATTCCGGACATAACACAACAGGGTTTTCATTCATTGAATGGTTCACTTCAAACACCTGCCCACACCCTTCACATTTATATTCATAAGCAGGCATAGTCTTACGCTCCTGAAGATGCAGGTTTTCTTTGAGGGTTTAACGTGAGCAGAGGCTCTATTACCCTGTTAAAGGCTTTGGCTGTCTCAGACTCCCGGTAATATTCAAGATACGGTTTGCCGCTGTCGCCTGCTTCGACGATCTTCGGCTCAAGCGGGATACGTCCCAGAAAAGGCACCTGCATATCCGATGCCATCGCTTCTCCCCCGCCGACTTTAAATATATCTGAGGTCTTCCCGCAATGAGGGCAGATAAAACCGCTCATATTTTCGACTACGCCTATGATGGGAAGTTTTACCTGCCGGCAAAACGTTATCGCCTTGCGTACGTCAATGAGTGCTATATCCTGCGGCGTTGTCACAATAACCGTGCCATCGGCGTCCTCTAACAGTTGCGCAACCGAAAGCGGCTCGTCACCTGTGCCGGGAGGTGAATCGATGACGAGATAGTCAAGGTTACCCCATTGCACATCTGTCAGAAAATCCCTGATCAGTTTATGTTTTAACGGCGCCCTCCAGATAACCGCATCGTTCTGAGTCCTCAGGATAAAGCCGATTGACATCACTCGTAAATTATCAGTATAGATTATGGGAGCAAGGCCTGAGTCACTTCCTTTGAGCATATGGCCCTCAAGCCCCAACATTTTTGGAATACTCGGGCCATGAATATCTATATCCATTAGTCCTACTTTCTGACCCTTTAAGGAAAGAGCAACAGCGATATTGGTTGCTACCGTGCTCTTCCCTACTCCACCTTTGCCGGACAGTACGATGATCTTATGCCTGATTTTTCCCATATTATTCTGAAGTGCAAGCTTTTCTTTCAGCTCTTCGATCTCTTCCCTGCCCGGCAGTTTCTTCGTGGCACAGCTACCTTCTGTTTTGGTTTTGTTGTCATTACCCATTACTCGGTGATTCCTCCATTTCATGTATAGATTTTTCTAACTTCTCATAAAACCCCTCTGCCGATTTTGCCAAACACATGCCCGATGGCAAATGACAATTACCTGATATTTTTTGTCTTACCGGATTTTCAGGGATTCTTAAATCAGCAAGAACAACATAAATATTGGTAAGCAATTTTCTGATTCCCTGTGGAATATCTCTGTTCTTATTCACAGCCTTTTCTGTTTCAACAAATTTCTCCCGGGTTGAATCAAGAACATCCACAAATGCTTTGCACTCTTTGCAAAGAGGCTCATCCTGCAAGTACGAGAGAATCGAGAAAACATAGCTCATTCCCCTCAATAGGGTTATTTCCCGGTTTTGTATCGTCTCTGTTTTCAGCATTATTCCCTCATCATGGCAGCGCCGCATTTCGGACACTTGACGGAATAGCAGGGAACCCCCTGCTGATGGACAACTTTCTCCCCACACTTCGGGCAGATACAAGCGCCACCAGGTCCTCCACGCTTGTTACCTCCCATTCCGCCTCTCCCAGCGCCTCTTCCCATACCGGCGCCCATACCGGAACCCTGACCCTGACCTCTCGGCATATCAATCACCTCCTTATTTTCCATGCGCCATCATGGCGCCGGTCGTTGCACCTTGTGCCGGTTTCAATTCACCCTTTTTATATTTTTCTATTGCTTCTCGGATACTACCTGATGCACCTGTCATTACAGAAATCCCGGCTGCAGTGAGTGTCTGAAAAGCATTCGGACCCACATTGCCTGTGACAACCGTTTTTACCTGCCTTTCGGCCATAATCTGACCTGATTGTATCCCAGCGCCACCCCTTGCGTCGATATTCGGATTACCGATTACTTCGTACTGAAGGGTTTCAGGGTCAACAATCACAAAATACTGACATCTGCCGAAACGGGGATCCACCTGTGCATCCAGATTATCTCCCTGTGCTGTTACACAAATTTTCACACTTATCTCCTCTCTTAATGTTTACACTTATCATGCTTTTCATGAGGATGGTCGCACACTCCCTTATCGAGACCATATCCTTTGCCCGCACCGGGTTTACAGAGACTTTCGCCGCCTTTGAGCGTCCCGCTCTGCAATGCCCGTATTACATCGTCAATCCTTCCGGTAACACCCAAAATCGCCTGAATGCCTGCCTCATCAAAAAAACCTCTTGCACGCATCCCCATGCCACCTGCAACAATACAGTTGACTCCCTTTTGATGTAAAAATTGGGGGATAGCCCCTGGCTGGTGTCCCGGATTTTCTAAAACTTTACTACTCGTAACCCTTCCGTCTTCAATATCGACTACAGTAAAAGACGGACATCTTCCGAAATGTTCCGATACCAATTTACCGTCTGTAGATATTGCAACTCTCACCCTATTTCACCTCCGTTATAGTTTCTTAAAAAGGTCATTGCGATCCGCTCTCAAAGCAGAATATCGAAAAATCTGCTCCTGAGAAAGGAAGGGGGAAACGGATCGCAATGACAAACCAGTATCTATTATCAACTTTCCTGTGTTTCGGCCTTCTCCAGGTTACTAATCCGATTCTGTATGTCTTCGAGCTGCTTCCTCAGAAATTCTGCCTCTTCCCTGAGAAAGTTTTTCTCCTCTTTCGCAGTAAATGATGGTGCATAAGGATATCCATATCCCGCTCTTGCCCATCCAGGGAGACCGGTTGCACGGTAATAGTTCCGCCATCCGCGGCCTCTACCACACCATCCGAGGCCGCCACCACGACCGAAACCAAATCCAGCTCCGCCAGGCACAGGATTCATAGAGCCGGACATCCCAAAGCCGGAACAATATCCTGCCCCTCTGCCGGTCCTCGGTCCTAACCCCTGAGGCCCTGTTCTGTCACCAAATGGCATCTCACATCACCTCCTTTCTAACGGTTCTTCGGGCATAACATGCTGAAAAGTTGGGCTGTCACCATTTGTTGATATGCCAACTTTGCGCTCTGCCAGAGAGACACCCCCAAAACAAAGCAAACAACACTCATGACAGGATGGAATGCGAAGATACTTACTATTCCTGCCAGAAAGCAAATGAATATGAATGCATTGCCAATATTAAAAGATATTTGATTTGATCTTATAAAGTTGTTGCCTTTACTCCATAGTATCGATCTCACCATACAGCCGCCGTCTAACGGCATAACAGGGAGCAAATTGTAAGCGCTTAAGATCCCATTCCAAACACTTAGACAAAAGAAAATCGTGCTGACAACAGCTGATTCTTTTAGGACAAGATAAGCTGCATACAGGATGATTCCTGTCAAAATATTCATAAGAGGTCCGGCAGCAGAAATCATAAATGATGACTTTGCTGTCGATGGTTCACCATCAAATGAAGTCGAAGCTCCAGCGAGTGATATTGTTAGCTCTTTGACCGGCAGGTGCATCCAGCGCGCAGCAAGCAAATGTGCGTATTCATGCATAAAGAGAGATCCAAGCGAACCCATAAGGATCAGGAAGGATATAATCAAATAATCGATATAACTGAATCCAATTGATCCTATGCTGACAATAGACTGTATAACGATCACAAGATAAATAATGATAATCATCTCAACGATGGCAACCAGCGGGTTTACACATATCCTGCACTTTCTACATTTCACAATGAGCATTTCGCTATTACCCTTGAACAAATATTTGCGTTAAGGTCTTTTACAAGAAACCGTAAGCGCATATTTTTTATTTTGTTAATGATAATCATTTTCATTAAAAGTAAAATTTTTTTCATTGCTTTTGACATTTGGCACAAAGACCGTAGAATTGGATGAGATGATTAGTAATCTTGAAATTATATTTTTTTGAAAGTCCTTTTTCGGTCTTTTTTAGTAATTCAATTTCTTGATCAATAAAATCAGCATAATCGATAATACCTCCGCATCCTGTACAGACCAGGTGATGATGGTGCCCGGTGTTTTGAGAACCTTCAACTAACTCATATCTTGCCCTGCCGTCTCCAAAATCAAATTTATGGATCAATCCTGCGTGCACAAGCAATTCAAGAGTCCTGTAAACCGTTGTCAGCCCGATAGAAGGATAAGCACTATGAACCTTGTGGTATATGTCTTCAGCACTCAGGTGTTCGGTTGTTCCGCTGAGGACATCCAGAATTATCTGTCGCGGCATGGTCATCCTGTACCCACATCCTTTGAATTTTCCGTGTAACCAGGGTGGCCCGGTTCCATCTTTCCACGGCATCGATCATCTCCTTTTTAATATTTTAATGATAATGGTTTTCATTTTCATTATAATAAAATTAAAAAAAGATGTCAAGCATTTTGTACAAATCCTGACGGCAACGGTTACAGAGTTGCTAATACATATATTTTGTCGATCTTTTTACAGCAGACGTTGTTTTTTATATAATAAAAGAAAGGAGAACATACAATGAACATGCAAGATAGAACCTATAAGATACATCCCATAGTCATGGGCACAAAGGCATTTGACAAGGGGATGATGACGTATCAGCATGATTATGGAAAACCTTATACGATACCGATTTACTGCTGGTATATTGAGGGCGGAGACAAAAAGATACTGGTTGATACAGGTGAATTGGCCCCTTTGCAGTCAAAAGAAAGAGAAACCGCTATCGGCGGGAAGATCTATAAATTTGAGGAAGGGCTGGCCCGGTGGGGTTTAAAGCCGGAAGATATTGATATTGTAATCCATACCCATCTCCATAACGACCATTGCGAGAACGATGAAAAATGTGTGAATGCCACCTTCTATGTCCACACAAAAGAACTGGAAAGGATCCACAACCCTCACCCGCTTGATTTCCGTTATAATGAGGACTTTATTACTGATGTGGAGAAAAGAGGCCGGATAATAACACTCAACGGCGATGCCGAAATTCTTCCCGGGATAAAAGTCATTCATACGCCTGCTCATACCGAGGGAGGATTGTCGGTTATGGTAGACACTGAGCAGGGCAAGGCCGCCATAACGGGATTCTGCGTCATAATGGAAAATTTTAATCCGCCTCCAAGAGTTCGGGCCATGGAGATGGAGGTAATCCCGCCGGGAACGCTCATTAACCCGTACGAAGCGTATGATATCGTAATGAAGGTCAAAGATATGGCGGACATCCTGCTGCCTCTGCACGATCCAAAATTCGCATCGATAGACACAATTCCACAGAAGGACGGATAGCCCTCTCCCTACAGTAAATGCGTCATGCCTTCACATCTTCAAAGAGAGGGTGCTGATGAATTCTTCCAGATATTTTTGCGCAGCCTGCTCATCGTACATGATCGCGTCCAGTTGTTTGGTATACACCGTCAGTTTTCCGAGCAAGCCTAATTTGACTTCGATATTTGATCCCGTATCTTTTGTGAGGAGTGCATCTATAAGGTCGCCTGTGCTCTTCACATAGAAACCGAGCCTTTTCAGAACTTCGGTAATCAGGTGCACGCGTCTCAGCCTTCTTGCACTGTCCGCGCCCCCGCCGCTGAAGAAAAACCGGATATAATTGTCATTGATCACGTCTCCGGCGTAAGCTTCAACAACAGAAAGATGATATCCGAGTCTTACTGAAAAATTCATATACTCTTTCGAAATAAAAGCAAAACTGCGTTCGCCCATGTGTTCGAGTTCGTGCTCTGCTATTGATGCCGTATGTGCGACCATTCCAAGGAATCCCTTGACATCTACATGTCTCGGCTCGGGCCACGGCAGAGAAGTTAATCCCTTGAGAAATGCGCTAAAAGGCAATGA
This sequence comes from Nitrospiraceae bacterium UBA2194, assembly GCA_002328665.1. Classification (GTDB taxonomy): domain Bacteria; phylum Nitrospirota; class Thermodesulfovibrionia; order Thermodesulfovibrionales; family SM23-35; genus UBA2194. The sequence continues at coordinate 20,805 of DCVG01000059.1, forward strand.
ATGTATATGTTCTGGCGCAAGTTTTTTGTAAACCGGCTCTATGCTTTTATCCAGATCAATGATTTCTATGCTGAGAGGGATGCCTGCATGCAGCCGGACCGTTTCTACATCTTCCGGATATTCTTTGGTAATCTTGAACATCTCATGCATGGCTTTTTGATGAGCGAATCTCGTTATGTCGTGCAGCGTCCTGCAGTATTCAGGTTTGAAGGTCTCATCATCAGGATTAACGAGCGTCAACGGGACTACCAACGCGCGGATCGTACGCAGAACATCAAAGATCGGCGTGCATCGTGCAGGGGTTTTCCTTTTCTCCGACATCCCGACAAGTTCCCCCATAAAGCCTTCATATACGGTGCAATTCGTTGCATCAACAGTCAGATCCTGCCCGTCTTTTATCAATTCGGTGGCGATCCCTGTGCCGACAATTGCAGGGACCCCGAATTCCCGCGCAACAGTCGCCATATGCATGGTTGCAGATCCGATATCAGTAACGATCGCGCTTGTCCTCTCCAGCAGGGGCACAAATCTTGTCGATGTATATTTTGTGACGAGGACCGCACCTTCAGGAAATCTCTCCATATCATCCGAGATGTTCATGAGGCATGCCTTTCCGTATCCGACACCTTTACTGGCAGTAACACCTTTATTCATTAATATCCTTCGGTCCGCCGGCAAGGAAATTTCAGGTTTAGTTATCGAAGCTGCATGAATAACGAGAGGTCTCGTCTGCAAAACGTAAAGCTTTCCGGAGATGTCGAGCGCCCACTCAATATCCTGGGGGCAGGAATAATGATTTTCAATGGAAATAGCATACCCGGCCAGGGTCTTAAGATGTTCCTCTGAAAGGCAGGGCCTTCGTTTTACATCATGAGGCAGAGGAACTTCCTGCATTGTCCCGTCGTCTCCGCAGACAAACATATTCGTTTGTTCGGGGATACCTGAACTGATGACGTCATACGGAGGGTGCCTTGAAAGAATATACGTTGCCGGAGTCACAAGCCCTTCGACTACAGGATGGCCCATGCCGTATACTGCACTGACGATGATGAATTCATCTCCCGGATTGTTCGGATTCCTTGTATATACAACACCCGCCGACACCGCTTCGATCATTTCCATTACTCCCACTGCCATCGCTATTTCATAATCCTGAAAGAGCCTGGTTCTGTAATAAAAAAGGACCTTCCCGGTCAAAAGGCTTGAGACAACTTCCTTGTACTTCTGCGATATCTGACGGGAAGACACATTCAGAAAAGTCGCAAACTGTCCGGCGAAACTCGTTGCTCCGTCCTCGTGGACGGCGCTGCTCCTCACCGCAACATTGACTGACCGTCCGCATTTTCCGCAGAGTCTCTGGTAAGCTTCATCGAGCTCCTTTTCGATATCGGCGGGGATCTCTGCACGGATGATACTTTGTTTCAGCGCTTCAATCCTGTTATCCGGTAATCCTGCGGAGCCCGAATAAATCTCTGATAACAGATTTTGCATCTCAGTGAGCAATTTGTTATGCTCCATGAATTTTTTAAATGCAAAGGTACTTACGGCAAAGCCTTCCGGGATTGGTATCTCCATGCGGTTTTTGACTTCTCCGAGATTCGCATTCTTGTTTCCGACTTCAACCATTCTTCCCCTGGTGATTTCATCGAATGGGATGGTAATTTCACTTACGGGAATTTCCTTCCTTTCAGAGAAAATCATTTCGATCTCTGAATTGATCGTCTTGAATCTGCCGTACAATGTCAGAAACTTGTCCTTCGCGATAAGATTCAGGCCTATGATAATGTTATCGACCCCCACCGTAATCATGGAGAGTCTTTGGCGGATATCCTGTCGCTCGGGGACGGAATCTCCCGACAGACTGTTTTCAAGTTCCGCCATGGCCTCCAGGACGGCGTTGTTCTGTGAAAGCAGTTCGCGGAAGGCGCTGTATTTTTTTATGAGCGGTTCTTCCGGGCTCTCCGGCTGTACCCCCGGCTTGCCCGTTCTGGAAAAAATCTCTGATAATCGGTTTAAAATGCTCATAAGTTTAAAGATATAATGCCATAGAAATCATGATGAAGAGTAAACAGTCAGTCCTGACACGTTGAAAGACTTGTCAGTTTGATGTCCAATGAGCCTCCCTGATTTGATGTCTTACTAAATTCTATCAGACTTTCATTCAGACTTTAATAAGGCTCTGTTTTGCAGCGGCGGTGCCGACAATATTTCGCAATTCGGCAGGACAGGCATATAGAATTCGTGCCTGCATACACACAAAACCTGCGTCTTCCTATACAATTTTTTTCGATCTCTTCCATATGAGTCATTAATTCACAAGATTTTATTAATCCTTCATTTTTCCGGGTCAAAATGTGAGCACTTTATCGGCTTCAATGACTAACTCGTACAGATCATTCATGTACCCGATAGGACAAGCCTTGGCACCCACGAGACCGTGGGATTTCATGCACACCCCTCAGACGTACATGTTCCCCTTATACTGATCGACCTGTTCCTGAGCATTGAACTGCTCGTTTCCGCTTTGCTCAAATAAGACACCCTTGCCGAGCATGAATACGCTTACTTCATCGCCTTTGCTTTTTTACGCCCTTTGACAGCTCTTCAAGGATTCGAATTCTTACAGGGTGAGCAATAATTTTCAAAAGCTCCACTTTCCGGCCTGTTGAAAGCATAATATTCTCCTCTCAGATATATTCTTATATTCGAATATAATTATATTTGAATATATTGTCAATGGTAAAATATTCCAAAAATCACGATTTAAAGTTACACTAATGAAGTTTTGTTCAATCTGTTACTATGCTGAAAAGAAAAAATCTTCACCAAAACATCCGTTCCGGGCTGGACATTTTCGAGAAAAACTGGCCCGGAAAATTAAGAGGTTCCCGTGCAGGGCTTCTAATACATCCCGCATCTGTGAACAGGAAACTCGAACACGCCGTTCAATTATTCATTAAATCAAGAACATGCAAATTAACGGCCCTCTTTGGCCCGCAGCACGGAATCCGTGGCGAAACTCAGGACAATATGGTCGAATGGGAAGGTTTCGCCGACAAACAGACCGGCCTTCCTGTATTCAGCCTTTACGGGCTTAGCCGGAAACCTGAGCCGTCGATGCTTGAACATATTGATATCATGGTAATCGATCTTCAGGATGTCGGTTCACGCTACTATACATTTATATGGACGATGGAGCTTTGCATGCAGGCGTGCACTGAGTTGAACAAATCAATGGTCATACTCGACAGGCCAAATCCTGTCACCGGCAATATGACCGAGGGACCTGTTTTAGATACCGCTTATGCCTCGTTTGTCGGGCAGCGTCCGCTGCCGGTGCGGCATGGCATGACAATTGGGGAGATCGGTAATTATCTGCGCAACGAATTTTATCCCTTTCTTGATTTCCATGTCATCCCGATGCAGGGGTGGAAAAGAAACATATGGCATGACAAGACCGGCCTGCCGTGGGTTCTCCCTTCTCCAAACATGCCTACACTCGATACTGCAGTCGTTTATCCCGGCATTTGTCTACTGGAGGGAACGACACTCAGTGAAGGGAGAGGCACTACAAGACCCTTCGAAATATTCGGGGCTCCGTTTATCGATCCGGATATGCTGATAACCCATCTTGATGGATTCGGACTTCCCGGAGTAGTTTTCAGACCTGCGTATTTCGAGCCGGCTTTTCAAAAGTACGCAGGCAAATTATGCGGAGGAGCCCAGATTCATGTAATCAACAGAGAGAAGTTTAGACCCTTTAAGACCGGGGTAGCTGTCATCAAAGCCATTCATGATCTTTGTCCGGATCAATTCTCCTGGAAGCAGCCGCCCTATGAGTATGAAACGGAAAAGATGCCGATAGATATCCTTGCAGGGACCGACCGGTTGAGAAAGGACATCGAAAAGGGAGAAGATATTGAACGGATGGAGGAACGGTGGCAGGAGGAATGCTCCCAGTTTGATAAGCACATGAGAAAAAAATATTTGCTCTATAAATAGCAGTAGGGCATAGTATTGGAGCGGTTTTTTTTGCCGATAGTCATTTAATAAAAATAAAGAAAACAGGGAGGCAAAAGCCTCGGAGTCCCGATGCCTATCGGGAAGAGAATGAGCGAAAATACTATGCCCTACTTTTTCCGCACGGTGCAACGTACGTGAACCTTTCAGTCTTCATTCCAGCTGCCGGCCTCGGTGAGAGGCTGCGTCCGATCACCGATCATATCCCCAAACCGTTACTCCCGATTCTCGGAAAGCCCGTTTTGGAATCCGTCCTCGAAAAAGTATCCGGTCTGCCTGTCACTGCAATTGGAGTCAACCTTCATTATAAAAAAGAAGCTATTGAACAATGGATAAGCCAGTCGGCGTTCGGCAGCAAGGTTGTCCTCTTTCCCGAAGACCCCGTCCTTGGAACCGGAGGCGCTTTAAAAAATGCTGAAGGGTTTCTCAAAGACGGTGCTTTTCTCGTCCATAATGCGGATATCCTATCAGATATTGATTTGGAAAAATTAATCGACTTTCATATTTCATCCAAAAATCTTGCGACCCTTGCTGTGCATAATCACCCTGAATTCAACAGACTGATACTTGATAGTAATGGTTTGCTTAAAGACATCATTAAACATGCCCACCCTAACCCTCCCACCTCAAGTAGCAGGGAAGTCGAAGAGAATGGTCTCCGGTCAACGGGGAGGGAATCAACAGGGATTCTGCCATCTTCTAATAGCCTACCCCTGAAAATTCCTCCCTCCCCTGGTGGGATGGGGTTTGGGGGAGGGGGATTTCTTGCATTTACCGGCATCGCAGTCTATGCTCCTGAATTCTTAAAAGTTCTGCCTGAAGGGGCATCAAGTGTCGTTCATGCATGGACTAAAGCCATCTCCTCGGGACAGAGAATCGGCACGTATGATGTAACCGGATGCTCCTGGACCGACATCGGAACGCCTGCGTCATATGCGAAAGCGGTTATCAATGAACTGAGAAACAATGGAGAAACGGTGTATATCCATCCCTCTGTAGGAAGCTGCAAAAATGTTGAGATGGATGGTTACGCGGTAATTGAAAAAGGAAGCATGCTGAGCAACGGACTGTCATTGCACAACTGCATCGTTCTCCCGGGAACTGAGATCGAAACGGAAAGCCGGGAGGATACCGGGCCTGAATGTTTTTTGACGCTTTTCTGGGGTAAAGGACGGGGAGATACTTCCCATGCTTTCCCTGTGGATATGGGGAGAAAGTCGTTTGAAAATTGCATTCTCGGTCCGGATTTTACGATAGTGCTCAAGGAATCAGACTTGTTCGATATCTCCGGGGATAACGCCGTCCTCATCGGCACCGGCGGTTCGGACAGAAAATATTTCAGAGTAAAAAAGAACGGCTGTTCAGCAGTGCTCATGCAGTGCCCTGAAGGCGACACTGATTATGAGAGGCATCTTGAGTACACGCTTTTTTTCACAAAGTATTCTCTGCCTGTACCGGAATTGATCGAGAGAGAACCTGACAGGAAGAGAGCCTTCTTTGAAGACATCGGCCATCTGTCTCTCTATGGCTGGCTTAAATGCCGGCGCGAACAGAATGAGTTGAAAGAGATGTACAGGAAGGTTCTCGATATTCCGGTCTTGCTTCATACCACAGCAACGGAACACATACCGGAATGTCCCTCGCTGCAGAAGAGAATATTCGATTATGAACATCTCAGATGGGAGACAGGCTATTTTATTGAAAGATTTGTGAAAGGAATCGCCCATATCAAAATAAGCGATGTCGCGGCGCTGGATGATGAATTTCACGGACTCGCATTGAAAGTGGATTCATTCCATAAAACAATCGTCCACCGTGATTTTCAGTCGCAGAATATCATGATCGCAAAAGGAGGCATTCCAAGGCTCTTGGATTATCAGGGCGCACGGATCGGCCCGCCTGCCTATGATGTGGTTTCTTTATTATGGGATCCCTATTATCGACTTTATGACAAGACAAGAGAACAGCTTCTGGCGTATTACATAAGCAGGATATCGGGAAGCGCTCAATGGTTTAATGAAAAAGAGTTTGGGGAAACCCTCCTCCCCTGCAGAATGCAGCGCCACATGCAGGCCCTCGGCGCATACGGTTTCCTGTCCTCGGTAAAAGGCAAAAATTACTTTTTGAAATATATTCCTGAGGGACTGAGGCTAATCCGTGAAGATCTGGTTGAGATAGGAAACGAATATCCGGCACTAAACAGCCTAATTAAAAAGTTATAGAACAACAAATAAGAGGTCGGGGATAAAGTATTTGAGCGGATTCTTTTGCCGATAGTCAAAAATACTCTGATAATAAAGAGGCAAAACCCTCGGTCTACGACTCATAGAGAGGTACCGAATGCTTTCCCGAAAGCTTTCGGGAGAATTAGCTATAAAAAACTCTATCCACGGCTTACTATGGATAATCCAGGCTACACAATCTCCGGCAGACTGATTTCGAAAATCAGTTCTTTTCCTGCCAGGGGATGATTGAAATCCAGCGTCACCGACGATTGTGAAACACGGGTTACAGTAGCGGTCGTGGACTG
>DCVG01000047.1 GCA_002328665.1 Nitrospiraceae bacterium UBA2194
GTCACTCCGTATTTCCTGCAGACCGTCATGGTATACGCAATTGCCCTTAAGACTCCGAGATTCCTTTCATCATAAAGCTCCTGCACGGAAATGTCATTCCTGTCCACTCCGAGAACGAGCATGGTCAGATCGTTCGTTCCGAAACTCACGCCGTCTATTCCTTCCCTGCAGAATTCCTCGATCATGAAAACCGCACTCGGCACTTCAACCATAATCCACAACTGGAAACTGTTGTCGGCTCTGTGGTCCAGGCCTTCCTGCCGCATTATATCCACTGTCTTCCTGAATACATCAAGGGTTCTTACAAATGGAACCATAACCCAGATATTGGTAAAGCCCATTTTCTCCCTGGCCTGCCTGATAGCCCTGAGTTCCAGCCTGAAGATATCGTCTTCCTTTGCATACCTGTACTCACCGCGGTATCCGATCATGGGGTTCGGTCCGACATTTTTGCGTTCATACCTTTCCCCGCCGGGAAGTTCGAGAAATTCATCGGGTTTGAAGTCGAGAAATCTGTATACAACAGGCCGCGGGAAGAATGCTTCGGCAACCTGTCCTACTCCGTCCGCAAATTTCTGGATCATCATCTTCTCGCCGCCCTCTTCCAGGAGAAGCCTCGGGTGTTTACCGATGCTTAGCATCAAGTGCTCCGCTCTCATCAACCCTACACCATCTGCATTGGTCTCCTGGACTATTTTCCGGGCAATTTCAGGTATTGAGAGATTTACATAGACCTTCGTAGCGGTAACTATCTGGGCTGATATATCCATGGATGCTCCCATGCCCTGGACCCTGACTTCCTCTTTTTCAACAATGTCTCCCCTGAATACCAGTCCCCTTTGCCCGTCTGCAGTCACAACATCTCCCTCTTTCAGCACCTTTGTAGCATTTTCGGTTCCGACTATGCAGGGCACGCCAAGTTCACGGCTTACGATCGCGGCATGACATGTCTTCCCGCCCAGGTTCGTAACGACCGCAGCAGCTATCTTCATTGCCGGAACCCAGTCAGGGGTAGTCATCTCTGTGACAAGCACGTCGCCTTTCTGAAATTTTGACATATCCTTAACACTGACAATGACTCTGACCTTTCCCGAAGCCTGGCCGGGACTTACCCCCATTCCCCTGATAAGCACGTCTTTTTCCATAACTTCCTTCCTTTCTCCGGCTGTTGCTTCTCTGCCGGCGCCGTGGACTGTCTCGGGCCTGGCCTGAAGAATAAAGATTCTGCCGCGATCATCGACAGCCCATTCTATGTCCTGCGGAACTCCGTAATGCTTTTCTATCTGCATCCCGTACTGAGACAGACGCGCAATCTGTTCATCGTTTACAGCCTGTCTGTCCTGCAGCGCTCTGGGGATTACTGCCCACTTTGTCCCGCCTTTTTTATCGGATGTGATCTGCCTTTCTTTTCTCACAACCTGTTTTTCGACAATCTGAAAAGTTGTCTTATCGACAACATATTCATCGGGTGTCACCTGACCGCTGACAACCGCTTCACCAAGACCAAGGGAGGCATTTATGACAATCTTATCCCTTGCGCCGCTTACAGGCTCGATTGTAAACATCACACCGGACGCATACGATTCGATCAGTTCCTGAACAGCCACGCCGATGAGCACTTCATCGGCTGAGAACCCTTTTTCTTTCCTGTAAACGATAGCGCGCGGCGTGAAAAGAGAGCTCCAGCATTTCTTCACACTTTCCAGGAGGGTTTTCCGGGTCACGTTGAGGAAGGTATCCTGCTGTCCTGCAAAACTTGCACCGGGCAGGTCCTCTGCTGTGGCGGACGACCGCACGGCGACTGCAACATCTTCCCTTCCCGCTTTCCTGCAGAGTTCCTGATACTTACGGAGGATTTCCTTTTCCATTTCCTTCGGCATTGAGAGCCCCTCGATATATTTCCTGATCTTGCCCGAAGCCTCCTGAAGGGATTCCATGTCGGATATATCCATCCCTGAAAGGAGTGATTCAACCGTCTTATTCGCTTTGCTTTTTTCCAGGAAAACCTTATATGCATATGCCGAAACCGCAAACCCGGCCGGAACAGGCACACCAATTTTCCCTGCAAGTTCTCCAAGATTGGCGCATTTCCCGCCGACAACAGGGATGTCTTCCTTGCCAAGCTCCTCAAACCACAAAACAATATCCCGCTCCTTCATACAAATGACCTCCTTTGTTTGTTTATATTCGCACTTTCCTGTCTGCTCTCCATTATCCTGTTTGCAACCTCTTCAATGGAGCTGTTTGTCACGTCTATCTGCTGCAATCCCTTGATCCCGTTGAATATGCGGCGACTGTATTCCAGCTCCCTTTTTATGTACGTTATGTCCGTATAGTCGGTAGCCCCTGCATATTTGAGCCTCCTCTCGCGGATAAAGGCAAGCCTATCGGGTGATATCGTCAGTCCTACCCTCTGGACGTTCAGTGTATATATCTTGTCCGGAGGCTTTATCCCCTCGATTATCGGGATGTTGGCCACCTTCAGATTATTGTTGCATGACAGGTAGAGACTTGTGGGTGTCTTTGAAGTCCTCGAAACCCCAAGCATGATGAGATCCGCATTCTCCAGGGTATCGACGCCCTGTCCGTCATCATGCTTCAGGGTAAAATCGATGGATTCCGCAAGGCGAATCGATTCTTCTCCCACCCTTTTCAGCAGGCCGGGGTTGAATGCGGGGATTAAATTCCACATTTTTCCAAGCCGCTCCAGCAGGGGTCCGAGGACGTCAATGGCGATAATATTGAGCCTGCGTTTCTCTCTTCGTATCAAAGACCTGAGTTCCTGCGACAAAAGAGAGTAAACGACGATGCCCTGCACTGCAACAGCCTGCGCGAAAATTTCCCTGATCTGATCCGTTGTTCTAATGTAGGGGAATTTCTTGAAAACAGGCACGATCTCTTTGAACTGCACAAGCACCGCGCTGATAACCATTTCGGCTGTCATCCCGGTTGCATCGGACACAATGAATACATGGACTTTCCGCTTCAATCTCTCTCAGCCTCCGTCACATGCCGGTTTTTGCTGCCTGATCAGTTGATTCTTTTTCGATCGTCCGGTTTACATGCAAGTTTCAATCATCCCCGGCCACTCATCGACCGGGTCAGTCGAGCGAACTACATGCATGCCTGCATCAGCGAATCGCTTGAAGGCTGCATCAGCCTGTTCAGTATAGTCGATGACCCCGGGCACGACAACAGGAGATGCGCAATCCTCAAGAAGATATACCTTTTCGACCAGGTGCCCTGCCCTGGCGCGTATGTCCTGCAGCAGATCGTCGATCGTCCAGGCGACACAGTGACTTTTGGCCTGGCCGGCGATGATTACGGCATCGAACTCCAGAAGTTTCCTGAAAAATTTATCGCTTTTTTGTCCGATCGGCCGGCCGTCAGGGCCTTCCAGCACCTCGGGACCAAGTACCGAATAGTGCTCGGTAAAAGGTCTTTCTCCTTTGACATGAAAGTCCGGCTGGCTGTACCGTGCCGCGCTATGGAAGAATACAGCTTCCTCGACAGATGAGACGAGCGCATGGCCGATACCTCCGAGCATGCCGTGATAAGGCCATATCGTCAGGTCGTACTTGCCTCCTGCTCTGAGCTTTCTCGTATAATGCAGAAGATGTTGTTGTCCGTATTCCCTGGAAATATTGAAGCTGTAACAGAGCGCGGGGTTGAACTTCCAGACCCCCTTCAGAATGTCTTCTTCTGAAATAAGAGTGAACGGCGCCGGGTGCTCTCCTTTATCGTTTACAAGATAGATGGAATGAAATATCTGCATGATCTGGTGCGTATCCATAGTCGGGCATATCTGAGTAATAACGCCGAGGTTTCTGTAAATGAATTCGCAGAGCCTGCGGTTGTCGTCCACCGCACCCTTACCGGAACGGCCGCCTACATATAATTCGAAGCCGGGGATACAAAAAGTGTTTTGTATATCGACTGCGACCAGGCAGATCCTGAACCGGTCATCCGCTGCAGGCTGAATCTTGTGCTGCGCCGCCCATTTTTCAGCCTCTCCCGCCAGGTCCTGATAAGAAACTCTCCAGACCTCTCCTGCTTTCAGAAGATCAAAGTGAGCCGGGACAGGAAGCCCCCCACGCGCCATCAGATGCCTCCTTGCATCACTCCGTAAGACCTTTCAGCCCCTTCAGTTTACGTTTCAACGCCTTCTCCACTTCAGCCGGCACCAAACCTTTCACAGAGCCTCCAAAAGAAGCCACTTCCTTTACAATGCTTGAGGTCAAAAAACTGTACTCCTCACTCGGCATCATAAAAACGGTCTCGATATGCATATCGAGCCTCCTGTTCATATGGGCCATCTGGAGTTCATATTCGAAGTCCGACACAGCCCTGAGGCCACGGAGAATGGCAATCCCCTTCTTTCTTCTCACATATTCCACAAGCAGACTGCTGAACGCCTCGACTTTTGCGTTTTTCAGTCCCTTTATCGCCATATTAATCAGCTTCAGTCTCTCCTGGATTGTAAAAAGTGGCTGCTTCCTGGTGCTCGGCGCGACAGCTATGATCACCTCGTCAAAAGTCATGAGACCCCTTTGGATAAGATCGAGATGACCGTTTGTAATAGGATCAAAAGTGCCCGGATAAATCGCTATCTTAATCATGCCTCAACCTTTCTGTAGAGTGTCAGCGTCGTGTCCCCGTATCTGTAAGCCTTTTCCTTTCTCAGTCTTCCTTCTGCGTCAGGCGGTTTTTCCCTGGAAAAATGCTCTGCAACGACAATGCCTCCTTCGCTTAACAGTCCGCCTTCTCCGATCAGCGGCAGCACTTTTTCCAACTCTGCCGAACGATACGGAGGGTCGACAAAAAAAATATCAAAAATTCTATTTTCACTCGCTGCCTTTTTCAGAAATTCAGAGGCCCTGCCCTTTCTGATCACCGACTTTTCCAAAAATCCCAATTCATTGGCAATATTCTTGATTGCCTGTATCCTCATTGAATCGGATTCTACAAAGACGGCCATATCCGCTCCGCGTGACAGCGCCTCAAAGCCGACAGTGCCTGTACCGGCATAGAGATCTACAAAACTTGCTCCCTTGATTCTGCTCCCTAATATGTCAAAAATCGCTTCTCTGACTTTTGAGGAAGTTGGTCTGAGTTTTTCTCCGTTTGCCTTCTTTATGAGGAGTCTTTTTGTTGCTGTCCGTCTCCCTTTTGCAATACCACCCGAGATCCTCATTTTCTATATATTACTACAAGACATATGGGGCTGCAAGGAATGGACAGTTGCATAAACATCCTCAAACAGAGGAGGCAGATGTGATGAAAAAGGCCTGCAACGACACCTTACAGCCTGCCCATGCGGCCTGCCAGCCATTTCAGGAAGGCACCGGAGGTGAAATCTGCGGTCATGTGTATCGGAACTTAATCCGTCGATTTGCAGGTTTTTTCCCCGAAAGCTTTCGGGACCTACTCTCCAATGCAATGTTAAGGTTTCATTAGAGGTGAGTTGACTATAGCGGCATCCGGGGTAGGCTGACCTTTAATCTTTACCGTTCTGCCCCGGACTTCCAGTCTCCCCTCTGAAAATAACCTGATGGCTTCGGGGTAAATCTTATGTTCCATTTTCAATATCCTTTCCGACAGAATCACTTCCGTATCATCGTGACGGACAGGCACCGCAGCCTGGATGATGACAGGGCCTGTATCCATTCCTTCGTCGACAAAATGGACTGTGCAGCCGGAGATTCTGACGCCGTAATCGAGCGCCTGTTTCTGGGCGTGCAGTCCGGGGAATGACGGCAGAAGCGCAGGATGGATATTCATAATTCTGTTTGGAAAGGCATCGATGAGCGGTTTTCTGACGATCCTCATAAAGCCTGCGAGTATAACCAGCTCCACCCGCCTCTTTTTAAGCTCTTCTGCAATTTTAGCGTAAAAATCATCGCCCGACCCGAATTCCTTCGGACTGATAATAAGATGTTCAATGTCGTTTTTTTTGGCCCGTTCGATAGCGAATGCCGAGGGGTTATCGGTTATCAGTACGGCAACCACAGCTTTAATCTGTTTACTGCGGATCGCATCTATGATCGATTGAAAATTGGATCCCCTGCCCGATGCAAGGACGCCGAGTCGGAGATGAGCTCCGGAATCCGTCAAGGACTATAACCTTATTTCGATGCGGGCTTTTTCCCGCAGGTCTTTTATCCAGATTTTATATTTCTCCGTGAACCGCTCTTCAGTCAACTGTTTCTTTATGGTTTCCCTTATTTCATCGCTATTTTTTCCGGAGATTTTTTCATCCAGTTTGATGATATACATCCCTTTATCCGTCCAGAACGGATTGCTGAAGTCCCCGGTCTTCATCGAAGTGAGTACGTCTGAGAACTCTTTTGCCATCTGACCTTCGGAAATATATCCCACATCGCCGCCGGCCTTTCCGGAAATGTCTGCCGAATATTCCTTTGAAAGCGCCGAAAAATCCTCTCCCCGCCCTAACCGCTCCATAATTAAAGACGCCTTGTCCTCGGTCAGTTTCCCGTCGGCATCTTCCTGAGGTCTCTTGAGCAGTATCACCCTCAACCTGAAGGCTTCACCCGAACTGAATTTTTCTTTGTGAGCGTCCATATATTTCCTGACATCCTGATCAGAGACAATAATTTTATTTCTTATCTGTTTATTTATAAACTGGCTCAGGAGCATCTGCTCAGCCAACCTTTTTTTATACTCGTCAAATGTAATCCCCTCACTCTTCAGAGATTCCTCCAGGGCCCTGTCAGTCAATGAATATTTCTTTTTTATGTTATCTATAGCCTCCGCCACATCCTCCGGCCCCACTTCCGTGCCGCTGCCCCTCGCCTCCTGCAGCTGGAGTCTTATATCGATAAGCTTTTCGAGGAAAACAGGTTCATTTTCCCTGAATATCTTCAGACGTTCCTCCTCGGTCATCTGTTTCACACGGTCCGTCGATTCATATTCCATCATATTGTATAATTCGCTCCATGTTATAACCTCTTTATTAACGACGGCCACGACACGGTCGAGAAGCATTGCTGCCGGAGAAGTATCCGCCAGAATAGATACAAGCAGGGCTGAAACGATTAAGAGGCATCCAAGTCCACGGCCTGTTATATATTTCCCAAACCCTTGTCTTATCCGTAATTTCATATGCTCCCCGAAAGTGTTTTTATACCACAGAAATCCATGCAAACACAAGGCAACGATCACTTTTTGGTTTGTTTTCCAGGAATTTCTTATGTTAAAATATTAAAGCGCTGGAGACATTATTCTTCCCGGACATGGACCCCTCTCTTATGAGGGGTTATTTATCGCTTCTCGTCAGTGCCGTAACGATAGGGAGAACTGTCACGAAAAGAGGATGAAGATGGAAGAGACCCTTCAAAAAATACTCGATGATTATAAAAAAAACAACGGCAACATAATAACCATCCTCCAGGATATCGAAAAAAACTTCGGCTTTATCCCTGAATATGCAGTAAACTGGATCTCGAAAAAACTTGACATACCCGCAAGCCGCTTCTTCGGCTGCGCCACATTCTACTCCCAGTTTCATCTCAGGCATAGGGGCAAGAACATCGTCACCGTCTGCCGCGGCACCGCCTGTCACGTTAAAGGCTCGGAAAGGCTGATAAACAGACTTTTAATGGAACTCGACATACCCCGGGATGAAGATACGACCGCAGACCTCAAATTCACCGTCGAAAAAGTCAATTGTATCGGGGCGTGCGGTATTGCGCCCGTGACGATCCTCAATAATGAAGTGCACGGCAAGATCACCCTCGACAAGCTGATGAAGGAGATCAAAAAAATCAAAGCCGGTGAATAATGAAGAAGAATATTATCATAAAGGTATGCACAGGTACGGGAGGAATTGCTTCGGGCGGCGAAGAAGTATTGTCGGCGTTCAGGGATGCTGTCTCGTCTTCAGGCATCAAAGCAATCTTTAATGAAAGGTGTTCGGCGCAGAAGGTAGGGTGCAGAGGGTTCTGTGCAAAAGACGTCCTCGTGGACGTGATCATCAACGGTGAAAAGACGACATACAAGCATATCAAACAGGACATGGTGCAGAGAATTGTCGACGAGCATATCCTGAACGGAAAAGCCGTTGAGGAGTGGACTGTTGGAGAGGACTATCATACATTCCATGACCGGCAGACAAAAGTTGTTCTCTCCCATTGCGGAGAAATAGACCCTGAAGACATCAATGCATATATGGCAGTAGGCGGGTATGACGCGGCAAGAAAAGCGGTCTGTTCGATGACCCCGAAGGAGATCGTCGATACGGTCAAGAACTCCAATTTAAGGGGGAGGGGCGGCGCCGGTTTTCCTACAGGTCTGAAATGGGAACTCGGCATGAGGATAAAATCGGATATAAAATATGTAATCTGTAACGGCGATGAGGGAGATCCCGGGGCCTTTATGGACAGGTCGGTTATGGAAGGCGATCCCCATTCCGTAATCGAGGGTATGATTATCTGCGCAAAAGCAACGGAATCCGGCCACGGGTATATATATGTCCGGGCAGAGTATCCCCTTGCTGTTAAACGCCTCCAGATGGCCATAGACCAGTGCCGTGAAAATGGTTTTCTCGGAAGTAATATATTCGGCTCCGGGTTCGACTTCGATCTCAGGATATTCCAGGGCGCCGGCGCTTTTGTGTGCGGCGAAGCAACGGCCCTCATGCGTTCCATCGAAGGCAAGCGCGGAATGCCGAGCCCGAAGTTGTGGCGCTCCGCTGAAAAAGGACTATGGGACAGGCCGACGGTCCTGAACAATGTGGAAACGTTTGCGAACATCCCGCGGATTATAATGAACGGTGCGGAGTGGTACAGCAATCTCGGGACTGAACGGAGCGGCGGCACCAAGGTTTTCTCTCTCTCGGGAAAGGTCAAAAATACAGGACTGATCGAGGTGCCGTTTGGCACCTCACTGAAAAAGATAATCTATGATATCGGCGGCGGGATTGAGGGCGGCAAAGCATTCAAAGCATTACAGACAGGCGGCCCTTCGGGCGGATGCATCCCTGCGGAAAGTCTCGAAATAGAAGTCGACTATGAGTCTCTGGCACAGGCGGGCTCGATCATGGGTTCGGGCGGCATGGTGGTTCTGGACGAGACGAGCTGCATGGTCAATACCGCCAAGTTCTTCCTCGAATTTACCCAAGCCGAATCATGCGGCAAGTGCACGCCGTGCCGCATCGGTACAAAGCGAATGCTCGAGATTCTGGAGAGGATTACATCCGGAAACGGGAAAGAGGAGGATATCGACCTCCTTGAAGAACTCTGCCGGTACATCCGCGCAGCTTCTCTCTGCGGACTGGGAATGACCGCCCCAAACCCGGTATTAAGCACCCTTCGGTATTTCCGGGATGAATATGAAGCTCATATCAGAGACAAAAGATGTCCTGCTGCCGTATGCAAAGACCTCATTACATATTCGGTAGTCGAAGAACTGTGCACGGGCTGCGGAGCCTGCAAAAGGGCATGCCCTGCGGACGCTGTAAGAGGCACCAGGAAATCTCCACACAGGATCGATGCCGACGCATGTGTTAAATGCGGGACATGTTTTGACGCATGCAAGTTTAAGGCGATAAGGAAACAGTAAATGGTAAATCTCACGATAGACGGAAAAAAAGTCAGGGTAAGGAAATTATCCACATTGCTCGATGCTGCGGGCAAGCTCGACATCCCCATCCCGACGCTGTGTCATCACCCTGCGCTCTCCCCGTTCGGCGGATGCAGATTGTGTCTCGTAGAGGTCAATGGGTCGCCGAAACCGGTCGCCGCCTGCACTACGTTCGCAAAGGAGGGGATGGAAGTGGTAACGTCCAACCCCCGCCTCGAAAAAATGCGCAGGACGACCCTTGAGCTTATCCTTTCCGACCACCCGCAGGACTGCATGGTATGTGAAAGGGCGGGTGACTGCAAACTCCAGGAACTCGCATATTTTTACGGGATCAGGGAGAACCGCTTTAAAGGCGAACGCCGCATTTATGAGAAGAAAGATGGAAATCCTTTCCTTGTCAGGGACATGGAGAAATGCATCCTCTGCGGAAAATGTGTGCGGATTTGCGATGAAATCCAGGGTGTCGGGGCCATCGATTTTGCTTACAGGGGAATGAAGACCAAGATATGCCCGCCCTTTGAAAGAGACCTCGACTGCGAGTTCTGCGGTCAGTGCGTCTCGGTATGCCCTACCGGAGCTCTCACCGGCAGGATGTGGGCCAACAAAGGCAGACAGAATTTCAAGGAAGTCGATACCATCTGCCCTTATTGCGGATGCGGATGCAACATAACGCTCCATATATGGCGCAACAAGGTCAGGAGGGTTTCTTCCAGAGAGGATACGCCAAACGAAGGGTGGCTCTGTGCCAAAGGACGCTTCGGGTATTCATTCATTAATCACCGGCACAGACTCAAAAAACCGCTGATACGGATCGCGCCCAAAGAAAAAGATGAAGGAAGAGGGAGGAAGGAGGAAATAAACCCGTCCTCCGCACCTCGTCCTTCAGCCATTTTCAGAGAGGCTTCCTGGGACGAGGCTCTGGATTATATCGCCGTCAGGTTAAAGGAGGTAAAGGAAAAACATGGTCAGGACGCAATAGGCGGCCTGTCGTCGGCAAGGTGCACAAACGAAGAAAACTACCTCTTCCAAAAGTTCATGAGGGCGGTCATCGGAACCAATAACATCGACCATTGCGCGAGGTACTGACACAGTTCATCGGTGGCCGGTCTGGCCGCGGTATTCGGCTCCGGCGCAATGACGAATTCCCTGCCGGAGATAGAAAATCACGACGTAATATTCGTCATCGGGTCGAACACGACTGAGACCCATCCGATTATAGGGCTGAAGATGAAAAAAGCTGTGAGGGGTGGCGCCGACCTCATAGTCGCCGACCCGAGGAAGATCGATCTCGTAAGGTTTTCCAGTATCTGGTTGCAGCACAGGCCCGGCACGGATGTTGCGCTTCTTAACTCCATGATGTATGTAATAGTTAAAGAAGACTTGCTGGATAAAAAATTCATAGAGACATGGACGGAGGGTTTCGGATCGCTGAAGGAATCCATCGCCTCCTTTACTCCTGAAGAAGGTGAAAGGATTACCGGCGTCCCCGCAGAAAACATTATCAGAGCGGCGCGTCTGTATGGAAATGCAGTCCGCCCCGGGATCTATTACACGATGGGCATAACCCAGCATTCGCACGGAACAGACAATGTCTGCTCGATTGCAAACCTGGCCCTGATGACCGGCAATCTCGGAAGGGAGAGCACAGGGGTAAATCCGCTCAGGGGACAGAATAACGTTCAGGGCGCAACAGACATGGGCTGTATACCGGACTTTTATCCGGGATATCAGAAAGTGGCCCTTCCGGGAGTCGGGAAAAAATTCGAGAAGGCCTGGGGTACAAAGCTATCCGACAGGCCCGGTCTGACTGCTACCGAAATGACAATAGCTGCAGGGGAAGGAAAACTCAAGGCCATGTATATTATGGGTGAAAACCCCGTCATGAGCGACCCTGATATGAACCATACTATCGAGACATTAAAAAAACTGGATTTCCTTATAGTCCAGGATATCTTTATGACGGAGACGGCGGAACTTGCCGATGTCGTTCTGCCGGCTGCCTGCTTTGCCGAGAAGGACGGGACTTTCACCAATACCGACAGGAGGGTGCAGAGGGTCAGAAAGGCGGTTGAACCTCCTGAGGAGGCGAAAGAGGATTCGTTAATTATCATTGAACTTGCAAAAAGATTCGGATATGAAATAGGGGCCGACCTCATCGAGGACGTTTTTCACGAAGCCGGGGAACTCTGGCCTGCACTGGCGGGTATTACGTACAAGCGGATAGCGAAGGCAGGCCTGCAATGGCCCTGTCCGACATTAAACCATCCCGGAACACCATATCTTTTCAAGGGCGGGTTTCCAAGAGGCAAAGCGGCTTTCTCAGCCATAAAGTATCTGCCGCCTGCCGAACTCCCCGACAACAGTTATCCTTTTTTACTATCGACAGGGAGGCAGCTTTTTCAGTATCATACAGGCTCAATGACGAGGCGGATGGATGCCTTCTGTGATGTGTCTCCGGACGCATTTATTGAAGTCCATCCCGAAGATGCCGAAAAACTGGATGTCGTTGACGGAGATATCGTAAAAGTGACATCCCGCAGAGGGTCTATTGAAGTAAGGGCTTTTATTTCCGGCAGGCCTTCAAGGGGTGTTGTCTTTATCCCGTTTCATTACAGGGAAGCTGCTGCGAATGTACTCACCAGTTCATTCCTTGACCCTGTATCAAAAATTCCGGAGCTTAAAGTGTGTGCGGTCAGGTTAGAAAAAACAGAAGGCTGAGAGTTAGTTACGGATAGAATTACTGATAAGACCATAAGTAAAGCAGTATAAATGTCATTCCCCGACGTGATCGGGGAATCCAGAGAGCTTTCTGGACCGGATTGTCCGGTCAAGCCGGACAATGACAAATTTGGATTGTATGTCTTTACTTATGACCTGATTGGTAAATTAAATGCATATATGGAAAAGGAGGTACCATGATTAAGCCGGATGACATGAAACAGCAGGTCTTGCTTCAGGACCTCGACAAGGCAGGTCTCGCAAAGATAGCCGAGATTGCGAAACAGGTCTCCATCAAGAAAGGGGAGCAACTCTTCAAGGAAAAGGATGCTACGAAAGGTCTGTGGCTGATCCATTCGGGAAAGGTCGAGATATCCAGGGTCACCGCCGACGGCTGGAGACAGACACTCGTTGTTCTTGTTCCGGGCCACTTCTTTGGAGAGCTGTCGATACTCGAAAACAGGAAACACGTTGCATCTACCGTGGCGCTTGAAGACACAGAGCTTTTCCTTATTCCTAAAGAAGACTTCGAAAGAATGATGAAAGAAGATTGCGCATTGGCCCTCGCTATTGTTAAGAGGATCGCAATCGTAATGAGCAAAAACCTCAGGCGGATGAACGACAAATTCCTGAGCGCCCTGATCAACTACTAATCAGTTATTAGTGTCAGTTAGTTATTGGTGTTAGACCTGAAAATCAGTTATATCCTGGCGCCACAGGTTCCGGGTTTTATTTCTAATACTAACAACTAACAAAAATAATGCTAAATTGTTAATCTTTCTAAAAAGAGGAGGGGTAATAAATGCTGATTGATCCGATTAAACACGCGGACTGGGAGATCGCGGAAGCTGCGGAAGCACATATGAAAAAAGTCTCGCTGCTTGCAGAGGAACTGGGCCTGGAAAAAGAGGAACTCCTTCCACACGGGCATTATGTCGCAAAACTCGATTTTAAACGCATCCTGAACCGCCTGGCCGGGAAGCCGGACGGGAAATATATTAACGTGACCGCCATTACTCCGACTCCCCTCGGTGAAGGCAAGTCTACCACTACCATGGGGCTGACACAGGGTCTCGGAAAAAGGGGGAAGGGTGTTATCGCCGCTATCCGCCAGCCATCCGGCGGACCTACAATGAATATAAAGGGCTCTGCAGCAGGCGGCGGGCTATCACAGTGTATCCCCTTGACACCCTTTTCTCTCGGATTGACCGGAGATATCAATGCAATCATGAACGCCCACAACCTCGCCATGGTCGCCCTTACCTCACGCATGCAGCACGAATTCAATTACACGGACGAGCGGCTTGCAAGACGCGGGTTGAAGAGGCTTAACATCGACCCGCGAAACGTTGAGATGAAATGGATCATGGATTTCTGCGCACAGTCGCTAAGGGAAATCATCATCGGCATCGGCGGCAAAAACGACGGTTTTATGATGAATTCCGGATTTGCCATCGCAGTATCCTCAGAGATAATGGCTATCCTTGCCGTATCAACAGACCTCAGGGACATGAGAGAAAGGATGGGGAGGATTGTCGTTGCCCATGATAAAAGCGGAAAACCCGTCACAACCGAGGACCTCGAAGTGGCAGGGGCCATGACCGCCTGGATGGTGGAAGCGCTAAACCCGAACCTTATGCAGACNNCTGAAACCTAATGCAGCGGTCATCGTCTCGACAATCAGGGCGTTGAAGTGTCATGGAGGCGCGCCTATTCCTGTCCCGGGCAGGCGGATGCCTGAAGAATATAAACATGAAAATGTCGCGTGGGTGGAAAAAGGCTGCGAGAATCTTGTCCATCACGTCCGGACAATCAAGAAGGCGGGAATCAATCCCGTTGTCTGCATCAATGCTTTTTATTCCGATACCGATAATGAGATCAAGGCGGTGAGGAAAATCGCAGAGGCTGCCGGAGCACGCGTAGCTCTTTCAAGACACTGGCAGTACGGAGGTGAGGGAGCGCTGGAACTCGCCGACGCTGTTATCGACGCATGCAACGAACCGAATGACTTCCATTTCCTTTACGAGCTTTCGACACCGCTGCGCCGGCGTATCGAGATGATTGCGAAGGAAGTATACGGCGCCGATGACGTCGAGTATTCGCCGGACGCGCTTTTGAAGGCAAAGAGAATGGAGGAAGATCCCGACATCTCGAAACTCGGCACCTGCATGGTGAAAACTCACCTGAGCCTCGCCGACAACCCCAACATGAAGGGTGTTCCGAAAGGCTGGAAGCTCTTTGTGCGTGATATTCTGTCATACAAAGGGGCGGGCTTTGTCGTTCCCGTTGCAGGCGCGATAAAGCTGATGCCCGGCACTGCCTCAGACCCCGCTTTCAGGCGTGTTGATGTAGATACTGAAAGCGGCAGGGTTAAGGGGTTGTTTTAAAGCGCTCCGGTTCTACTTTGAGCTGAGTGTTTTCATATCAGGTTCACAATGAAAAAAGTCGGTTTTATCTATGATGACATATTCTTAAGGCACGAGATGCCTCCCGGACATCCCGAATCTCCCCGGAGGCTTGACCATATCGTCGATACGCTCAGGAATTCCGGTTTCTGGAATCAACTCGCCCATATCAAACCCCGTCGCGCAGCCGAAAAAGACATCCTCCTCGTCCATACCGGAGAATATTTCAACAAAATCAGGACATTTACAGGATTTTACGACGGCGACACTTATGTATCGGAGCATTCTTTCGATGCGGCGTTATTTGCTGCAGGCGCGGTCATGGAAGCGATCGACCGGTGCAAGTCAGGCGAGATAGAGCGTGCATTCTGCGCAGTGCGGCCGCCCGGTCACCATGCCGAGGCTGATGCTGCGATGGGCTTCTGCATATTCAACAACATCGCGGTCGGCGCCCGCTATGCGCAAAGGACCGGATACGGCAAAGTATTCATTATCGATTTCGATGTCCATCACGGTAACGGCACCCAGCATATCTTCGAAGAAGACGACACAGTCTTCTACTTCAGCACCCACCAGTATCCACATTATCCCGGCACAGGCAAGGATTCTGAAAAGGGACGTGGCAAAGGAGAGGGGTTCACTTACAATATTCCGATGCCATATGGTTCGGGGGACAAGCAGTTTTATGAAGCTTACAGGGACATACTTCCGGGGCTCGTCAAGAACTTCCGGCCTGATATCATTCTCGTGTCTGCGGGCTACGACATCCATATAGAAGACCCCCTGGCAGGGTTTAACGTGACAAACGAAGGGATACGAAACATTGTACGGGGGATTCTTCTACGCAGAACGACAACCTACCTCCCCGCCCTCCCTTATGTCTTTGCCCTTGAAGGCGGCTATAACCTCCAGGCACTGGGAGAATCGGTATTGATAACCATAAAAGAGCTGCTGGAGGAATAGGCATTGACTCCTGTCCCTCACGGCCATTATGGCGTGCGGCTCATTTCAGATATAACCTGCCCGGCAACGTGCTAAAATTAGATTACAAGAACTCTCAATCGGACAGAAGAAGATGGAGAGAAAAACATTCACCTGCGACCAGTTGAACAGGGTAACGCTG
>DCVG01000044.1 GCA_002328665.1 Nitrospiraceae bacterium UBA2194
CGAATCTTTTTCTTAAAGCAAAAAAATACCATCTCAGATATTTCGGCGCCCAGTGCAGGACTTTAAACCTGGATTTACCTTCCTGCCTGTCCGTCCATACACACGGCATCTCGGTAACCCTAAAACCTGAAAAATGCGCTTTCACCACAATCTCCATCCCTATTTCAAAGCCGCCGTCACTTTCAATATTCATCTCATCAAGCATCTTTTTTCGATACAGCTTGAAACTATTGGTAATATCATGAGTAGGCATGCCGGCGATATACTTCAAACTTATCCCTGCGATTCGGGATATGGTTTTTTTGACTTTAGGGCCTCCTATCTGCATCCCGCCTTTCATATATCTCGAACCGCATACGACGTCATACCCTTTTGCCATTAGATTACACATGTTGTCAACGATAGAATAGTCATCCGACATATCCGCCATGGTTACCAGCAAATAATCCTCTTGCGCCGCTTTTAAGCCGGTTTTTATCGCGTTGACAACGCCCCGATTCGGATTTCTCACAAGTTCTGCGTCCAGGCCCTTATTAATAAATCCCCTGACAAGAGGCAGCGTATTGTCTTCATCAAAATCATAAACTACATAGATGCGATGAGGTGTTTTTACTTTCTCTTCTAAAGTTGTGATGGTCTTGCCGATATTGTCAGCTTCGTTATAGACAGGGATAATAATACCGAGGGAAACGTTATTGATTGCAGTAATCCTCCTAAATTCCACCGATTTCAATCTGCTTTTTTATCCAGGGGATGATTTCATCGAGGGCGTCGCTCAATGATGTCCGGGCCTCGAATCCAAGAACCCGTTTTGCCTTTTCAACACTGGGCACCCTTTTCTGGACATCGTATGTAAACGGAGGGTCGGAAACGTATCGAAACGGCCTCTCGCTATTTATTTTCTCCCAGATAAGCTGCGCCAGTTCCAATACGGTTGTAGATACCGCTGTAGAAAGGTTGAAATCTTCATTTATCGCTTCATCGCTCTCAATGCACAGCCTGATCCCCTCTGCCAAATCACCGCCATAGGTATAATGCCTGATCTGCCGGCCGTCGCCTAATATATGCAAAGGGTCCTGACCCTTGAGGATTTTCTGAACAAGGTCGGGCACAACGTGGCTCATAGCTAACGTTACATTGCCGGACAATATCTCTTTATCACATAGCGCCCTTTTCTCGCCTATCCCCACACAATTAAAGGGTCTGATAATCGTGTAGGGGAGTTTATATTGCTCCCAGGCGCCCTGTGCAAAATATTCACAGGACAGTTTTTGAAACCCATAGGTTGAGAAAGGAGGGGGGCATTTCAATTGTTCACCCTCCGGCGTCGGATACGTGGCTGTGTTTTCAAAGACCATTGACGACGACATCACATTTATCTTTTTTAACTTTTTATTCCTGAATGCCCATATTGCAGCGTCAAATGTTGAGGCGATAATCCTCTCATTTTCAGCAAGAAGATCGTATGCGTATTCATGGAAAAGAGAAATGCCGCCGATTATTGCCGCTCCTGCGACAATCTGGTCGCAATCTTCCATTGCTCCTTTCAATACATCGATATCTTTAACATTTCCTTCTATAAAACGGAAGCCCGGATGGCGGTCATAACTTTTCTCTGTTCTTCCATATTTCGAAAAGTTGTCAATTCCGACAACTTCATGGCCGTGCTCCAAAAGCTCCCCGACCAGATAGCCGGCTATGAACCCGGCAGAACCGGTAACTAATATTTTCATTCAGAATAATCCTCCCGTCCCGTAAAAATTCCAGACATCGACAAGCACTTTCCCTTTTATATCGAGGTTAACGTACTCCTTATGCGGCGTTGCCAGAATAACTATGTCGGCCTCCCTGACAAGTTCTTGAGGTCCGACAAATGCCGCTTCATCAATGTAGACATCTGAACATAAGACCTTTCTTGCTTCAATTTCGAGAAGTTTCCTCAATTTAAAAGATAACGACTCCCTTATATCATCGTTGTTTGCCTTGAAGGTCATGCCGAGGATCCCCACGGTTTTATCCTTAAGCGGGTATTTATCCTTAAGCCTTTGAACAATGACATTTGGCAATCCTTCATTAATCAGCATAGCCGCATGTCCCAGAAAAAAGCTGTTGTTGCTGTAAGCAGCCAATTGCATCGTGTCCTTGAATAAACACGGACCGGCTGCAAAACCTGCCGGAGGAAAACTTCGTGCCCTGGGGTAGTTATAAGTTAGCGCATCATAAATTCTATAGAAATCAAGATTCTGCTGAGTGGCTATCTGGTAGAACTGGTTCGAAATTGCGAACTGTATATATCGCCATATATTCGTGAAGAGTTTCGCCAGTTCAGCTTCAACCGGAGTCAGAACAACGATATCTTTTGTGAGAAGAGAAAAGAGTTCCTTTGCCTCCGAAAGCGCCTCCTCATCAAAGGAAGATATAATCTGGGGCAGTGTGTGCAACTCTTCCATAGCTTTACCCTGTGCTATTCTTTCGGGACAAAACGATACCTTTGTGAGCTTCCCCTTCGATTCCAGGTACTGTTTAATTTTTTCCGTGGAACCCGGGAACACCGTGCTCCTCAAAATAATATGTTGATTGTCCGAAATGAGATCGATAATCTCATCAAAAAACTGCCTGAAAATCGTAAACTTGGGGTTGAGATGCTCGTCAACAGGGGTTCCAATGACTATTACGATAAAATAGCTCTTTGAAATGAACTGTTTATCCGATGAAATATGGAGATTTTTACCGAGGACTTCCCGGAGGATCGTCTCGGCACCCTCTTCCAAAAAAGGCATTTTGCCCTGAGATACGATATCGATAGTTTTTTGATTAATATCGTATAAGACCACCTGCTTGCCGGACTGGGCCATGGAAATGCCCAATGGCAATCCTACATGACCCAG
>DCVG01000073.1:0-2382 GCA_002328665.1 Nitrospiraceae bacterium UBA2194
TATCCAATGCAGAAAATCTCCTTTCCTTATGGGTGTGAATAGATTCGGTCACTGCCTAACGATTTAAATGAGGCGCAGGGGCAACCAGCTCTTGTGAAAAACCGAGAAGCGTTATTCCCTGTCGCCTCGATTTGATTGTTAGCTCGTCTTATTCTTATTATTGAAGCATCGACCTTTGCAATATAGTTCATCATGATATTTCACCACTGCTTTTGCTAAATCCGTGATAGAACGATTCTTTTTAAGCAGGTCAATATAGTACCACCAGAAATCTTCGTTATTAAATATTTTCGTAATTTTATTATTACCTAGGCAAAGCATTTTATCAGCAAAGGATGAGGATTTTTCGGGCTGATTTTCAGAAATAAATTGTACTGTCGATTCCAGCGCCATTTTAGCCAAACGGACACAGTCAATTGCTGCTTTCGGCCTTACGATATTTCTAGGCACACTAACTGTCCCATTCTCTCGAAAATCAACGTACATGGCTTTTTCACGACCTCTTTGCAGGTGCGAAGTTAGTTTTAAGAATTTTTTAATATTAGCTTCGGTCAGTTCTTTTTTCAGCAAAAAGCAAACTAAAGAAGATACGATCTTTGCTGTATGGTCTTCAAATTTGATTTTAATTGCCTCTTGAACATTGAGGCTTTTTAAATTTCTGCCTCTTGCAGAAAATGCCAGATAGCCTTTCCCTGTTTCTTCCAAAGAGGCACACCCTATAAAATATGCCCTTGCATAATGATGTTGACCGAGTAGAAAACTAGCTTCTATAAGAAGTTCAGAAGAATTCAGAAACGAGCATTCTTGATATTCCTTAAGAAGATTCTCAGTGATGGTATAATTCCGTTGTTTCTTCATTAATTATGATGAGCTAACGAATCAAATAACCCGAGAGGCGAAGCCGAATCGGGTTATTTGTCGTGTTATGAGTTTCTCATTTTATTTTTATTTCTCTTTTCTTTTCCTTCGGAAACCACTCTGCATCTTCGGCCACGCCTTCGATGCGAGGAGTGAGTGAGAATATTAATCCGCCTTTCCGGGGCTTTATGATTTTATAATCATTATAATACCCTGAGAGCCGCCCGACTGGCTCATATACAGGAAAGTGGGTGCATTCTTTTAAGTCTTTTTCAATCCGATAAACTGTAAGATATTCAGAAGTGACGTGTGTTCCACGACCCTTGGCTGTTTTTAAAATAAGAAATTTAATGCCTCGGGCATCTGTTATGATTTTAGCATCGGCGTTTCCGTAGCTTGAACAAATTTCTTTTGTTATTTCTGTTTTATTAATCTTGATATTTA
The DNA here is from genome assembly GCA_002328665.1 of Nitrospiraceae bacterium UBA2194. Classification (GTDB taxonomy): domain Bacteria; phylum Nitrospirota; class Thermodesulfovibrionia; order Thermodesulfovibrionales; family SM23-35; genus UBA2194. Next base: position 1,303 of record DCVG01000073.1, read on the forward strand.
GCATGAGGGTGTCCTCCGAAAAACCATCACACTCTTTTGTGTCCGTATTGACATCAGACCATTTCGGCGTTATGGTGACTTTAGATTCAGCAGAAAAGGCAAGACCAGCGAGAACTAAAGAGAGCGCCGTTATTATGCCTGTTAATTTTATTATTTTACTCATAACGATCTAAATGAGGCGCAGGGTGAACAAGCCCTTTGAAAAAAACCACAGAGGCTATTCCCTGTCGCCTCGATTTTTTTGTTGGGTGTCCTGCTTGTCCGTTTCTAAAATTTCAGGATCGGACTTAACCAGTTCAAAAAAAGTGCTTGGATCATCGATGAAGCCCTTACAACGGACATACATTTGCAATGCTAAGCCGGTTGGTGTAATGTCTGCATCTGTCGAATCGGGGCCAAAACCGCCACCCAATCCGCTTTGCCCGATTAGTCCCAGATTCCTTAAATGATCAAGCTCTCTATCCAGACGGTGAAAATCAGTGCAGTTTGTAATGGTTTGTAAAATATCAAGATGAACCACTAATTCATCTGCAGATTGTAGCCAACCAGCTTTCGAGAGCGTTTTTCTGCCATTTTCACATACATAGTTTAGAATTTTTGCTTGCAAGCTTGTCAGCTGACTGAGAATATTGATAAATAATAGGTTGCTCTCATCAGTGCCATCCTTTGTACACGAAGATGCCAGTAGGCCAGCCCACATATCTTGGACTTCTTCATTTGCTTCCCAGGAACCCTTGTTTAGTATCTCGGCTACTAATCGGGGATGAGCGTGTTGATCTTTTTCAGGATTATATTTTATTAATTTCTCTTCTGCTTTTTGCAAAAGTCTCACCTTGTTGATCTCTCGCCAGTGTTTCACCCTATCACTCAGCATTAGGCCAAATTCTTCAGCCGCGGGTAGGCATATGCGACTCAAAAAAGCTCCTGCCGCATCAATCACGGATTTGGTTACTATTTTTAATGAGTCCGCTACTGGCTTGATACCGAATATATCTAAACTTTTTGAATCCTTTTCATCCATACATTTTCCTTTTTATATTATTTGCATCCAACATTTATTTTTATGCGTATTCTACATTT
>DCVG01000073.1:2498-5870 GCA_002328665.1 Nitrospiraceae bacterium UBA2194
CCGACCAGGAGACTCAGTTTTTGTCGCATATGGCAAAAAGCTATGAAGACTGGCAGGTGAAACAGGCTGATGCTGCCCTGAGGCTCTATAATTTTTTTCTCTCCTGTCAACTGAAAAAGCCTTCGACGGAATCCGCGGGAGACAGTGAATGGCTATCCGTGGAAGAGAAGATGAGGACTGCCATGAGGCTCCGACATCTCGCCTATAGCACGGAAAAAACATATCTATTATGGCTTCGCTCCTTCCGCGCTTTTTTAAAAGAAAAGAACCCTGCACAGCTTATGGTAACAGACCTTCAGGATTTCCTTAGCCACCTTGCGGTGGAGAAAAACGTTTCTGCTGCAACTCAGAATCAGGCGCTGAACGCTCTTGTATTTCTGTACCGCAATGTTCTCGACAAAAGAATAGACAATGAATTGAACGCGGTGCGCGCAAGCGGCAGACGCCGTCTGCCGCTTGTACTGACAACGAAGGAAATTGAGCGGATTTTTGAATATCTTGATGGAGTGCCGCGTCTGATGGCGATGCTCGTCTATGGATGCGGCCTCAGACTCCAGGAGTGCCTGAGGCTTCGTATAAAAGATATTGACTTCGACCGGAATATGATCATTGTCAGATCCGGCAAGGGGGACAAGGACCGGCGAACGGTTTTGCCGGAGTCTTTAAGGGACGATCTCGTCCGGCATATTGAGGCTCTGAAATCCGTTTATGAAAAAGACAGAAAAGACAATATCGGCGGGGTATGGCTGCCCGATGCATTGGAAAGGAAATATCCGAATGCCGGCAAAGAATGGGCATGGTTCNNCTCGGTGCATACGCTGCGGCACAGTTTTGCGACACATCTTCTCGAAAAAGGCTATGACATCAGGACCATACAGGAACTCCTGGGGCATGCGAACCTGCAGACGACGATGATCTATACGCACGTCGCTTCGAAAAATGTCCTCGGCGTGAGAAGTCCGCTCGATAAATAAATGCGCGGGTGCAGGCCGCCGCACCCGGCACACTCTTCTCCTGTTGTATAATAAAAAGTTATGTCTGACATGAAAGTTCAAACTTCGGAAAATAAGATTGCGCTTATCGACACGCATTGCCATCTCGAGATGGACGAGTTCAATAAAGACAGGGATGCTGTTATCCGGCGCGCAAGGGATGCCGGACTTGAGGCGCTCATAACCATCGGCTCTGATCTGGCCGGCAACACGGGCGGGCTTGAGCTATCCGGGAAGTACGATTTCGTATATTCAACGGTCGGTTTTCATCCGCACGATGCAAAGGATTTCACGGATGAGATTTTCACTCAAATAAAAGAATGGGCAAACGAATGCAGACTATTTGGTAATCCCCCCGTCCCCCCTTTAGAAAAGGGAGGGGAGAGAGGGGGCAAGGTGGTTGCAATCGGGGAGATTGGGCTTGATTACCATTACGACCATTCCCCGCGGGAGGTCCAGCAGGAGGTTTTCAGGAGGCAGCTCGAATATGCAAAAGAAGTCGATCTTCCCGTCATTATACACAGCAGGGAGGCAACGAAAGATACCCTCTACATTATCAAGGAATCAGGGGTGAAGAAAGGAGTTTTCCATTGTTTCTCCGGCGACATGGACATGGCGAAGACGGCCATAGGCATGGGTTTTCATATATCGATTGCAGGTCCTGTTACGTTCAAGAATGCACAGAGGTTGAGGGAGATCGCAAAGGTGATACCCGATGAATACCTGCTTATTGAGACCGATGCTCCATTCCTGACGCCGGAACCTTTCAGGGGGCGAAGGAACGAACCCGCGTATATTGTCCACACAGCCGCTTCGATTGCGGGGGTCAGGGGCGTGGCGGCTGAAGATATCGCGCGGATCACTACGCTTAATGCGAAACGGCTTTTCGGCATCGGCCGCATCCCGCCGGAAGGGGAAATAGCGTATAAAATAAGGGATACCCTTTATCTCAATATCACAAACAGGTGCACGAACAGGTGCGGGTTCTGCATCAGGTTTCATTCAGATTATGTGAAAGGCCATAACCTGCGGCTTTCTCACGAACCCGCCGAAGAAGAACTCAAACAGGTGATCGGGGATCCGTCCCGGCATAAGGAGATTGTATTCTGCGGCTACGGCGAACCGCTCCTCAGATTCGACCTCGTGAAGAATCTTGCAGCCTGGATCAAGCAGAGCGGCGGAAGGGTAAGAATAAATACGAACGGCCACGGCAATCTCATCAACAGTAGAAATATCGTGCCGGAACTGCAGGGCCTTGTTGACAGCATTTCCATAAGTCTTGATGCGCAGGATGAAGAAACATATGACAGGATCTGCAGGCCCGCATACAAAAATGCTTATCACGGGGTTATGGAATTCATCTCAGAATCGAAAAAATATATTCCGAATGTTCAGGTTACCGTCGTTAACCTTGAAGGGGTTGATGTTGAAAGGTGCAAAAAAACAGCTGAAGAGATGGGAGTAAGGTTTAGGGTCAGAAAGCTCGACGTGGTGGGTTGATTTATTGCCGAAAGTAACCGCTGATTTCGAAAAAAGGTATCTCGCCCCGGCTTCCGTCAGAGAGTTTTTTCCACTTCGCTTTTCCGGTGCCGACCTCTTCGTCACCGATAATTAAAACATAATCTGCAGACAGTCTGTCCGCCCTTCTTAACTGACTCTTCAGCGAAGCTCCGGTATAGCCGATTTCAGTCCATACCCCTTTCCGGCGAAGCCCGTCGGCTAAAACAAGTCCCTGTTTCGCTGCCTCATCGCCGATTGCGGCAATGAAAACCCGGGGGGCGGGGATTTTCTGCTCCCGTGACGATTTCATAAGGGATGCCAACCGTTCCATTCCGATCGCGAAACCGATTGCCGGAGTGGGCGGGCCGCCGAACTCCTCGACGAGCCTGTCGTAGCGCCCTCCGGCGGCAACGGCATTCTGTGCGCCGAGGTGCTCGCATGTTACTTCGAAGGTCGTCCGGGTGTAATAATCAAGCCCCCGCACCATGTCGGAATTTATGGTGTGCGGGATATCCAATAATTTCAGAAACGACAGAAGACTGTCAAAGTGCTGCCTGCAGTCGCCACAGAGGAAATCAGTTACGCGGGGGACGCCCTGTCTCAAGGTTACGCACGAATTTACCTTGCAGTCGAGGATTCTCAGCGGATTCTGCTCATATCTGCGCCTGCAATCGGGACAGAGCCCGTCGATTTTATCCGAAAAAAACCGTATCAGGGCTTTCCGGTAAGCGGGTCTGCACTGTTCACACCCTATTGAATTCACCTGGAAGCTGAGTTCCTGCAGGCCAAGCTGTTCAAAGAGCAGCTTAAGCATCGAGAGTATCTCGGCATCGATCCTGGGTTCCGCGACTCCGAATGCTTCGGCGCCGATCTGGTAGAA
>DCVG01000073.1:5881-48481 GCA_002328665.1 Nitrospiraceae bacterium UBA2194
CGGGCAGGTTATAGAGGTGATTTTCGACATAGCATCTCACAACCGGCGCAGTCCCCTCAGGACGGAGCGTAATACGCCGGCCTGCCTTATCGGTGAATGTGTACATCTCTTTCTCGACTATGTCGGTCGTCTCACCTATGCTCCTTATAAAAACGTCCGTTGATTCTATGATGGGTGCGCGCAGCTCCTGGAAGCCGTAAACGGAGAATACGTCTTTTGCAACAGACTCAACCTTCTGCCAGTGGCAGATATCGGGCGGGTAGATGTCGTGGACGCCCTTGAGGGCACTGTACTTCATTCTTCCTTCATGCCCCCGGGCTCTTCTTCCTCTCTCTCCTTATCAAACTCTATCATCTTCAGATGGCCTTCGACCATCCTTTTCAGCTCTTCTTTGAAATGACGCCTGATGCCCTTCAGGTCGACGATATCCTCATGTATCTTGATGACTTTCTCCTGCGTATCCTTGAGCATGGCATCCGCTTTGAGTTCCGCTTCCTTCACGAGCAGTTCGGCCTCTTTTCTTGCATTCGTCTTGTAATCTTCCACCATCTGCTGGGCGGTCAGAAGGGTTTCCCTCAGAGTGGTCTCCATGTCGCGGAACTCTTTAATCTGGCTCTCCAGCCTCTGAATGGTCTCCTTGAGATTTGCGTTCTCCCTGAGCAGGTCTTCCATCTCCTCCCTGATTATCTCGAGGAAGGCGTATACCTCTTCGACGTCGAACCCCCTGAACTTCATGGGGAACTGTTTCTGCTGGATATCAAGAGGTGTTATTCTCATAAATGAATGCCTCCTTTCAATTTATAGGCAAATTCTATTAAAGACCGTATTAGAAAAGACTTTACAAACAGTATGGCCAAGATTACAATCATCGGCGATAGGTCGATCGGACCCAGTCTGTGCCCGATGATCCTTCTGACAGGCCGAAGCGCAGGTTCGGTGACATTACGGAGAAATCTGACGATAGGGTTGTACGGATCGGGACTGACCCAGCTTATGAGCGCCGAGATTATCACCATCCACATGTAGACTGTAAGTATGATGTTGAGTAATGTTGCTGCTGCTATCAATAAATTTGCAATGATAATAGACATCTTATTCCCTTCTCCCCAATTCCTTTGATCTGTTGATCGCTGCGTAAATAACGGCGGCTACCATGTCTTTCAGCCCTCTTTCTTCAAAAACCCTGAGACCGGCTGCCGTGGTTCCGCCCGGAGACGTGACCATTTCCCTGAGTTTATCAGGCGGCATACCTGTTTCAAGGAGCTTTGCAGTCCCGATGAGGGTCTGTATTGCCAGTTCGGCCGCATTCCCTTCAGTCAGTCCCGCTTTCACACCCGCCTCTGTCATCGCCTCTGTAAAAAGCGCTATAAATGCAGGTCCGCTGCCCGAAAGGGCTGTAACGGCATCCATATATTTCTCCGGAAGCACGAGAACTTTTCCGACAGACATAAAGATATCCCTCACAACCGCCATTTCCCTGTCGTGGATGCATTCGCACATCGAAAGTACGGACATCCCTTCCTGGACAAGAGCGGGAGTATTGGGCATCACGCGGACTATCTTTGAGATTTTCAGTCTTGACGCAAGATATGGCAGGGTTATGCCGGCGGCTATCGACACCACCATTTGATCCGCCGATATGACTCCGGAGATTTCAGCGGTGACGTCGTCCATATTCTGCGGTTTGACGGCAAGGAGGATGATGGCGCTCTCCGTAACAACCTCCTTATTGTCCGAAGCGGTCTTAACATTATATGTCTTCTCAAGGTAGGCCCGCCTCTCATCGCGCGGTTCGGAAACTATAATATCCTTCATCCCGCTGCGAACCATCCCCTTTATCAAAGCCTCGGCCATGTTGCCGCCGCCGATAAAACCGATTCTCATCCTCTATCTCCTCTCTCCGAATATCGCCGTACCTATCCTAACGATCGTGGCGCCTTCGAGAATAGCGACCTCGTAATCGTTCGTCATTCCCATCGAAAGTTCCGGAAGCCTGTGTCCGGACGTCCCGGCCTTATCTCTCAATTCCCTCAGCTCCCTGAAAAAAGGCCTCGACATTTCCGGGTCTTCAAAAAAAGGCGGTATGGTCATCAGGCCTTCGAGCCTGATGTTGCGCATTCCGGATACAGCCTCTATCAAATCCATGAGGTTTTTTTTGGCAATGCCGTGCTTTGTTTCTTCTTCCGAGAGTTTCACCTCTATCAAGACCCTCTGCACCTTATTTTCCTTTGACGCACAGGTATTCACTTCCTCTGCGAGTCCGAAAGAGTCGATCGAATGGATGAGATCGAAAAGCCGGACAGCTGCCTTTGCCTTATTCTTCTGGAGATGTCCGATCATGTGCCATTCGATATCGCAGTCGGCACACTGCGCCTTGCAGTCCGCAATCTTCCTCCCGGCCTCCTGAACCCGGTTCTCCCCGAATATTCTCAGGCCCAGGGATGACGCCTCCTTTATCCTTTCGAAGTCAACGGTTTTCGTTACTGCGACGAGCCTGACGTCAAAAGGGTTCCTGCCGGACCTGATCGCGGCAGAGGAGATTTTTCTGAACACATTTTTAATATTCTCAAGGAGTATCGAGTTAATAGTCCCGAACGTAATGTCTCCCATTGCATGAGTCCCTTTAAAAAAGACAGTAATATAGTATCACAGGGTCTTAACAATTTCATCAATCAAAAGCAGAAAAGGAGTACCGGCCGGCATAAAATAAGTGATGCAGCGATGCCGGTATTATGAGAGCGCCTGCCGGTACTCGGCCCACAGCTTTTCCTTTGACACACCCATATCTATAAAATCCCATGGCAGGATTTCGCTGAAATCTTTTCTCCGGAAAATATAATGACTTTCACGGATTCCCGCTGCTCCCGCTGCTTTCATCCAGTCCCCTGTCTTCAGCATTTTCTCGATCACCGCCGACACCCGTCTGTCACCCATAGAAAATAATCCCTGCATATATGCATATTTGGGGACGTCATGAAAGACCCTGGCGCCTTTAATTCCGGGGATGGCCTTTTTTATCATCTTTAATCTTTCCTTTACTTCCATGGGCGCTTCCATCGAATGCCACTGAAAAGGTGTAAACGGTTTTGGGACAAAGGTGCCGACACTCAGGGTAATATGCCCTTTAGCTGAAACAGACCTGATCTTCTTTACCAGCCCGATTATGGCGTCGACGTCTTCTCTTGTCTCTGTCGGCAGGCCGACCATGAAGTAAAGCCTGAGGGTTTCGATACCCCCGGCAAACAGAAGTTCGGATGTATTGAGGATATCCTCTTCGGTAATCCTTTTATCGATAACCCTTCTCAGACGCTCCGTCCCTGCCTCCGGCGCGATCGAGACGCTCCTGTGGCCTTTCATCAGGCTTACGAGTTCGGCGCTCCTGCTGCCGGCCCTGAGCGATGTGATCGAAAAATCCACTCCCGGGATTTTCAGAACGTCTTTTATCTGAGGGTAGTCGGAGAGGGAAGGGCCGATGAGCCCTATCCTTTTTGTCTTTGTCAGACCCTTCCGCGTCTCGTCTTCAATGACCTTAAAATCTTTTCTTCTCGGGGGAGCGTATATCTTCCCGGCGGCGCAGAACCTGCAGTTCCACGGGCACCCTCTCATCATCTCGATCAGGAACATTTCAGAGAACTCGGTTTCGGACGTGATGATGGAAGTGGTGATTTTCGATTGGGAGATGTCCTGGAGAAACCGTCTCTTAACGTATTCCGGCGTGCCCTCTGTCTGATATCTTTTCGAAATATTTCCTTCTTTGCCGTAGGTGACACTGTAAAATTCCGGGACATATATTCCGGATATGGATACGGATTTCTTCAGTATACCGGGCTTTTTTCCGGAAACCCTGCAGAGGTCGAGAAACTCGGGCAACATCTCATCGGCTTCGCCGATAAAACAGATGTCGAAAAAAGCAGAAACCGGCTCCGGATTAAAAAAGGCGCATACGCCTCCCATGATGACGAGCGGGTGCCGGAAATTCCTTTCAGAACTCCTCAGGGGGATCTTCGATAGCTGGAGGATTCCGGCGATATTGGGATAATCGTTCTCGAAGGACACGGAGAAAGCAACAATGTCAAAACGGTTCAGGGGTCTTCCGGATTCCAGAGAAAAAAGTTCGGTTTGCGTCCTCGCATATTCACCGAGGTCGCCGTCATCCGGAAGGAATGCCCTTTCGCAGACGACGTCCCTCATGCTGTTTAAAAGCCCGTAGATTCCCTGAAACCCGAGGTTGGACATCCCGACGTGGTAGGTGTTCGGATACACAAGGGCGACATTTATCCTGCCGCCGGGGTCTTTATAGACAGTACCCTTTTCTCTGGATAACAGGAAGTCTGCTTTTTCTCTCAGTTTCCGGCTCACATCATCACCAGTATGCTCATCATGGCTATCGACCATATGATATCTACAGGCAGATGAATCTCGCAGGTGGAATCCAAAAGCAGGTCGGCCCGTGCCGGAAACTCGTCGTCTTTCTGCCACAGGATAAGCTCTACAGGTATCCTCGGCATTGGAAAAAGCCTTAATGAAGCATCACCGTAAGTCAATANNGTCCAGCGGAAGGGTATGGCTTCCCCTGAAAAACATCTCGCCGCCTTTCAGGTTCACCGGTGTGACCGGCCTGCCGGAGAAAGGGATGTCCTTTGCATGAATCAGATACCACAGGCAGGAGTGGATGAAAAAATAACCGTATCTCCCTATCATGTTTTCTGCCGGAAAGGTAATGCCTTTGATAGTTTTTCCGGCAGGACACACGCTGAAATCATGACAGAATGCTCTGACGTTATAGGAACCGGTATTTTCATCAAAGAGCACCGATGCATTCCTGCAAACACCCGACGGTTCAAGTCCCCTCAATATTTCCCAGGCTCTCTTTTCTCCTGAAGACATCACATACATAATAACACATCATGAAGGACCCGCCCGGAGCATTTTTTATGCAGATTTCGGGTAGTTTTAGTGTATACTACTAAAGATGAAATGCAAGACATGCGGCGGGAAAATAAAGCTGGCTTTCGGCTGAAGGGGAGTGTCGTTACACTGCACGGCGTGCGGTAAGATGTATACCCTGGATGAGTATGTGGATAAAATGGATGAGGAGACGCTTGATCGGCTTTCTCTGCGTCCCTGCGACAGGGTTTAAAAAAACTTAATCGAGTCTGCCTTCCTGCTTTAATTTATTCATAATCTCCTGTATTTTCGGCATGGCCGCGAGTGCCGCCTTTTCTCCTTCGAGAACCGCCTCATGCCTCTTGGAAAAGTCGGCTCCGCCGATAAAACCGACTTGCGGTTTTATCACGACATCTGCGTTTGCAAGCTGAATAGCCGAAAGCTTTGAATACATAATGCTTATTGACTGGAGTATCGTCTCGATCGTCCCCTTCGGAACGGTTGACCCCGTATCGCTCGAAATATCCACGGCAATTACGATATCGGCGCCGAGCTTTCTTGCTGCTTCAACAGCCACCGGGCTTACGGTTCCGCCGTCAATATACATCCTTCCTGAAATGACCGGGGGCATGAACACCCCGGGAATTGAACAGCTCGCACGCACTGCGGTGCCTGTATTGCCGTTTCCGAATACCACTTCCCTGCCTGTCTGGATATCGGTTGCAACGGCATAAAATGGGATTCTCAGCCTTTCCATCGGTGTGTTCTTCAGGGCATTATTGATATATCCCTCGAGTTTTTCTCCTTTTATGAAGCCGTTGTCGGGTATTGTGAAATCAATAATGTCGTCCTTCCGGATGCCGAAGGACAATTTCTGCAGTTCGAACGCATCGAACCCATAGGCATAGAGAGATCCGACAAAGCTCCCTGCGCTTGTGCCGACGATCATGTGAACGGGTATTTTATGGGACTCGATAACTTTCAACACTCCTATATGAGCAAACCCCTTCGATGAGCCTGCGCCGAGGACCAGAGCGACCTTGGCAGGTTTCGGCGCAGGCTGAATTCCCTTGGGCGCACAGGAGACGGCTATAAAAAACAGGGACAGCGAGGCGATAATTGCAATTATTCTCTTGATATCCATATCGATTAAAAATAATCCCTCTGCATCGCTTTTGTCAAAGACGGATTTCCCATACCCGTAACCCGGAAAATGCATTTGACCGGAGTCATGCAGGCACATGCGCATCAAAACCTCTCTAACGCAGGATCTGTGTATGATAACAGTCAATCGGACATAATGAATACGTGCAGGTATGCCGGATATGTAACCGCCTTCAAAGGAGCTGCCGGAGAGCTTTTGCCGCACACATGCCTGCATGATGAAGATTGAAATGTATTTAATGGGTTAAGATTCCGGATATGGAGTTTCGTGATACAATTACTTCTATGAATGTCGTAACCGCAAAGGGTTTGACTAAAGATTATGGCTCGCTGAGGGCTGTCGATGCCGTCGACTTCGAGATAGCCAGGGGAGAATGTTTCGGATTCCTCGGGCCAAACGGCGCGGGCAAGACCACTGTTATGCGCATTATCTACTGTTTTATGCCGCCGGGTTCGGGAGAAGTCAGGGTATTCGGCATGGATGTGAACGGGAACGCAAGCGCTATCAAGGCGCGTACAGGAGTCATGCCCCAGGAAGACAACCTCGACCCGGACCTTACGGTCTTTGCAAACTTGCTCGTCTATGCGCGATATTTCGATATCCCGAAGAAAATTTCCGCACCAAGGGCATGGGAACTCCTCGAATTTGTGGAATTAAAGGAGAAGGCTCATGTGAAGATCGGCGATCTTTCAGGCGGAATGAAGCGAAGGCTTATCCTCGCCAGGTCGTTGATAAACAATCCCGAACTCCTGATACTCGATGAACCGACAACCGGCCTCGACCCCCACAGCAGGCGGTCTGTCTGGGAGAAGCTGAATTACCTGAAATCAAAAGGCACAACCCTCCTGCTCACCACACATTACATGGAGGAGGCCGAAGTCTTCTGCGACAGGGTGGCGATTATGGATCTTGGGAAAATAGTGACCATCGATGCTCCATCGAATCTCATGAACACTCACGGCGGGAATCTGGAAGAGGTATATTTGAAATTAACGGGGAAGGCACTGAAGGATTAATTCGTGCGGACCGGGCATAACATCTCCGCTCATTCTGTGTTTATATCAAGAGGAAAAAATTATGAACATTAGGCGTGCGTTCAGGGTGTGGCAGAGGCATCTGACCGTCTATACGAAGCTTTACAAGTCGAGCATCGCCCTGAATTTTGTTGAACCTGTTGTTTACCTTGCCGCCCTGGGGCTCGGTCTCGGCGCTTTCGTGAAAGAGATTAACGGAGTGCCCTATGTGAAATTCATCGCCCCCGGCATCATCGCATCATCCTCCATGTTTGCTGCCATATACGAATGCACCTACGGCACCTACATCAGAATGACCTATCAGAAGACCTTTGACGCAATACTCGCAACCCCTGTTAATATAGACGACCTGGTGGCAGGGGAACTTATGTGGGGCGCGACAAAGAGTCTTCTGTACGGAACCATAATCATTATCGTGATCTCTCTGTTAGGACTCGTGGATTCCCCGTTCCTGATAATTGCAGTCCCTTTCCTCTTCCTGACAGGCCTGATCTTTTCGGAGATATCAGTAATGTTCACCGCCGTCATCCCCGGCATAGATTACTATAACTATTATTACACCCTCTTTATGACGCCGATGTTCCTCTTCTCGGGCATCTTCTTCCCCCTGGACAACCTTCCGGCTGTTGTTTCCAAAATCGCCTTCTTCACGCCCCTCTATCACCTCGTGAATATCTGCAGGGCAACGGCGTACGGGAATACAGCTTTATGCCTGGGCGATATGTTATGGATTTTAATCGTCGCCTTGCTGCTGTCTCCATATCCGTTCAGACTTATGAGAAGGAGGATAATAAAGTGAGCGAAGGGATATTAAAAAAAATGGCGGCGCCCTTTTTAATACTGATACTCCTGCATCTTTCCGTGATATGCGCATCCTGTTCACAGACGGTCGGGCGGGCGCCGCAGCCCGCGGAAGACGTTTTTATTCCTGATGGAGAAGGCGTTCGGGTTGAGATATGGATAGAAGATCTGCGTATACCATGGTCACTGGTTTTCCTGCCCGGCGGCAGTGCGCTGGTGAGTGAAAGGCCGGGGACGATCAGGCTCATCAGGGAAGGGAGCCTTCTCCGGAAACCCTATGCAAAGATCGGTGTCGAGCATACAGGGGAAGGAGGACTTATGGGGCTTGCGCTCCATCCGTCCTTTCCAAAGGCTCCGTATGTCTATGTGATGCATACATACAGAAAAGAAAACAAACTTTATAACAGGGTAATCCGGCTCAGAGACAACGGGAGCGAAGGGGCCTTTGACAGAGTGATAATCGACGGCATACCCGGAGGGAGGAACCATAACGGCGGGCGGATCGCATTCGGCCCCGACGGGATGCTTTATATTACAACGGGTGAAACTTTTAATTCAGAACTTGCACAGGACCTGAAATCCCTCGGAGGAAAAATTTTAAGGGTAACACCGGATGGAGAAATACCTGAAGACAATCCCTTTAAAGGTTCTCCGGTTTATTCCTACGGCCATCGAAACCCTCAGGGGATTGCCTGGAAGCCGGGAACAAATATACTTTTCGAAACAGAGCACGGCCCTTCAGGAGAGTTCGGGCGCTTCGCCCATGACGAGATAAATATCATCGTTAAAGGAGGAAACTACGGATGGCCGGAGGTCATCGGTGCTCCGGCACAGAAACCGTATATCGATCCTCTTGTTGTCTGGAAAAAGGCGACACCGCCTTCAGGAGTAACATTTTACAAAGGGAATCTGCTTAAGCACCTGAAAGGCGATCTTTTCGCAGCTACATTGCGGAGTGAAGCTCTTATAAGGATTAAGTTAGATGCAAACAACAAGGTCGCAGGAATAGAGAGATGGTTTGCCGCTGATTTCAGTGATGGGAAATATGGAAGGATAAGGGATGTTGTGGAAGGCCCGGACGGCGCTCTCTATTTCCTGACGAATAACACCGACGGCAGGGGATCGCCGCGGCCGGGAGACGACAGGATTTACCGGATTGTACCAGGGAGATAACAGGGCAGCAGATAACTATTAACCCAAAAAGTGCGGACATTGTTCGAAAAATTTTCAACTCGATGATTTGATTAAAATATCTTTCATCGCTCGCTGGATAAAAATATTCATGTAACCATCAGCGCAAGGTACACGAAGGTATCGAAAAAAATATTTTTTCTCATAACATCTGCATTTTTCAAATACATTTTTAACCTTAACGTTGCATGGAAAGGAGGCAGAATAGGATGGCTGAAGAAAAACAGGTTAAGATTCCGGTTGATTCCATGAAGCTCGATGGTATTCTTACAATTCCAAAGGGGGCAGCGGCTTTGGTAATATTCGCCCACGGCAGCGGCAGCAGCCGGCTGAGCCCGAGAAACAGGTCCGTTGCCGGAGTTCTCCTGAAGGCAGGTATGGGTACTTTGCTTTTTGACCTCCTGACCGCAAAGGAGGATGAGGTCTACGAAAACCGTTTCGATATACCTCTTCTTACGGGACGTCTGAAGGCTGCAACGTTGTGGGTCAGGGGCCAGCCGGAGACGGCGAGGCTGCAGGCAGGCTATTTCGGTGCCAGCACCGGAACCGCAGTTGCCCTGTGCGCAGCCGCAGACTTCGGCAAAGAGATAACGGCCGTTGTTTCGAGGGGCGGAAGGCCCGACCTTGCAGAGGAGGCCATTGGAAGAGTCGTCGCTCCCACGTTACTCATTGTAGGAGGCGAAGACCGAATAGTAATAGAGCTCAATAAAAAGGCATTCGACATGATGAAGGCGGAAAAGCAACTGAAGATAATTCCCGGCGCTACACACCTCTTTGAAGAGCCCGGAGCGTTGGAGGACGTAGCTCGACTTGCCGCGGAATGGTTCAGGAAGTATTTTATTGTCGGGCGATAAGCATCAGCAGGTCTTCATAAGAGATGGTCTTTATCCCGAGGTCTTTTGCTTTTTCGAGCTTTGAGCCCGGGTTTTCTCCGACAAGGACATAATCGGTGCTCTTTGAGACCGAGGATGCAGCATGTCCGCCGAGGCTTTCGACAAGTTCTTCCACTTCATTCCTCGGCTTCGGCAATGTGCCGGTGATAACAAATGTCAATCCGTCCAAAGGTTTTGTCTCTCTACCTCTACTTTTGCCTGCAAAGTCCGGATTCACGATCCTGAGACCGAGTTTTTTGAGCTCATCGAGAGTATGTAGATTTTTATTGTCGGTAAAGAAGTCGGATACCGACGCTGCTATCTTGTCGCCTATCTGCCTGATTTGCAGAATATCGTCGGGCTTTATATGGTATAAATCTTCAAGTTTTTCGAAATTCCCGGCAAGGAGCTTCGAGGCGTATTCTCCAACATGGAGTATTCCGAGTGCATAGATAAACCGGGAGAGAGTGGGATGCTTGCTCTTTTCGATTGCGTCTATGAGGTTCTGTGAAGATTTCTCGGCAAATCTCGGAAGTTTCAGCAAGTCATCTTTCTTCAGTTTAAAGATATCGACAAAATGATTGATGAGTCCCTTTGAGTAAAGCAGTTCCACATTCTTTTCACCCAGACCTTCGATATCCATCGCTCCCCTCGATGCGAAATGGATAATCCTCTCCTGTACCTGTGCCGGACAATTCAGGCCGACGCACCTTGCCGCTACCTCGCCTTGTTCTCTTACCACCTTTGAGCCGCATGCAGGGCATCTCTCCGGAACAGGAAAGGGCTTTTCCCTGCCTGTCCTCTTTTCCTTTATAACAGACATTACATGAGGGATAACATCGCCTGCACGTTCTACGACAACTGTATCGCCGATCTTTATATCCTTTCTTTTCATCTCGTCCCAGTTATGGAGCGTGGAACGGGACACGGTCACCCCGCCTATCCTGACCGGCTCGAAAATAGCGAACGGCGTGATTACCCCTGTCCGTCCGACACTCCCCTGTATGTCCAAGATTTTCGTTGTTCCCTGGTGGGCGGCAAATTTGTATGCGATAGCCCAGCGGGGCTCACGGGTTTTCATGCCGAGTTGCTTTTGCAGTCTGAAATCGTTCACTTTTATCACAGCGCCGTCTGTCTCGAAAGAGAAATCCTTGCGCTTATCCCCTATCTCCCTGACGGTCTGTATTACTTTATCTATGCCTTTTAACTCTTTTACGACTGCGGGAACAGGGAACCGCGCCTTTTTCAGCCATTGAATGAATTCGAACTGGCTCCTGAAATCCGCTCCTTTTGCCGAACCTACCCCATAGCATGCAAGGTGGAGTCTCCGGGATGCTGTAATCGAGGAGTCGAGCTGACGGACTGAGCCCGCAGCCGCATTCCTCGGATTCGCAAAGGAGGGTTCACCTTTTCTCTCCCGCTCTTCATTCAGCTTTTCGAACTCCGAGATATCCATGTAGACCTCTCCACGGATATCGATCTCCTCCGGTACGGCGCTTACGGGGCCTATCTTCATGGGAACAGACTTGATAGTCCTGATGTTCCGGGTGACGTCCTCTCCCTCATAGCCGTCCCCCCTTGTCGAAGCCTTATAAAGCAGGCCGTTCCGGTATGTCAGCTCAATGGCAAGGCCGTCGTATTTCGGTTCAACCGTGTATTCGATATCCTCATCAGGCTTGAGCAGCCGCTTGATCCTTTTATCGAATTCCTCCATATCCTCCCAGGAAAAAGCATTGTCGAGAGAGAGCATAGGTTCCGTGTGTTTAACCTTTCCGAACTTGTCGAGGGGGGGCGCGCCTACACGCTGGGTGGGGGAATCCGGAAGGACAAGCCCATATTGTTCTTCAAGGCGCTTTAAACGGAAATAGAGCCGGTCGTATTCTTTATCAGAAATTAATGGAGAGTCCAGGACATAATATCGATAGCAGTGATAATTGAGGTCTTTTACCAGCTTTTCGATTTCGTTCCTGATATCTTCGGATATCTTTTCAGGCATAAAAGAATTTTTTCATGACTTGTATTTATTGTGCTGCTATTTCCATGAGGAATTTCAGGGCTAAACGGGAAGCCTCCTCTTTATTTTCCTCTCTGCTGCCTTTTAAGCGCAACTCCCTTGAGTAGGTTTCCCCCTCCCTGCTGACGGCGATGTATACAAGACCCCTGTCTTTTCCCTCAAGTACGTCCGGCCCCAGATTGCCGGTGGTCGAAAGGGAAAAGTCCGTCCCGGTCAATCTCCTGACCTTTTTAGCCATCTCCCTTACCGTCTGTTCGCTGACAACCCCATACTGCATGATGTCCGGTGAAACACCCAGTATCTTCTCCTTCGCTGCAGCAGAATATGATACAACTGCCGCCTCAAAGAATTTGATAGCGCCGGGAAGGGCAGTAATATAGTGGCTGATGAGCCCGCCGGTGCACGATTCGGCAACCGACAGGGTCAAGCCCTTTCTCCTGAAAAGGGCATGCACTTTTTCACTAATTTCCAGGGCTTCTTTATTCATCGCGTCGTGTTTGCTGTAATCTTACGCGGATTATTACTCAGGTGCCGCCTTATTTCATCCATGAAATACCTTCCGTACCTCTCAAGTTTCACATCGCCGACACCGCTGATTCTTTTCATATCCGCTGATGACACCGGATACGATCTGCACATGTCGTGAAGGGTCTTATCCGAAAAAATTACATAAGGGGGCACCTGCTGCTCCTCTGCGATATTTTTTCTGACAAGACGAAGCTTTTCGAAAAGGTCCTCATCATAGCGGTCGAATTCACCGCCTTTTAAAGGAGGCTTCCTTTTGGCGTCTTCTCTTTTCAATGCAGAGACACGGTCCTGACCGAAGAGAACCTCAGAGCCCTTCTGCGCAAGCTTCAGCACAGGATACCGGTCGCCGTCCTGCCGGATAAGACCTTGCGCAATCAATTCGTCGACAAGAAACCTCCAGTACTTCCTGTCTCTATGCTTTCCGGCGCCGTATGTTTTAACCGTATTGTGCTGAAGGTCGCGGATGCGCTTTGTATCGGCCCCTGTCACGATATCGATAATATATCCGGCGCCGAACCTTTGCCGGGTCCTCGACATGGCCGACATGATTATTTGCGCATCTGTAGTTACATCGATCTGTTCGACACTGCCCGAACAGATATCGCAGGCGCCGCAGTTATCCGAAGGGTACTCTTCTCCGAAGAATTTCAAAAGCTGTTTGCGCCTGCATACGTTATGCGACGCAAACCCGACTGTCTGATTCAATTTCTCCATTGAGATGGAGCGTTCCTTTTCGTCGGTTATCTGATCGATGAAATAGCGGATTTTGGGAATATCTCCCCTGCTGAAGAACAGAATGCAATGGGCCGGCGCTCCGTCACGTCCTGCGCGGCCCGTTTCCTGATAATAGCTTTCGATGTTCCTGGGGAGGTCGGCATGGATAACGAAACGTATATTGGATTTGTCGATACCCATACCAAAGGCGATGGTCGCCACAATTACCGACGCCTCATCCCTGTTGAAAGCTTCCTGATTCCGGGTCCGTTCGTCCCCCTTCAATCCGGCGTGGTAAGGCAGGGCTGCAATTCCCTTAGATACCAGGAAAGCGGCGGTATCCATTACAGAATCGCGGGTCGTGCGATAGACAATGCCCGGCTCATCCCTGTGCCCTTTCAGGAATTCGAGTATCTGCACATCCACCTTCGATTTTCTCTTTATCCGGTAAAAAAGGTTGGGCCGGTTAAAAGATGCGCGGATTATTTTAGGGGACCTGAGGCCGATCTTGCCGATGATATCCTCCTGAACCCTCTGAGTGGCTGTTGCCGTAAAAGCCGCAACAGGGACATGGGGGAACATCTCTGGAATAACAGAGAGACTGAGATAATCGGGCCGGAAATCGTGCCCCCATTCCGAAACGCAGTGGGCTTCATCTATGGCAAAGAATGAAATGGGCACGGTCTTGAGCGTTTCAAGAAAGTGCGGCATCGCAAAACGTTCGGGCGCAATGTAAAGCAGGTCAATCTTGTTGTATTTCAGCATGCGGTATATATCCGCCATTTCCTGCGCGTTCAGGGAGCTGTTCATAAATGCTGCGGATATGCCGGTTTCAAGGGCAGCGTCAACCTGGTCTTTCATCAGGGAGATCAGGGGGCTGATGACAATGGTTGTGCCTTGCAGTATCTTTGCCGGCAACTGGTAGCAGAGGGACTTCCCTCCTCCTGTCGGCATCACTGCAAAAACATCCTGTCCGTTCAGGATGCTTTTAATAATGGATTCCTGATTCGGGCGAAAGCACTGAAACCCGAAGACGGCCTTAAGGGTGTCGAGCATTGCCGGTTCTGTGCCCTGGTGTTCGGAAATCATCGGTAACTATTTTAGCACATGTTAAGACCCTTGTAATCCGGCAGAAATCGCCTTCACATGTTCTTCATATTCCCTTCGTAACTTCTTCATATTTATCCTGTAATATTAAATACAGATGATAACTTTCTTCATCTTCAGGCAGCCGGTACCCTCCTACCGGCTGCCTGCCTCCAACCAATAGTGTTCTTCAGCCGCATCGCAAAATAAATCCCTTCTGCTGTCCACCGCGAATTCCGGGGACGCCATACTTAATTCTGCGCAAATTCTTTGTAATAACGGACACGGACAACAGTCACGGATAACGGATTCCCCAATATTTGATATAATTTGTCGAAGGTCTTTCTGTGCATATGGCTGAGAACCAACTGCATTTCCCGGGTTAAAGGAGTCTGAATGGTTATCGGTGTTCCGAAAGAGATTAAAAAAGGCGAGTTCAGGGTCGGGATGACGCCCTACGGAGTTGAGGAGCTGAAGGCCGACGGGCATACTATCCTTATTGAAAACGGTGCAGGTGCCGGAAGCGACTTTCCCGACGATGAATATCGTGGTGCCGGCGCCGGCCTTGTCGATAAGGAAGTGTTATTCGGTCAGGCTGAACTCATCGTCAAGGTAAAGGAGCCTGTTTCTTCTGAATACGATTTATTCAGGGAGAGGCAGGCGATATTTACATTCCTCCACCTGGCATCTGTCAGGGATCTCATCGATATACTCCTGGGGAAAAAAATAACTGCGTTGGCATATGAGACATTGCAGAAGGATGGAAGTCTTCCCCTCCTTGCTCCCATGAGCGAAATAGCAGGAAGAATGGCGCCGATTATGGCTGCATATTTCCTTCAGAGAATTTATGGAGGCGAAGGGCTGTTGCCCACAGGGGTAATGGGTGTCGAGCCTGCAAAGGCGGTAGTGATCGGCGCCGGTGTCGTCGGTGCGAACGCCGCGCGCGACTGTATCGGTTTGGGGATGGATACCGTTGTCATGGACGTCAGGATGGAAAGACTGCAAAAGGTGGATGAAATGTTCATGGGAAGGGTGAAGACTTTGCCGGTTACATTGCATAATATCAGGGAAGAAATCAGGAGTGCGGATATCGTTATCGGCGCTGTTTTAATTCCCGGCGGAAGGACGCCCGTGCTGATAACAAGAGATATGCTCAGAACCATGAAGAGGGGCGCTGTTATTATCGATGTTTCCATAGATCAGGGCGGGTGCTTCGAGACGTCAAGACCGACCACCCATGACAATCCGATATACGAAGTGGAAGGGATCATCCATTATACGGTAGCCAACATGCCCGGCGCCTACCCGAAGACTTCAACTATTGCCCTGACGAATGTGACCCTTCCGTACATTAAGACCCTGGCGAGGAAGGGAATTGTAAGGGCGTTCAGAGAAGATTCTGTCATCAAGAGTGCGCTCAATACTTATGAGGGCTTTGTCGTGCATAAGACACTGGCTGAGTCGATGGGGTTTGATTATAAGAACGTGGACGAGATCAAATAATATATGAGAAGAATTTTTTTTGTAATTTCCTTAATGCTTCTCCTTTCAGGATGTGTTAAGAAAAATGCATTCGTTAATCCGGGTGATTCCACATTTGGTGAAAAACATCTGAAGAATATCACCCAGCTCACCTTTGACGGCGATAACGGCGAGGCGTATTTCAGCCCCGACGGCAAAAAACTCATCTGGCAATCGAACAGGGGAGGATATGCGTGCGACAAGATCTGGATCATGAATATCGACGGCTCGGACAAGCATATGGTGAGTCCGGATCACGGAGCGCATACCTGTTCTTTCTTTTTGCCGGATAATAAGAGGATCGTTTTTTCCTCGACCAGTCATATCCCCGGCGATTGTCCGCCGAAGCCGGAGATGCCTGAGGCAGCCGGACATGTCTGGCCGCTTTATCCCTACGAGATATTTATTGCCGGCATCGACGGATCGGACATGAAAAAGATAACGGATAACCCTCAATATGATGCGGAGCCTATTGTTTCCCATGACGGCGGACAGATAGTCTTCGGTTCGCAGAGGTACGGCGATTTCGATGTCTATATCATGGATTCCGATGGTTCGAATGTTAAGCGGCTGACCGACCGGGTCGGATATGATGGCGGGCCATGGTTTTCGCCGGACGGGGGAAAGATCGCTTATCGTGCATGGTATCCGGAAACAGAAGAGGAAAAAGCGCTCTGGCGCGATTGCATGGCGAATAATTACATTGTGCCGGTTCCCCTTGACCTTTGGGTGATGGATTCGGACGGCTCGAATAAGAGGATGATACTGCATAACGGCGCCACGAACTTTGCGCCTTCATGGCACCCGGACGGAAAGCGGCTTGTTTTTTCGAGCAATATGGACGACTGGCATGAGGATATTAAAAGGTACGGACATAACTTCGAACTCTATATCATAAATATAGACGGCACCGGGCTCGAACGGCTTACGTTTAACAGGGCTTTCGACGGATTTCCCATGTTCTCTCCAGACGGGAAAAAACTCGCCTTTGCCTCAAACAGAAATCCGGACAAACCGAGAGCCACTGATATCTTCATCGCAGACTGGGTTGAGGGCCATGGGGAGACAATTCACCACGATCTTAAAGTCGTAATTCATCCGCAGGAGCATCGATTTACTGCCGAAGATAGAATAACCGTGCCGGAGAATTTCCTGCCCGAATTCCGTTTTTTCCTGCACAAAGGCCTGAACCCCTCATCTGCGACTGAAGGTGTAAAGATCGTGAAGGAGCCAGGCGGAAATGGAGACGTTCTCTTTGAACCCTTTAAAGCCGACCTCCCGTCAGGCGTAAATACTTTCGTGGTCGAATACGGCGGAATCATCGACCATCCAGTCGAGCAGTTCGGCATAGAACAGGCGCGCGGCTACAGCCATACCCCCGGCATTATCACAGCAGAAGGGGTTTATCTTGAAGGAAATTCATTCTGGTACCCTGTGATCAGGGGGTCTTTCATAACGTTCACTTTGGGTATTGAACTTCCCCAGGGATGGGATGCGGTGAGCCAGGGGGAAAGGACGGATCATTCCAAAGACGCCAGTGGAACCACAGTCCGATGGGACTCGTCTGAACCCCAGGAAGAGATTTATCTTGTGGCGGCGAAATTTCATGAGTATACCATGTCGGGGGAAAACGTTTTGGCAATGGCGTTCCTCCGGACACCTGATAAAGGGCTTGCGGCCAAATACCTCGATGCGACAAGCCGCTATATCTTCATGTACGATAAACTTATCGGACCCTATCCCTATGGGAAATTCGCCCTGGTGGAGAACTTCTGGGAGACGGGGTTCGGGATGCCTTCGTTCACTCTTCTCGGACCCAGGGTCATCCGTTTTCCTTTTATTATCGATTCTTCCTATCCTCACGAAATCCTCCATAACTGGTGGGGGAACGGTGTTTTCCCCGATTATAAAGAGGGCAACTGGTCGGAAGGACTGACAGCTTACCTCTCCGACCATCTCATAAAAGAACAGCGGGGAGAAGGAGCGGAATACCGCCTGACCACGCTTCAGAAATATGCCGATTATGTGTTCAGCGGCAGGGATTTCCCTCTCACCACGTTCCGCTCGCGCCACAGCTCTTCTTCGGAAGCGGTCGGATACGGAAAGTCGATGATGTTTTTCCATATGCTGAGGCTCGAACTGGGGGATACTGTTTTTACCGAAGGGCTCAGGGATTTCTACCAAAAAAATAAATTTCGCTATGCAACTTTCTCCAACCTGCAAAAAAGCTTCGAACGTGTTTCCGGAAAAAGCCTTCAGACCGAATTTGATCAATGGATAACACATGCCGGTGCGCCGGAGTTGACCATCAGTGATGTCAACGTTATCAAACAAGATGATAGATACTCCGTTACGGCAATTATTGAACAAGAACAGTCCGGTACAACATATCGCTTGCGAATACCTGTTGCGGTGACCATGGATGGAAGAGAAGAAGCATTTCAGACCGGCGTGGATGTCAAAGAAAAAAAACAGGCGGTAATGCTTTCTCTGCCTGCAAGACCGTTGCGGATCGACGTCGACCCTGAATTCGACCTTTTCCGCAGGCTCGACCGTGAGGAAATCCCTCCGGCGATATCACAGGCTTTGGGCGCAAAAAGATTGCTCGTCGTCCTTCCGTCTTCGGAGGGAGAGGAACTGCTTCAGGCTTATCGTGAGCTTGCCGGTGTCCTGGGTAAATCAGGCCCTGATGCAATAGATATACGGCTCGATAGCGAGATCACACAGCTTTCCCCGGATCAATCTGCGGCGGTTTTAGGTTTTAAAAACCGGTTTATGCAGGATGTCTTTAAGATACTCTCTGAATTCGAAATAACCGCAGGCCGGGAAAAAGTGAAAATTGGGAAAACTGAAATTCCAATCGAAAATCACTCTTTTGTCCTGACGGCATCGAACCCTGAAAACAGGGAGATGGCAATAATGCTGATTGCCTCCGACCGGCCTGAGTCCCTTTCAGGCCTCGGAAGGAAACTGCCCCACTACCATAAATACAGTTACCTTGCTTTTGAAGGCGACGAGCCTGCGAATATTGCCAAGGGCCGGTTACCTGTGCTGAATTCACCAATGACAATATTTATTCCCTCTGAAACGGGCCGTATCGCAAAAGTGGAAACGGGGAAGCTTCGTCATAGAAAACCGCTGGCTGTTATGCAATCGGGATTTTCACAGGAACGGATGATGGAGACGATCAGGTTTCTTGCAGGCGATGAACTTAGAGGCCGTGGATCAGGCACGGAGGAAATCGACATGGCTGCAGAATACATTGCGGGAAAATTTCGTGAAGCCGGACTTTTACCTGCAGGAGATGGAGAAGGCAGCTATTTTCAGACATGGGAAGATCAGGATAGCGATAATCCGGAACATAAAATAAGATTGAAAAATGTCATCGGAGTGATAGCCGGAGAAAAACCGGAATGGGCGAAGCAGAGTGTTGTAATCGGCGCCCACTATGATCACCTCGGTTCCGGCTCTGTTGGAGCGCTAAGGGAAAATAAAGGAAAAATCCATTACGGCGCTGATGACAACGCGAGCGGAGTGGCGGCGCTTATAGAGGTTGCAAGAGTCCTCGGCAGCAACGCGAATCCCGGCAGGAACATTGTCTTTGCAGCTTTTACCGGAGAAGAGACCGGAAAAAAGGGATCGAAATATTATACGGCAAACCAGAAGCGTTATCCGGCGGAGCAGTCCGTTGGGATGCTGAATCTCGACACAGTCGGCAGGATGCAAAATAACAGGCTCTTTATACTCGGCGCGGGTTCTGCCAAAGAGTGGGTTCACATCCTCGGGGGGGCGGGGTATATTGCAGGAGTTGATATTGAGTCCGTATCCGAAGAGCTCGATTCGAGTGACCAGATAAGTTTTCAGGCGGCAGGAATCCCTGCTGTTCAGTTTTTTACCGGACCTCATGAAGATTATCACAGACCGACGGACACCATGAATAAGATCAACTCCGACGGGCTTGCGAAAGTCGCTTCTGTTGCAAAAGAGGTTATTGAATATCTTGCGCATCGTGAACAGCCTTTAACGGTAACTGCCGAATCAGCATTGCAGACCGGACCCGAAACAAAGAAAGAGAGGAAAGTGACCTTCGGCATTATCCCTGATTTCGCCTATAAAGGGAAGGGCTGCAGACTGGACGGAGTTGTTCGGGGCTCGCCTGCGGAAAAGGCAGGACTTGCAAAAGGTGACGTCTTAATAAAAATGAACTCGAAAACTGTTGATAGTCTGAAAGACCTGTCCGGAATCCTCAAATTACTGCGTCCGGGAGACAGGG
Source organism: Nitrospiraceae bacterium UBA2194 (assembly GCA_002328665.1). Taxonomy (GTDB): domain Bacteria; phylum Nitrospirota; class Thermodesulfovibrionia; order Thermodesulfovibrionales; family SM23-35; genus UBA2194. The sequence continues at coordinate 25,968 of DCVG01000073.1, forward strand.
TTGAGATTACTTACATGCGCGAAGGGCGGGAAATGACTGCTATATCCGGGGTGATCGGGAGATAACCGAAGGGCAGGGATATTCTTCCCGGCGTGTACGATAAGAATTGCAGTACTCCTCTATGCCTGTCTGGGAACGCAATTTCTGATAAATAAGATGAGCCATTCGGGACAGATTCACAGTGTCCTCCCTGTTGTAGACCCTGAGCAGTTCAAGTGCCTCCGAACTTCCCCTCCGGGCATGTTCCCAGAGCTTTATTGCGTCATAGCCGTCCATACCCTTTACTGACTTGTCCCTCGTGATGCCGAGCAGCGTTTCGAGCTTCTTCATCCCACCCTTATATCCGATCCTCTTCGAAGCGAAGCAGATGTCAAAATGGGGGATATCGAACTTCAGCGCCGGCATGGACCTCATAAGGAACGGAATATCGAACCCCGCGCCATAAAACGTTATGAGGAACTTATACCTCGAAAGTTCTCTGTTAAGGACATCATAGGTGAGGTTCACATTTTTTATAAAACATTTATAATCAAAACCGTCGTATATACCGACCATTGTCGCATAGCCTCCGCGTGCAGGCATGAGTCCGTTCGTTTCTATGTCCAGGCAAGCCGCCTCTCCTTTGAAAATATCAAAGAGCCTCCAGTGCTCCCGTCTCCTGACAGTCGCGGCGAAATACCAGGCATTGGCGCTGTCGAGCTCCTTCAGGGCGGAAGAGAGGCAGGCGTCATAAAAACTTTTTTTATGAGAACCGATGAAATTTATATCCGCGGCATTCAGAAAATCGGCCCAGTCAAGTATCCCGCTTCTCCAGAGTCTCTTCTCGAGCCGCTCGCCGATCCCGGGCAGGATGCTGAAAGTATTTCGTATCATGACGTTTAATTATACGGTATTGGAGAACATTTTTTCCGGTTAGTCTGAGCGAAGATTTTTAATTATCTGCAACCCTTCGGCAGCGCGTTCGTTCGCAGCATCGAATTTCAATGCTTTTTCAAAAGCGGATTTGGACCTTAAATGAAACCCGAGCTTCAGAAAGACATGGCCGAGTTCGGCATTATAGGCGGCATTATAGGGGTCAAGCTTCAATGCCTGAGTTAACATCCTGCCTGCTTCGCTGATTTTCTTTTCTTTCCCGAGGGCCAGACCGAGACGGAAATAGTAATCGGCCACAGTGCCGTCGAGATAGACCGCCTGGCCGAATAATTCTTCAGCCTCCGGATATAAACCTCTTCTGAACGCCTCTTCGCCTTCCCTGAACCTTATTTTCGCAAGATCAAAATTACTTCTCCGGACCTGCGAATCTTTTTTTGATAATTCACGGTCATACTCTGTCCTGAGTTTCCGGTCGGATAGAACTTTATAAACCTGTGTCAAGTGGGCAAAGATTTCATTCAGTTGATTTTTCAGGGTGCCGGAAGTCATGTGCAGATGCCTGTCGGGGTGGAATTCTTTCGCAGCATTGTAATATGCCCTTTTGATATCGTCCGGAGTCGCCCGTTTCTCTATGCCCAAAAAGCTGTAATAATCGGTGAATGCAAGCCTCTTATAGAGCTTTTCTACCTTATCGACAAAACTCGGGTCTATTTCCGCAGCCTGATCCTTCAATATGTCGCCTTATAAAATTGTCTTCAGGATTCTGCTGTTCTCTATGTGTCCGTTGCCGGGAGGTTTATTCTGATGACCTCGCCCTTTTCACCCAGGTTCGTGATTTCTTTTCCGTCAAAGACCAGCCTTATGCCGCCGGCGTTGCCGATTTTCAGCGAAAAAGAATTTTCCGCATGCCATTCCACCGCATCCCCCGGGTTAAGCAGTATCTCTTTGGGTGTGTCCCTGTCGATCATCACCTCGAGCCATGTAGTATCGATGGCCGAGATATTCAGAACATGTCCTGGAAATTGAACTTCGTCCGGTTCTTCTTTCTGCGGGATAACCTTCTGAATGCCAGCCTCGGGGTTAGTTGAGGCCGGTGAAACTGGCGAGTCCGAAGGAACAGAGGTCCCAGGGATTTTCTTCGCGGGAGGAAATTGCATTGATGCGAGAATAATTGCGGCCAGGATGCACAGCGCAGGAATCAGCAAGTAACCTATTCTGAACCTCTTCTTCTCCGCTGCCTGTGGTCCTGCTGATTTCATCAAGGTATTATGTTGAGGGATGATTTCCTGATTATAGGTGTTTAAGACGGAATCCGGGTCTAAATCGAGAATTTTGGCGTATTCGTGCAGATATCCTTTTACATAAACTTCAGCCGGAAGGTTTTCACGGTCACCGTCTTCGATTGCCTTGAGATATGAATACTTTATTTTGAGGGCATCGGAGATCTCCCTGAGGTCGCGACCCAGCTCCTCACGTTTTTTTTTCAGTATCTCCCCTACCAATAGGCCTCCCCGCACAAATGATATTTTTCTATAATATACCATATGCATTATGCAAGGGCAATAAATGGGAAGGGCATTGGAGGCCGTTTTGTATGCTATTATACCTGACGCGATGAAGAGGGTTGTGGTTACAGGAACGGGTGCTGTCTGTCCTATCGGGAATTCGCTGGACGAAGCCTGGAATAATGCCAAGGCCGGGATTCCCGGTGCAGCGCTGATTACGCGGTTCGATGCTTCCGACCTGAGATGGAGAGTTGCAGGGGAACTTAAAGGGTTCGATGCCGGAAAATATCTCTCAATTAAGGAAATAAACCGTATTGACGCTTTCGTTCAGTATGCTGTTGCAGCGTCGAGGATGGCGGTTGAAGACGCAGGTCTCATAAGAGAGAATCCGGATGAACACGGACACTCTGAATTCCGGACTTTGAACCCGCGCCCCCTGGCATCTGCAGGAGTTGTTATCGGTTCGAGCCGGGGCGGGATAAGTACGCTGGAACGGGCGGTACTCCGGAGCAGGAGGCGTGTATCCGCCTATCTCATGCCGTCTACTACAATCAGCATGGCAGCGTCATATGTCGCCCAAAATCTCGGTATAAAGGGATATTGTCTTGGTATTTCCAGCGCATGTTCATCGGGCACGAGTGCGGTCGGCGAGGCATACAGATTGATCAGGGCGGGTTACGAAGACCTCATGCTCTGCGGCGGCGCCGAAGCTCCCGTCTGCAGAATATGCATAGAGGGTTACGGAGCGTCAGGCGCGTTGTCCCGGATTGCCGATTCTTCTGCAAGCAGGCCGTTTGACAGGAGACGGGACGGTTTTGTTCTCTCAGAGGGAGCGTGTATCCTGGTTTTGGAGGGGTATGAAGATGCAGTGAAAAGGGGTGCAAGGATTTACGGCGAAATTGTCGGATACGGCAATACAACCGATGCCTTTCACCAGACAGCGCCGTCTCCCGAGGGTGAGGCGCGTGCAATCAATGCGGCGTTGAATGAGGCCTGTCTCAGGCCGGAGGATATCCATTTTGTCAGCGCACACGGCACGTCAACACCTTTGGGCGACAGATCCGAAACCGAGGCGATAAAGCGGTCTCTCGGCAGGCACGCGTATAATATCCCTGTGACTGCGGTGAAATCAGCTACCGGACACATGCTTGCAGCATCCGGATCGCTTGAGGCGGCTTTCACGCTGATGAGTATGAAGGAGGGGGTTATTCCGCCGACAATACATCTCAGGGAGAGAGACCCTGATTGCGATCTCGACTACGTGACCGGGTTAAGAGAGGCCGAAATACAATACGCCTTATGCGATTCGTTCGGCTTCGGCGGCATGAATGCAGTCCTGGTTTTCAAGAAGCTTGACTTCTGAATTCTTCCATAGCTTCGGCCTCCGGCCCGTCAGCCCGGCCTCTGTATTTTGGTGAAAAGTGCATGACGACAAGATTTCTTACGCCGGCCTGCCTAGCGATCTTCCCGGCAAGCTTTGCCGTAAGGTGGAATCTCTGCAGCGCCCTGTCAAGGTCTTTGTCAAGGAAATACGCCTCGCAGTAAAGCGTATCGGAACCATGGACGAATCCGGTAATCTTGCGGATATTCTCATCAGTGACGGATACGTCTGTTACGAATGCGATCTTCTGGCCTTTTGTTATTTTCGAAATTCCCGAAAGCTTCCCGAGACGATATCTTCTGCCCGATACGGTAAATTCGGTCTCCTCAGGCATGTTCTCCCTGATAGCCTTCTTCAGTCGGGAAAGCCAGGGTCCGACAGGCAGGCCCATTTTTTCCAGCAAGACCTTGTCGATGTTGATATGGAATTCTTCTTCAATAGAGAACGCAAGGCAAGGCACCTGATGGTCAAGCTGTAAGGCTCTGACGGTCAGGAGAGGTTCCTGCAGGAGAACTCCCGAAAAAGTCCGGATGCCGCTGTCTCTTCTCAAAAAACGTTCTTCGGCGTGAAAACCCGACTGTAGAACCCTGTCACCGTCGAGGGCGTATACTTCTATATTCAGCGGATAGTCCTGTATGAGATTCCATGTATACCCCTTAAGTTTCCCTTCAACGCAGTCCGTTATATTTGAGGGCCCGTATATCCTCAAAGGGGTTTCTCTCCTCAGCAACGCCCTTATGAGAGTGTCAAAGCCGATAAAGTGATCGATATGGGTGTGTGACACGAAGACGTCGGTTATCTTATGCAGGTTGCCCGGGTCGAGTCCCGCAATATTGCCGATATCGAACAATAAAGCCCTCTTTTCCCTCATTATTCTGATGAAGAGTACAGGGTCCTCAAACGGGCTGTTTACAAGGTTGTGAAGGAAGGTCGGTTTCATGAGTGATTATATTCCATTGTGATATAATAATACCAATTTTGCATGAGCACAGGCGGCAAAGCGCTGGGAACAAATTTCATATCGTGGTTCATCATCCCCGGCTTTTCCCCTGCGCTTTTTGCCGCGAGACGGAGGGAAAATGTCTGAATTGAGAAAAGATCCGATATCGGGCCGGTGGGTCATCATCTCTGTTGAGAGAGGCAAGAGACCTACAGACTTTGTCTCGCCTTCCCAGAAGAAGAGGGGCGGCTTTTGCCCGTTCTGCCCCGGAAACGAATATACCACGCCTGCCGAGATAATAGCCTTCAGACCTGCCGACACAAAACCGAATTCTCCGGGCTGGACACTGAGAATTATGCCGAACAAGTTTCCTGCACTTCAGATATACGGAGATCTGCATAAGACGGGGGAGGGCATTTTCGACAAGATGAGCGGGATAGGCGCTCACGAGGTCGTTGTGGAAACCCCGGATCATATGCAGTCTCTTGCGACCATGCCGTTAAAAGGAGTCGAAGACGCGCTCTGGGCTTATTATCTGAGACTGACCGACCTTAGAAAGGACCGTCGTTTCAGGTATGTATTGATATTTAAGAACGAAGGGGATGCCGCGGGTGCTTCTCTTGAACATTCACATACCCAGTTGATTGCGCTTCCGATAATCCCCAAACTGGTAAAAGAAGAAACAGACTCAGCGAAGCGCTATTATGATCTGAAAGAGCGGTGTATTTTTTGCGATGTGATCAGCCAGGAACTCGAGTTCAGGAAAAGAGTGATCTATGAAAATGCAAAATATGTCGCTCTTGCGCCCTTTGCACCGAGCGCGCCGTTCGAGACATGGATTCTGCCCAAGAGACATGAATCCCGTTTCTATCCGCCCGACAATAATTTCGGACCTCTTGCAGAGATCCTTCAGACCGTTCTCCGGCAGATGGATAAGATACTCGATATCCCGCCTTACAATTTCGTGCTGCATACATCCCCGTTCATTGACGAGGTGAACGAATACTATCACTGGCATCTGGAACTGGTGCCGAAGCTCACAAAGATTGCGGGCTTCGAGTGGGGCTCAGGTTTCTATATCAATCCCACTCCGCCGGAGGAGTCGGCCAGGTTCATGAGAGAAGCGAAGATATGAAGATACTGATAGCCTCGTCCGAGGCAGTGCCGTTTATCAAAACCGGCGGACTTGCCGATGTTGCAGGCGCATTGTATAAGGAATACAGGCGTATGAGACACCGGTCATGCCTTGTCCTGCCCCTTTATAAAAAGATAAAAGAGGGCCGGTTTCCGCTGAAGGATACGGGGATTACCGTAAACGTGCCCGTAGGAGAAAGGATCGCCGAGGGAAGGATTTTCAGTGACGAGGCATCCGCCTATTTCATTCGATGCGACGAATTCTTTGACAGAGAGGAACTCTACGGTATCCCGGAAGGCGATTATAGCGACAATGCATCGCGTTTTATATTTTTTTCGAGAGGGATAATCGAAGCGTGCAAAGCCCTTAATTTCAGGCCGGATATCATCCACTGCAATGACTGGCAGACCGGACTTATTCCCCTCTATCTGAAGACACTTTACAAGGGGGATGTATTTTTTAAAAAAACAGCCACATTTTTCTCAATACACAACATAGGATACCAGGGGCTGTTCCCGGCTTCCGAGATGCCTCTTACGAATCTGGGGTGGGAGCTATTCCGGCCGGAAGGGGTGGAGTTTTACGGGAAGGTGAATTTTCTGAAGGCCGGGCTTATCTCGGCAGACGTGCTGGGCACTGTCAGCGAGACTTACGCAAAACAGATACTCGACAGGGAGTTCAGTTTCGGACTGGATGGTGTTCTAAGGAAAAGAGAGGCTGACATCTACGGCGTCATCAACGGGATCGACTACGAAGAATGGGATCCCTGGAAGGACAAGTTTTTACCCGCAAACTTTTCCCATAATGATATTTCGGGGAAGGCCGTCTGCAAAAGGGAGCTTATAAAAAAACTGTTTTACCCGAAAGACCCGGCTTCTGCGGAACGCATGCCGCTTGTCGGCATGGTCGGGAGGCTTTCGGAGCAGAAAGGTCTCGATCTCGTTATTCAATCCGTCCCCGAACTATTGTCTTTTGGTGTGAAGCTTGCTATTCTGGGAAAAGGAGATGAGAGCTTCCAGAGAAGTCTTTCAGAGATTTCGGAAAAATGTAAAGGGATGATTTCGGTCACCATAGGATTTGATGATGAGCTCGCACACATGATTTACGCGGGTTCGGACTTTTTCCTTATGCCCTCCAGGTACGAGCCGTGCGGCCTCGGCCAGTTGATTGCCCTGAGATACGGCGCTATTCCCGTTGCGAGGAAGACGGGCGGTCTTGCCGATACCATACAGGACTATGAACCATTGGCCTTGAAGGGAACCGGCTTCCTTTTTTCAGACTATACCGCTTCCGCGATGCTTGATGCTTTAAAAAGGGCGCTCTGCCTGTATACGGACACCGACAAGAGGAGCAGGATGATTTACGATGGAATGCTGAAAGATTTTTCGTGGAAACGGTCGGCCAAAACGTATGTCGGTCTCTATAAAGCCGTCCTTCAAAACAAGGGGCGATAGAGGGCGCTGCAAATGGACATAGCGGACAGACAGAACTTTACTGAAGTAATATTCGAGAACATCCGTGACGGCATCATAATTATGGACAGGAATTATGTGATACGGGCTGCAAACCGTTCCCTTGAGAAATGGACAAAGATGCCTGTTTCCGAAATTATCGATAAAGACTGCAGGGATGTATTCCATGAAAAGCTCTGGGTATGCCCCCATTGTGCAGCGCAGGCCGCGTTCGAAACAGGAGAGCCAAATATCATAACCCAGAAGACCACACTCGATGAGACTTCGCTTTTTGCCGAGCTTTCGGCATATCCGGTAAAGAATGAGGAAGGCGAGGTTATCGAATGCACAGTATTTATCCAGGATGTTACCGACAGGATGCTCTGTCATGATGAGGTCCTCAGGCTCTATAAGGAGGTAACGCAGACAAAGGAATATCTCGAGGGCATCATAGAGAATTCTGCCGATGCGATTGTCACGTCCGACCTGAACGGTATTATTACCTCCTGGAACAAGGGCGCCGAAAAGATTTATGGATTTATGAAGGAAGAAGCTGTAGGGAAAGTCCTGCCTTTCGTCCCCGAATTCCTCATTGATCCCGAATGGGAGAACAACCGGAGGATAAGGAACGGAGAAGTCCTGCGGAGGATCGAGACCTTCAGAAAGAGGAAGGACGGGGCGATCATTACGGTAAGCCTTACCTTGTCTCCGGTTAAGAACAGCGCCGGAGAGGTTATCGGCATCAGCGGCATATCAAGAGACATCTCGGAGAAGAAAAACGTCGAAAAAGAACTCGTCAGGAGAAACCAGGAACTGTCAAGGCTCTTTTTTATCAGCACTGCGATGAGGGGGACACTTGAACTCGAAAGACTGCTGCGGATGGTCCTCACTGCCGTCACCATGGGAGACGGCCTGGGGTTCAACCGGGCGATCCTTTTCCTTGTCGACGAGGTCAGGAACACCCTGAAAGGGGCGATGGGAGTCGGACCGTCAAGCCAAGAAGAGGCTTTTCATATATGGGATAAACTTTCCCTGGAAAAGAAGACATTGCCTGATATCATGCACGATATCGAAATAGGTCCGTTGAGAAAAGACTCCTCTTTTGACCGGCTTATCCTTGGCATGGAGATACCCCTTACAGAAGAAACGATTCTTACCAAGGCTGTGAAGGAGAGACAACTGTTCAACATCGATGATGTATCAAGGGAGCCCCTTTCGGATGCAGTTCTTCTTCAGCAGACCGGCACCCAGGCCTATGCTGTCATGCCTCTGATCTCAAGAAACAAGGTGATAGGCGTCCTCTGGGTAGACAATTATTTCAACAGAAGGCCGATCACCGAAGAAGATATGAGGTTCCTGACGGCTTTCTCGAACCATATTGCATCTGCTGTCGAAAACGCAAGACTCTTTGAGAAGGTTAAACTTACCGAGCAGGAACTCGAAAATATATTCGAGTCGATTTCGGACATGGTATTTTTTGTCGCCGAAGATTATGTTTTGAAAAACATCAATAAAGCGGTTTCAAAAAGGCTTGGAAAACCGCCTGAGGAAATAATAGGAAAGAAATGCTATGAGGTGTTTCACGGGACGGAAGAGCCGTGGCGGGAATGCCCGCACCAGAAGGCTGTTGAGGGCAGGCGGGCGTTTGTGGAGGAGGTGGAAGACCCTTACCTCGGAGGAACTTTCATCACCTCAAGCTCTCCCATCTTTGACATGAACGGAGAATTCATGGGTACTGTCAATGTTGTCAGCGATATCACGGAACTGAAAAACCTGAGGGAAAGAGTGATAAAGACAGAACGGCTGGCAGGCCTTGGAGAGGTGGCGGCGCGCGTTGCGCACGAGATCAGAAACCCGCTCGTTTCGCTCGGGGGCTTTGCAAGGCGCCTCGAAAAAAAGCTGGACAGCGGCTTGAAAGAATACGCGCATATAATTGCCGATGAGGTCGACAGGCTCGAGGACATCCTCAACGAGATACTGAGTTTTGTTAAAGAAACGAGGGTGATCAAAGAGACGGTGAACGCCGGAGAACTCATCGAAGAGGTTATCGACCTTATGGGTTCCGAGGCTGATGAGAGAGGGATAACCATTGAAAAGGAATTCAGCGGATCGGGCTCCATATTTGTGGACCCGAACAGGATCAGGGACGCCCTGCTCAATATCCTGAAAAATGCGGCCCAGGCAATCGGGATCGGTGGTACGATCAGTGTGAAGGTATACGAAAAAAATGGTTCCTGCATTTTCGAGATAAGGGATACGGGTCCCGGGATAACCGGGGCGGATATCCCGTTCATTTTTGATCCGTTCTTTACTACAAAAAAAGGCGGGACCGGGCTTGGCCTTACTATCGCACACAGGATTATCGAAGAGCATGAAGGCCGCATAGAAGTGGAAAGCAAAGCCGGTACAGGAACCACATTCAGGGTATACATACCATTGAAAAAAGATAAATGATTGCCGGAAGGGAGGAATGAAATGAAAATACTTGTTGTAGATGACGACCTGCACATTCAGAGGCTTTATAAGGAAGAGTTCGAAGACGAAGGCTACGAAGTTGTCGTCGCATCGAACGGCCAGGAAGCGATGGAGATGTTCGAGCGGGAAAACCCGGATATCGTGACTCTTGACATACTCCTGCCGGATGTCGACGGTATACGTATTTTAAGACAGATGAAGGAGAAGAACCCCAAAATACCCGTAATAATGTCTACCGCGTATGATTACCGGGACGATTTTGCGGTCTGGGCATCTGAAGCGTATATCGTGAAGTCGTCTGATCTCGATGAATTAAAGTTGATGATCAAGGGACTGCTTAACAAATAATGTCCCCTGATATTTATCTGGCGGTGACTGCGAAGACCTCCTCCCCGGGTCTGGTACGAGACTCCTTAGCCTTCCCGACCGGGGACTTCCTTCATAGTCTCTCCGTCGATAACTCTCTTTGCTCCGATAAACCGCTTCAGATAATATGGCGTCTCAAGGCTGTCAATGGTGACTTTTTTGCTTCTGGAAGAGGCATGAATGAAAAGGTCGTTTCCGAGGTAAATTCCCACGTGCGAGGGAAAAGAGGCATATGTCCTGAAAAAGACGAGGTCTCCGATGGAAAGTTCTTCTATATCTACGGGATCGCCCTCGGTGAACTGCTCTCTTGCCGACCTTGGCAGATTGATGCCGATTATGCCGTAGACCTTCTGAACATATGCCGAGCAATCAATTCCCCAAAGGCTGTTCCCGCCGAATCTGTAAGGGATATCGAGCATTTTTTTTGCAAAGAGGATCAGTCTGTCCTGCAGGGACAACCCGCTGAGTTCAACAGATCCGGATGCCTTTTCAGCGTCTCTTTCGATATGATCCTGCGATAATATTGCACCGTAGGTTTTAGTTTTAGCATCGCCGGTATCCTCTTCGGGCTCCAGGAGGATTGTCCGGCCCGGCTGCAGCATGCCTGCTTCAAGATTATTTATCTCAACGAGTTCATCGGCGTCTTTGTCAAACTTCTTGGCAATCCGGTAAACAGTATCACCTTTTTTAACCTTATAGGTCTTTGGGTTCTCTTTCCTGACAAGGAGTCTTTGCCCGGGTTTCAATTTTTCCGATCTCAGGTTATTGGTCTCTTTGAGGTCACCGACGGAAACAGAATATTTTTTCGCAATAAAAGATAAGGTATCGCCTTTTTTTACTATATGGGCGGACGGGTTCTCCCCCTGTTTTTTAGCGGTCCCGGTTTTCCCGGCCGAAACATGTTTATCCGAAGGGATTGTGATTTTTGTGCCTGGTTTAAGATAGCGCGGGTTAATGTCGTTGGCCGCCAGTATGACCTTTGTTGCGACATTGAATTTCTTTGCAATGGTTGAAGGATTGTCGCCTTTCTTTACCACGTAAGTGGTGTCTGCCTTGACACTGCCCGACAGAAAGATTGCAAGTACGAGATGAACGAACAGTAAATATAATATCTTCAAGTTGTCCTCCCTGAAATCAGGCCGCCTCTTCCCTGATTAGCTCTTTCAGAGTAGGCAGTTCCGTAAGATCCTTCAGCCCGAAATACTGAAGAAACTCTCTTGTCGTACCATAGAGAAAAGGTCTGCCGGGAGCTTCCTTGCGCCCCATGATCTTGATAAGTCTTTTTTCATACAGAGTCCTGATAGCGCTGTCGGAGTTTACACCCCTGATCTGTTCTATCTCCGCCCTGATAATGGGCTGTCTGTATGCTATAAGTGCAAGGGTTTCGAGCGCCGGCATCGAAAGTTTGGTCGAGACGTGCATGGTTTTGAACTTCTTTATCCAATCCGCATATGCGGGATTTGTTACCATCTGATACCCGTTTGCAATTTCGGCGATGAGCAGCCCGGCATCCCGTTCCCTGTATTCATCTATCAGTTCGGCAAGCAGTCTTTTAATTTCGGCATCCGGAAGTCCTGTTACATCATGCAACGCAGAAATTGTCAGCACCTCTCCCGAAAGAAAGAGAAGCGCTTCGAGCACCGATTTATTCTCCCTGTCAGGCTCCATAAAACGCTATAAACATACCAAAAACAGCGGAAAATTTCAATCATATTCTTTTTAAAAAATATTTCAGCGATTATTCGGCTGTAGCTCTTCCGAACTCATTCAGGCGAATCGTTTCACGTTTTTCTCTTCAAAAAGCAGGTGACTATGTTTTTAACTATTTGCTATAATTTCTGCGGAGAAGTTAAACCTCCTGCTGTTGTGAACGGCAATATATTTTTGCTTTAACTGATCGGGGACGTGTTGTCCGGAAAGCATAACCATGAGTAAAGACTCCATCGGACGGTTGATAGTCGTCGATGACGAAGTGGAAACCATGAGGCCTGTTTGCGAGTTCCTCTCTCACTGCGGATATGTTGTGTCCGCATTCACTTCGGGTAAAGACGCTCTGGAGGAGATGAGTGAGCGGATTCCCGATCTGCTGCTGACAGACCTCATTATGCCTGAAATGGACGGCATAACCCTGTTGCGCTCCGCCCTTGAGATCGACCCCAATCTCATCGGTATTATTGTTACGGGACAGGGGACAGTTCAGACCGCCGTGGAAGCGATGAAGGTCGGGGCTTTTGATTACATATTAAAGCCGCTGGAACTGAAACTTTTGAGGCAGATAGTATCGCGTGCGATGAACGTGCGAAGGCTGCTGGAAACGGAGAGCAAATACCGTTCGATCTTCGAAAACGCCGTAGGCGGGATTTATCAGACGTCGCCCGAAGGACGCTGTATCACAGCCAACCGTGCGTTTGCGCTCATACTCGGCTATTCGTGTCCCGGGGAATTGATAACGAAGCTTGAAGACATGGGAAGGCTTTATGCGAAACCCGGACGCCGGGCCGAGTTCATCCATCTCATGCAGAGGGATGGGATTGTAACAGGATTCGAATCGCAGGTTTACCGCAAAGACGGGAGTACGATATGGGTATCCGAAAATGCCGTCTCGGTGCACAATACGGGCGGGGAGCTGATCTATTACGAGGGGATAGTCGAAGAAATCACCATGCGCAAAAAGGCGGAAGAAGAACTGAAAACCTCCCGCGAGCAACTGCGCAATCTTACCGCGTATTTGCAGTCGGCGAGGGAGAAAGAACGGATGTATGTCGCGCGCGAGATTCATGACGAGCTGGGCCAGTCTTTGACGGCCCTGAAGATGGATTTGTTCTGGATGCATAAAAAATTATCCGGGGATCAGAAGGCACTGATCGAAAAGACGAAATCGATGTTGAAGCTGATAAATTCCGCTGCAAACACGGTAAGGAGGATTTCGGGAGAATTAAGGCCCGGCTTGCTTGATGATCTCGGACTGACCGCAGCTATCGAATGGCAGATGGGACAATTTCAGCGGAGGACGGGAATACAATGCGAACTGGTATTCGAGCCTGAGGAAATAATTATCGATCAGGATATTTCGACGGCTCTGTACCGGATTTTTCAGGAAGCGCTGACAAACATCGCCCGACATTCACACGCGACAACGGTAAAAATATTTTTAGAGATGAAATCGCATGAGATTGCGCTGAATATAAAAGATAACGGCAGGGGCATAACACAGGAAAATATCGGAAGTACAAAGTCGTTCGGATTGATCGGTATCCGGGAGCGCGTCCGTCTTCTTCAGGGAGAGGTTGAAATCAGCGGCATCAGGGACAAGGGGACTGTGGTTTGTGTAACCATTCCACTTTCCGGAAGAAAGACGCCGGTATGATTAACATATTAATTGCCGACGATCACGCCATTGTCCGCAAAGGACTGAAGCAGATTTTGTCTGAAACACCCGATATGTCTGTCGCTGCGGAAGCGAGCAGCGGCGAGGAGGCGCTGGAGAAGATAGCGCACAACAACTTTGATATGATTCTGCTTGACATATCCCTTCCCGGGAAAAACGGTCTGGATGTCCTCAGGCAGATAAAAAGAGAAAAACCAAAACTTCCGGTCGTCATTTTGAGCGTCTATACTGAAGAACAGTACGCTATGAGTGCGTTCAAGGCGGGAGCTTCGGGGTATTTGACAAAAGAAAGCGCACCGGAAGAATTGATTTCAGCGTTGCGGAAAATTTCCCGGGGCGGTAAATATGTTACTTCATCGCTTGCCGAGAAGATGGCCTTAAGGATCTCGGCCATCAAGGAAAGGCTCCCCCACGACAGGCTGTCGGAACGCGAATATGAGGTAATGTGCATGATAGCGTCAGGTAAAACAATCAACCAGATTGCAAAGAAATTGTCGCTCAGCGCCTCGGCTGTCAGTACATACCGGTCCCGCATCCTCGAAAAAATGGAGATGTCAGGCACTTCGGACATTATCCGTTATGTAGTGAAGCACGGACTGCTTTTGGATTGACGGGAAACAAGGAATATTCCGATATAATGGCTTGCCGGCCTGACCGAAGGGCTGTAAGGTGTCTCAGGAAAAGCTTTTTCATCATATCCGCCTCACAAGTTAAATGAAATTATGCAACTGATGGGAAAAATATCTGCGTTTTGTAGTACAAAACCTACAATTTGTAGTTAAAAACCTACATTGTGTAGTCCAAAATCTACAGACAAAATCAGCCGGTTCCCTCTATCATGAAAGAATAGTGTTGCGACCTGTCCGACAGGACAAAAGAAAATATACGGCAGCGGGAAGGGATCAGAGATGAAACGGGTGAATGGACAGTTGCTCGTAGTGGATGACGAGATCGAAGTAATGACCTCACTCTGCGCTATCCTCTCGGAGGTCGGATACGAGGTAGTCGGGCTTACAAGAGGCAGAGACGCTCTTGAAATATTGAATAAGCAGCCTTTTGACGTTCTGCTGGCGGATCTCGACATGCCCGAAATGAACGGTCTTGAACTGCTTGAGTCTGCGTTGGGCAGAGACCGGCATCTCCAGGGTTTCATCATCACAGGCAAAGCAACGGTGCAGACTGCGATCAAAGCACTCGGCCTCGGCGCGGTTGATGTTATCGCAAAGCCGTACACGCTGGATGTTCTCCGCATGAAGATATCCCGGGCGGTCGAAGTAAGACATCTGCGCCAGGGGGAAGACATGTTGCGTTGTATTTTTGAAAACTCGGTTGAAGGGATCTATCTTATGACGCCGGGCGAACGCTATCTGATGGCGAATAAGGCAATGGCCCGCATCTTTGGCTACGATTCTCCCGAAGAACTGATAGCAGACCGGGCGGATCTCCGTCATCTGTATGTTGAAGCCGAACGCCGCGTGAAGCTTATGCGTTTTTTGCAAAAAAGGGAGTCGGTATCCGCTTTCGAGTCGCAGGTATTCCGCAGGGACGGCGGTACGATCTGGATTTCCGAAGATATCCAGGCGGTACATGACGCGCAGGGCAGAGTGATTTACTACAGGGGAACAGTAAGAGACATCGGCGGCAAAAAGGCGGAAGAGGAAGTGCTGCGCGAAAGCGAAAGAAATCTGCGTCTTTGGGCTGATAAAGCCGAAAGGAGCAAAGAACTCTGTTTCGACATCATCGACGACATATGTCATGCATACGCGGAACTCGAAGAAAATGTTATCTTTTTTTTCACGGCGCTGTCGAATGCAGTCGACAGCAAGAGAGCATGGATGAAAGGTAATTCGGAGAGGGTGGCCTCATATTCGATGCGGATCGCATATGAGATGGGGCTTGACGAGGGAGAGATAAAGAACATCCGGCTCGCAGGGCTCTGCCGTGATATAGGCAGACTAAACCTCGACGATTCACTTATAGATAAACCGTCCCGGCTGACGGAAGAAGAATACGAAATGATAAAACAGCATCCCGCTCTGGGAGCGACCTTATTGCAAAGCATCGAACATTTCAACGATATCATCCCGCTGATCAGGCATCACCATGAAAGGGTGGACGGACGGGGTTATCCTGACGGATTGAAAGACGACGAGATACCGGTTGGCGCAAAGATCCTTCATGTAGCCGAAGCATTTGCTGCGATGACCGCAGAGAGGCCATATCGTCCGCCATTGGGGGAAGAGCACGCTCTGTCGGAATTGCACAATTGCAACGGGTCGCAGTTTGATCCCAGGGTTGTGCAGGCCGCGATAAAGGTTCTGTCAAGTTGAGCCGTGAATTACGATAAGGGCTTGCATATGCCTGATACCCAATACCAATTGCACTTTCCGGTTTATTACTCAAAACTCCCTGCCTGATGACAACCATATTACCGGCGATGTATAATTTCCCAGGCGAAGAATAAGGATATGTTTCGATGAAAAGAATCGTGGTGAAAATCGGCAGCAATATCCTTGCTGACGAGCGGGACGGACTTGACGCCGGCAAAGTGGCGTCGATAGCTTCTGATGTGGCGGCTGTTCATGATTCCGGATACGATGTTGTGGTCGTCTCGTCCGGCGCAATCGCCGCCGGCATGGGCAAACTCGGTTTAAAGGAGAAACCGAAGGATATAAAGCTCAAGCAGGCTGCTGCGGCAGCGGGTCAGAGTATTCTCATGTGGGCCTATGAGAGGAGTTTTGCGACTTACGGGAAGAAAGTGGCCCAGGTGCTTCTTACCCGTGAAGACCTCTCCGACAGGAAGAGGTATATCAACTCAAAAAATACGCTTCTGACATTGTTGTCGTTCAGGCTTGTTCCGGTGATAAACGAAAACGATACAGTTGCTACAGACGAGATCAAATTCGGCGACAACGACAACCTCGCGTCTCTTGTCGCAAGTCTCGTAGAGGCAGAGAGGCTTATCATACTCTCGGATGTAGATGGTCTGTTCACCGAAGACCCGAGGCACAGCAGCCGTGCCAGGCTCATCAGACGCGTTGATGATATCACGCCCGAGATCGAGAAGACAGCGGGAAGCGCAGGAAGCATAATAGGCACGGGGGGTATGTATTCGAAGGTACTCGCCGCAAAGAGGGCTGTGACCCATGGTATCATCGTCCATATTATCAGCGGGAGAAAGGCGGGGCTCCTGCCTTCTCTGATGGAAGGTGTTAACCACGGAACTCTGTTCGTACCCAAAACGGAGAAGATGTCCTCCAGAAAGGGATGGATTGCCTACGGCAGCCGTTCAAAAGGGAGCCTGGTCATCGACGACGGCGCGGTAAAGGCGCTGGTTGAAAGAGGCAAGAGTCTGCTGCCTTCCGGCATTGTTTCGGTTGAAGGAAATTTCGACACAGGCGATGCGGTCTATTGCCGGGATATAAAGGGAAACCGTATTGCGAAAGGCCTCACAAATTATTCCTCTTCAGAGATCGAAAGAATAAAAGGCAGGAAGACTTCGGAGATCGAAAACACCCTCGGGTACAAGTATTCGGACGAGGCGATACACAGGGACAACCTCGTTTTGCTGTGACCGGTGAAGGCTGCAAGGTGTCTCAGGAAAAGCTTTTTCATCATATATGCCTCACAAATTGAATAAAAGTTATGCAAAGACGGATTAAGAAATCCCGCCTGCCGGCAAAGTTGCCTTCAGCATCTCCCTCGCATTCAGGAAAACGGCCAAAGTCTTCTCGTCCAGATAATCCCTGTATGTGAAAAGATGAGGCGTGAATGTGCCTTCTTTATCTCTGTACAGAAGCGTTACCTCACCGTAGATACCCTTGCCCAGGTAGATACGATGTGCGCGGTTTTTTGTCGAAGCGAGGACTATTCTCGGCAGGGTGAGGTACCCGGGATCGAGGTTGATACGTCTTTTTCCGTTCAATGCAAGACCGTCTTCAACATTATTTGTCTTCAGTTTGACGTCTGCAAGTATTCCCGGGTCGATTATATTCCTGAAAAAGATGAACTTCCTGAATATCGGCCAGCCGAGTTCTTCCCTGTAGTGGGAAGAATAATCCCAGGGCCGGGAATGGCTTTCGAGCATTATATCTCCGAAACCCCGCTTCAGGATTTCTCTTGACCGGCTGAATACTTCATCATCGGCATACAATGCCCCTACGAAGAGCAAAGCCGGTTCCGGAGGCTTAATGTTTCCCATGGGGTAGAGCGGCAGGCATAGTCCCCCGTTAAGGCTCGTTTATCAGGGTCAGAAACGCCTGAACTGCATTTGGAGAGTCCCATTCGGCAGGGCCGATCACCTTATCCCTCAGAACCCCTTTTTTGTCGATTATGAATGTCTCGGGCACTCCGGTAATTCCGAGGGTCTTTGCCGCTGATTCGTCCTGATTGAGATAGACGGGGAATGAATGGCTGTTTTTCTTCATGAAGCCGGATGCCGTATCCATGTTGTCTTTATAAAGGATCGTCACAACCCTGAACCGGCTGTCTCCTGCGAATGACCTGTAAAGCCTTTCAATAGAAGGCAATTCATCAAGACAGGATGCGCACCACGTGGCCCAGAAATTGACGAAAACGACGGACCCTTTCATGT
Organism: Nitrospiraceae bacterium UBA2194; assembly: GCA_002328665.1. Classification (GTDB taxonomy): domain Bacteria; phylum Nitrospirota; class Thermodesulfovibrionia; order Thermodesulfovibrionales; family SM23-35; genus UBA2194. The sequence continues at coordinate 44,076 of DCVG01000073.1, forward strand.
CCGAGAGTCTTATCCTGCTGTTGTCGGCGCCGGCAAGTTCGAAATCCGGGACTTCAATCCCGATTTCCGCGATCCTTGGGGTGTGGGTAGGCCGAACGGCAAAAAAAATGATAAAAATACCGGAAACGATGATTATGAGAATAAGGGCCTTGTTTTTCACTTTTCGCCGGTTAGCCTGCTGAGCGGCCTGAATCAGTTAGCACCGGACAATATCGTGACGGCTTCTTCGGCTTCGATGAACACCGGCTTATCTCCCTCGAGGACAACGTTTACCCTCTGAGAGTTCTTGAATCTGCCCTTAAGTAATTCTTCTGAAAGGGGGTCTTCGATCACTTTCTGGACCGCTCTTCTCATAGGTCTTGCACCGTAGGTTGGCTGATAGTAATGCTCGATTATCCAATCCTTAACTTCAGGCGCAACCTCGATTACGACATCCTGCTGTTCAAGCAGCAACCGGTTTGTCTCTTCGACCAGGAGGTCTATGATGGACAACAGGTGGTCTTTTTCGAGGGGGTGAAATACGACGATCTCATCAACACGATTCAGGAACTCGGGGTTGAAAGTCTTTTTCAGTTCGTTCAGGACGTTCTCCTTTATCTTTTCATATACCATTTCGGAGACGTCTCTCTGGAAACCCAGCGGAGTCGCTTTCTCGATAAGCCGTGCGCCAAGGTTCGAAGTCATGATGATGACCGTATTCCTGAAATCGACTTTTCTTCCGAAACTGTCTGTGAGGACTCCTTCATCAAGGACCTGCAGGAGTATGTTGAATACGTCGGGATGCGCCTTCTCGATCTCGTCGAAGAGCACCACTGAATACGGTTTTTTCCGTATCTTCTCCGTAAGCTGGCCTCCTTCTTCATATCCCACGTATCCCGGAGGGGCTCCTGTGAGTTTGGAGACGTTGAACCGCTCCATGTATTCCGACATGTCTATTTTCACGAGCGAGCTTTCATCGTTAAACAGGAACCATGCCAGAGCTTTGGCGAGTTCCGTCTTTCCGACACCGGTCGGACCGAGGAAGAAGAAAGAGCCGATCGGTTTTTTGCTGGATTTAAGTCCGGCCCTCGACCTTCTGATAGCCCTAGAAACAGCCTTTATCGCCTCTTCCTGGCCTACGATCCTCTCGTGGACGTTGTCTTCCATACGGATCAGTTTCTCGGACTCTTTTTCTTCGAGCTTCGAAAGAGGAATGCCCGTCATTTTTGATACCGTATATTCAACATCTTCTTCACTCACTGAAGGCGTTTCTTTGTTCAGATTGTCTATCCACTGTTTGTGGAGCTGTTCATGGAGCTTTTTGAGTCTTTCTTCCTCCATACGCAGAGATGAAGCCTTTTCAAGGTCATGCAGCTTGATATAGAGGTTCTTTTCCTTGGAAGACCTCTGTATGTCACCCTCGAGTTCCTTCAGCTCATGAGGGGGGGTATACCTTTTCAGTTTGATCCGCGACCCCGTCTCATCTATCACATCGATCGCCTTGTCAGGCAGATATCTGTCGGAGATGTACCTGTCCGAGAGCCTCGCAGCCACTTCGATAGCTTCATCGCTGATCCTGACCTTGTGGAACGCCTCGTACCTGGGCTTAAGCCCTTTCAGGATATCGATAGTATTTTCGACATCCGGCGGCTGCACCCATATCGGCTGGAACCTGCGTTCGAGCGCACCGTCTTTTTCTATGTGTTTTCTGTACTCATCGGGTGTAGTTGCGCCGATGCATTGTATCTCGCCCCTTGATAACGCCGGCTTCAGCATGCTCGATGCATCGACGGAACCCTCGGCTGCACCCGCTCCGATGAGCGTATGCAGTTCATCTACGAACAGGATGATGTTGTCCGACTGAACGATCTCTTTCATGACGATCTTCAGCCTCTCTTCGAACTGGCCTCTGTATTTTGTCCCTGCAATCAATGCGCCGAGGTCCAGCGAAACGATGCGTTTCCCGAGAAGGCTGTCGGGGATATTTCCCGATACGATCTTCTGGGCAAGTCCTTCAACGATCGCGGTCTTGCCGACACCGGGCTCTCCGATAATGACCGGGTTGTTCTTGATCCGCCTGCCGAGGATCTGGACGAGCCGCTCTATCTCGTCTTCCCTGCTTATCACCGGGTCGAGCTTTCCTTCCTTTGCCAGAAGCGTCAGGTCCCTCCCGAACTCATCAAGGGCCGGAGTGGAGCTCTTTTTTTCGCGCACATGGGTCTGTGCCCTGATCGAGAAATTGATCGTAAGCTGTCTGGCGCCGAGGAGGTTGGCGCCGAAGCTCCTCAGAATTTTTCCTCCGATGCCTTCCTCTTCCCTGATCAAACCGAGGAAGATATGTTCACTGCCTATATAATTGTGACCGAGGAGCCTTGCTTCTTCAACGGCAAGCTCGAGCACCTTCTTGGCCCTCGGTGTAAAAGGAATATCGCCGAAGGTCATGAGGTTCGTTCCCTGGGGCAGGTTCCTCTCCACCTCCAGACGGATCTCCTCCGGAGTTATCCCCATCCTTTTCAGGATGGCTATAGGTAAACCGTCGTCCTCCCTTAAAACGGCAATCAGCAGGTGCTCTGTTCCAAGGTAGTCGTTCTGGCGTTTCTCGGCTTCCTCTTTTGCATAGATGATCACCTTCCTGCCGCGTTCCGTAAACTTCTCAAACATTGTATCTCCTGTATTTTCTATACGTCTTAACTTCTTAATTTAATATTACTTTTTTTATCCCTGAAAGTCAACAAATAGACTCCTCATAAAACGGCTATAATGCTATATTACAGGCATTTCTGAAATCAGTGCCTGTCTGGCGATTATTGAAGGCCCCCGGGAGTTTGTGATATGGTATAATACATCTTTTCAAAAAAAGTTCTTGGGGAGTCGTCCAGCGGCAGGACGGCAGACTCTGGATCTGCTTACAGGGGTTCGAATCCTCTCTCCCCAGCCAAAACGACAGTAATGCGTGAAGAGTAAGACGTTACAAGTAAAGGCTTTTTTTCAGATTACAGATCACGCTTTACGCATCACAGTTTTTATAGGTCCCATCGTCTAGAGGCCTAGGACGTGGCCCTCTCAAGGCTAAAACACGGGTTCGNNCACGGGTTCGAATCCCGTTGGGACTACCAATTAAATCAATGACTTACAGCGTTTCTGCCTGTCTCTTCTCATCAAAACGTGAAGAAAACGTGAAGTTGAGCTTTGACATTGCACTTCTCAACGAGTCTACATTGAGGTGTGCATAACGTTTTGTCATCCTCAAATCCTTATGGCCGAGAAGATTAGAAATCGTGTGGAGATCTACGCCGTTTTGTCTCAAATAACTCGCAAAGGTATGCCTCAGGTCATGGAAGTGGAAATTGCTGATGCCGGCTTTTTCCAACGCGTTCTTGAAAGAGCGCTGGACTTTTCGGTCATAAAGTCTTGTTCCATCATCATGAAAAACACAGCCTGACAGGCAAGGTGTCTTCTGCAATTCCTTCAAAATTTGAAATGCCTTGTCTGTAAGCGGCATACCCAAGTAGTCGTCATTCTTCATTGACTCTCCGTTTATGGTAATCATTCGGCTGAATAGATTTACTTCGGACCAATTGAGATCACAAAGGTTGGATAGCCTCAATCCAGTTTCAATCGCCATGGTGATAAAGGAATAGAGCCACTTGTCTTCGGATACTTCAAGAGCATCAAAAAGATCCAAACGTTCTTTCTCGGACAAATAGCGCACACGCTCATTGCGGACTTTCGGCAATTTAATATCAGATACAGGATTAGCAACTTTCCACCTCCACTGTTTGCGGGCAATATTGAACATACTTCGTAAAAGACCGAGTTCCTTGACGATCGTTGCAGGTGATATCCCCTTAGTCTTTCTAAACAGCTCGTAACCTCCAATGCTGAGTTCGATCTCTCCCAAAGTACATGTCTCGCCGAAATAGGCATAAAGATGTTTCACGATGGACTTCTCACGTTTCAGAGAATGATATTTACGGTGTACCATATATTCTTTTTCGTATCTCTTAATCATCTCTTGCAACGTCTTCTGCTTTGAGTGGTCGATTTCGAACCATTTGCCTTCGACGATCTGCGTTTGTACCTTGGATAATATCTTTTTCGCTAACTTCATATCGGATGTCCCGGTGCTCTTACGGCAGATTCTGCCGTTATATGTGAAGGACATCCAGTAAATCTCTGAATCGGGTCGCCTATATAGTCCCATTTTCCACCCTCCTTTCTTACCTGAGATTCCCAGGCATAGGGACCAACAAGGCTTGAAAATACCAATATAATTCTAACATAAGCTTGTAGAATTAATTGACATCTCCAAGGACTTCTTTTTTTGCTTTCTCAAAGATCCTTTCTATATGACTTCTTGATGTTGCCGTTTCTACAGAGGCCAACTTCTTACGTCTATTGCGGCAATGATTTTCAGAGGAAGAATG
>DCVG01000037.1 GCA_002328665.1 Nitrospiraceae bacterium UBA2194
TTGTTGAATGTTTCCGTAGCTTCATCGAGTGTCCGGACGTATTTCCCGTCCAATTCGATACCTGCTCTGTACTCACCGGCGATATTTGTGCACCACCTCACGTACCCGGCCTTTTCGTCCAAACCCCTGTTGAACCATACAATATGTCCCGGCTCCAGCGGATAGTCTGTATGAAGACCGATCCCCGCTTCACTGATGTCAACTGCCCGACCCTTTAAATTCAGCCATTTGCGCTGTTTGGCTTCGGAGATGCTGAGCGAATAATCAATGGTTTCTGAATAGGGCCTTCTTTCATGTATTCTTGTTTTGTCATGGCCGATGTTAACTGTGCTTATCATAATTTTTCCTCCCTTGTTGAATTACTTCTGTTTATAAAAGAACATTCCCTGCTCTTCTAATACTCATTTTTTTACCTCATATGCCCGGTTCCTCCTTTACTGACGTACTACTTAAAACTTACCAGAAAAGCCATTGTTATTTCCTGTTTTCGGGATATTCTCTGCCTGCACGCGGGTGCAACCTTTTGAACAACCTTTCGATCTTGTCCTTGTATGCCATCGAGAAAAGGACGAACACGATAGCAATGCCGATAAGGACCGAGAACCTGTAATACTGATGATGGCGGATATAATCACCCCCAAGGGTAAGAAGGACTGTTCCCAAAAACCTCCCTGCCGTGCTGATGACGAGGAATTCCCTGACGCTCAGATGTCCCAGGCCGAGGATATAGCAAAGGTAATCCTTGGGGAAGCCCGGGATCAGGAAAAGTAAAAAAATGAGGAAAGCCCCTTTGTGGTGGAGAAGGTAGTCATATCTTTCCATGGTCTCCTTTTTGACCAGTTTCTCGACCATAGGTTTTCCAAAAACTCTCGACAGACTGAAAGCGGCCCATGAACCGAATGTCAGGCCTGTTGTGGAGAGGACGATGCCGAGGAACTTGCCGTAGAGGAATCCTCCCATAAGCCCTGTGACTTCTCCCGGTATCGGTGAAACAATAACCTGGGAAGCCTGAAGTACTATGAATCCGGCAAAAGAGAGCGGGCCGAGGGAGGTGAGGAAACCGGCCATTCTTTGTTTGTTCAGAAAAAACCCGACAAGACCGGTCTGATAAAGTATAAGCGTTGATCCCGCTATGAAAAGGATAAGAAGACATAATCTCAGCCAAGTGCTGTTACGAAAGAGAGCTATTTCCGTATCTCCTTTGCACTCAAGAGACAATGCGAAAAAAAACGGTTCGGGACCCGGATAAAAAATCCCTTTCCGCTGTCTGCCACCGAAAGAGTAAATCCCGTCCATAAAGTATGATTCCGATAAAATTCGTCATTCCCGCGAAGGCGGGAATCCGGTGTTTTCAATGCTTTCTGGATCCCCCGGTCATCCGTCTTAAGTATCGACGGACGGGGGATGACAAACCCTGACTTTATGGACAGACATTATAAAGTGACTGTATTTAAATTACCTTTGCCGTCATCCTGAACTTGTTTCAGGGTCTCGTAATTTATTGATACTATCCCGCATTTACTTCGGGACTGAAATAATTTAGCATGACAAATATGAGTTTAGACACAGACTTTATTTGCCGCCTTCCAGTTTGTCAATAAACGGTTTCAACATGTCTATCGGAACCGGAAATATTATAGTCGAATTCTTCTCTGTTGCGATCTCTGTAAGGGTCTGGAGGAACCTGAGCTGCAATGCCGACGGCGCTGTTGCAATGATAGTCGCCGCATCAGCAAGCTTTTGCGAAGCCTGGAACTCGCCTTCGGCGTGGATGACCTTTGCCCTTCTCTCACGCTCTGCTTCCGCCTGTTTTGCGATAGCCCTCTGCATCTCTTCGGGCAGGTCTACGTTCTTGACCTCGACAGCGGTTACCTTAATGCCCCACGGTTCGGTCTGAAAATCGATCACCTTCTGCAGTTCCGCATTAAGCTGCTCCCTGTTGATAAGAAGGTCGTCAAGCTGACTCTGGCCGAGTATGCTTCTGAGCGTTGTCTGGGCTATCTGTGATGTTGCAAAGTAGAAATCTTCCACTGCCGTGATCGCTCTTATCGGGTCCATTACCCTGAAATAAACAACGGCGTTTACCTTAACAGTAATATTGTCCCTGGTGATTATGTCCTGCGAGGGAACATCCATCGTGACGATACGCAGACTGACCCTGACAAGCTTGTCAATGATCGGCCATATTATAACGAGACCGGGACCCTTCACCGGTATTATCCTTCCGAGCCTGAAGACGACTCCTCTCTCGTATTCTTTCAGGATCTTGATTGCGCTCGAAAGAAAATAGAGAACCAGAAAAATAATAAAAAGAAAACCCATGAACGACGGTGCAAGTAATGGCATTTTTCCTCCTTTTAATAAATTAAAATCAACGTGTTATCAATGTAACTTCAAGTAACATATGAAGTTATAATTTTTTCACTTTTATCTTTAAACCGGTTACCTTTTCGACGATGATTCTGTCACCTTTTGCTATGTCGTCGTCGGAATATGCCGACCATCTTTCTCCATAGAGCGATGCCATTCCCCCGTTTTTTGTGATGTTCGTATCCGCAATCCCTGTTTCTCCGACCAAGCCTTCTGCGCCGGTAATAGGTTTCCTTTTGTATGCCTTGAATGCGAGGCTGAGTGTCAGGGTAAAGAAAACAGCGGTAACAATTACGGCAGGAAGGACGAGCGAGAGAGAGAGCTTCATAAAAGGAGCGGGCGATTCAAAGAGCATTAAAGAGCCGATAGTCATGGAAATGACCCCGCCGATAGTGAGCACCCCGTGAGAGACGATTTTGACTTCCAGAATAAAAAGGATGACGGCAAGGATAATCAGGAGCATTCCGGCATAATTGACAGGGAGTGTCTGAAAGGCAAAAAAGGCAAGTATGAGACATATCCCTCCCAACACACCCGGAAAGAGGGCTCCCGGGTTCGTAAGCTCAAAAAAAAGGCCGTAGAAGCCAAGGAGCATGAGGATATAGGCGATATTGGGATCGGAGATAAGATTCAGGATCTTGCTTCTTACGCCCATCTCTTCTCTTACTACTACCGAGTTCTGCGTGCTCAGAATTCTTTCTCCGTATACAGTCTGAATTCTTCTGCCGTCTATGTCGGACAGAAGTGTATTTATATCTTTTGTTACGAGGTCGATAACGTTCTCGCTCAGGGCTTCGCTCTCTGTTGCGGATATGCTTTTTCTGACAGCATCTTCAGCCCATTTCGCATTCTTTCCTCTACTTTCGGCCAACGATTTGATATAAGCTGCGGCATCATTTGTCGCCTTTTCCGCCATTGTCTTGTCCATTTTTTCGCCGACCCCCACAGGGTGTGCCGCGCCGATATTGGTGCCCGGAGCCATTGCAGAGATATGGGCGGCCAGCGCTAAGAAAACACCGGCAGAAGCCGCCCTGCTGCCGCTCGGTGAAACAAAGACTACAACCGGTACTTCGCTGCCGATAATGTCTTTTACGATATTCCTCATGGAAGTATCCAGTCCGCCGGGTGTATCGAGCTCGATAACGAGCGCCTCATATCTTTTCTCATTTGCTTTAAGGATGCTTTTCCCGATGAATTCGGCGGAAACAGGATTAATCACTCCGTCGACGGTTATGGCCATAACCGTTTTCTTAGGTTTTTCGGAAAAGGCGATCGAAAAAAGAAAAAGTGAGAAAAGAAATATAAAGCATAATTTCATCAGCAGGCGCTTCATGACGGGGATTGAATGAGTATACAGCATGATAAATGAAAGTATAGTTGTTAAAAGACTAAAAAGCAAATAAAACCGGTCATAAAACAGGAGTAGATTTGAGATTCTGAGTTAGGAGTGATGGGGTCAAGTCTTGTTCTGTGCATAATTCCTCCTGTTGACCGCCCTGCTAATTGTAGGTCATCAAGAAAGACAGTACGATCTTCATTATCCTTATAGATAACCTTTGCGCTCATTGCCACGCGCAGTGATATGGTAAAGAGCGCCGTCATATTCTATACGCGATGGTATCGCCATGCAGAAAGTTTAGCAGAGGTTATGGGAAAATGCAAGGATAAAGACCTGACCCCATTTGGTGTC
>DCVG01000083.1 GCA_002328665.1 Nitrospiraceae bacterium UBA2194
TTTGACTACTGGCTTAAGGAAGAAAACTTTTCCGGGTGGATTGACGGATTGGCCGACTTTCCTCTCGGCGAAGAAGACCGGAAAAAGTTGAAAGAACTCTTCCATCCGCTCTCGCACAGTCATTTGAATGAATTAGTCATCCGTTTAAACAGGCTTAAGAAGTCCCGGGACCAGTACCAGCGCCTGAAAGAACTGCTGCAGTTTCCCGGCTTCATGCAGATAGTCAAGTACTGTGAAGATCTCGCTTCCGGGTTAGCCGTAACAGGAGAGCCGCGCAAGGACCTCGCTTTGAAAATCAGGTATCTGCTCAAAATAATGGGAACCAGGGGACTTTCCGGCATATATGAAAATATTCTCCGGGAGATCAACCGGACATTTTCCGATATTTCAAAAATTGAGGAGCCGGAACAAATAAAGGTTATCCTCTCCGGAATATACAATGTTCTCAGGCGCAATTTCGGGATTTTTCCCGAAACGGTGCTATACAGCGTACAAACCATCGGTAATGAGTTATACGGCAAAGGGGACAGCAGCCTTGTCGAGTGGTATCTGCAAAAAATTGTCGCCCTCGGTTTTCAGTATCCTGAGATACAGGGAGTAACCGAGGAGTGGCAGGTCAAATCGAATGTCGCCCATCTGAAAAACATGCGCGTATGGCTGGAATTGACAGAAAACAATCCGAAATGGTCTAAATCACTTATTTCCGCCATGATCATCCACCTGCGCCTGTGCGGAGTGCATATCAGCGACACAGACGTTTTTCAAAAGGATATAACAAAATTCCTCAACAGCGATATCAAACCCGTCTATCATCTCGTAAAGCAGTTGGCGAAGATATTCCCTGTTTATTTCAGCGAGATAGGCGCCGAAGGGCTGTTGCGCAACGTCTCCACGGAAATCGACGAATCTACCCATCGGGCTGATGCACTTATCCATTTCCTCCGCAAACAAAGCCACGTTGAAAGCAGCGCCAGGGTCGTAGACTTCATGGAAGCGGTCATAAATTTCTGGCATACAAAGGACAAAACTTCCCTGAAAGTCTTTTTGCCGCCGGAGGTGTACGATAAACTCAGGACATCGGGAACTTACGTAGACGAGTTGCATACCATCTTCTCCGCACTCTTTGCCGGGGAGCGGATTTCTCATCCGTCCGACCTTCTCCGTCTCACGGACGAAGAAACCCGGGGGCGTACTCAGGACATCCCGAATGTCTCCGAAAGAGAGAAGAAACGGGCTTATCTGGCCGTTAAATTCTACCAGTTGCTCAATAAAAAATATAAATTAGACACTCATGATATCGGCGAACAGTTGCGATACGCCAGGAGTCTGGGGCTTCCCGATCCGGATCCTCTTATCTCGGCGCTGGAAGCAGGAAATATATCACCGTGCCTTCAAGAGGTCCTTAAATACCTCGGGCTCCTGAAGGATATTATTCTTTCTCCCGAAAGGTATGAGCCGGTCGAAAACATATTCCGCAAGAGGCATATTGCAGCGGGCATTCAGTCGATGTACGGCAGATATCACGAGAGAAAGTTTGATGCTATGGCTTTGACCTTTCGGCTGGAAAGCCTCGCAAATACTCTCTTTGAAGAACTGATCAATTCGATAAACCTGACATTTATTACAAGGGCCACCCTGTTTCAGATCGAAAAGTATGCAAGTCTGTTCTTCAGGGCCCTTCAGCTTGACGGCATATCATCGAACAAGCTCGAAAACGCTCTCGAACTGTTGTCCGTGGCCCTGGAAGTAAGGAGGTTCTCCTTCTCCCAGTATATTGACATATTCAGGGGCTTTTCAGAGGCGGTCCAGGATATCCTCAATACCTATTACAGCAGCATTTTCAAAAACAACCTGAAGCACATTATTCTCCAGTTAGGGCCCGAAAAAATTCATCCGAGGTATCTTCAGGCGGCGGACGCGCATGACGAACCCGAATTCGTCAATAAGATATCGGAACAATTTCTGAGAGAGACCGTTGCAGGCTCTTTCGGGCTCCAGCAACTGGATAATTTTATCAGCAGGATACTGAAAACTCTCTTCGAACAGTCCGAAGGACTTGATATCCAGAACCTGGATTTGCTCATGAGCTACGATCCTAAAAAAGCATTGTCCGGTATCCATTCGCCAAACAGGGCAACCAGAGACCGAATCCACCTGGGAAATAAAGGATACAACCTTGTAAAGCTCGCCTCTCTGGGAATACCGGCGCCTTCGGGCTTCATCATTACTTCAGAGGTTTTCCGCTGCGAAAAGGCCGTTAACAGGTTCAGACAGGCCAGGGAGCATCTTGAAGCGGGAATAAAAAAACAGCTCGGCATCCTCGAGAACCGGACAGGAAAGGTATTCGGGAATCCGGATAATCCCCTGCTCGTTTCAGTAAGGAGCGGAGGGGCCATCTCCATGCCGGGGATGATGATCTCTTTTTTGAATGTCGGGATGAACGAACCGGTTGCGGACGGCTTGATCAAACAGACCTCCAAACCGTGGTTCGTGTGGGACTGCTACCGCCGCTTCCTCCAGTGCTGGGGGATGTCTTTCGGGATGGAAAGGGACCGTTTCGATGAGATCATGAACACCTATAAAGGAAAATACAACGTCCTGAGAAAAATCCAGTTCAAGTCCGGGCAGATGAGGGAAGTAGCATTGGCTTACCGGGAAACCATAAAGGAGCACGGGATAGAAATCATCGACGACCCGCAAACTCAGCTCGGGATAGCGATAGAACAGGTTTTTCAATCCTGGCACTCCACGAAAGCCCAGGCATACCGTGAGATTATGGGTATTTCCGAAAACTGGGGTACCGCAGTTATAGTTCAGTCCATGGCATACGGCAATCTCGATGTCAATTCAGGAACAGGTGTTCTTTTCACCCGTAATCCGCAGGAAACGAGTGACAGGGTCATGTTATGGGGTGATTTTGCAATCGGCGCGCAGGGTGAGGATATCGTATCAGGGTTGGTAAGGACACTGCCCATATCAAACGAGCAAAGACCCTTTGAAGACAGAACAGACGAAATATCACTGGAGGAAAGCTTCCCCGAACTCTACAACGCCCTGCTCAAAATCAGCAAGGATTTGATCTATCAGGAGCGGTGGGGCGCGCAGGAGATCGAATTTACCTTTGAAGGAAAGGACAGCAGCAAACTGTATATCCTGCAGACCAGGGACATGGCCATCACGAGAATGGAGAGTTTTATGGCATTTGTTCCTTCCAAAAAGCTCTCTTCAAGCTACCTTTCAAGGGGCATCGGCGTCGGCGGCGGCGCCCTGAGCGGAAAGGCTGTCTTCGACCTGAACGAGATCAGGGAACTGAGGGAAAAAGACCCTGCTACACCCCTCATCCTGATAAGGGCGGACACCGTCCCGGATGACATCAGGCATATATCGGCAGCGGACGGTCTGCTGACCGCACGCGGCGGCTCAACGTCTCATGCATCGATCATCGCCAACCGGCTGGGCAAGACCTGCATTGTCGGCTGCAATAATCTGACAGTTTGGGAGCAGGAGAAAAAATGCAGGATCAATAAACGGATTATCAAGGTCGGGGATTTCCTGAGCATCGACGGCCGCAACGGAGCTGTGTACGCAGGCAGGCATCAGGCAGATGAGATTAAGCCCGAGATAATGACAAAGCTCTGAAAACCGAAGAAAGTGATATAATATTCCTGACTATGGTGTTCATTTATAAAACTTTGTGCAGGTAAATTTCGTCATTCCCGCGAAAGCGGGAATCCGGTATTTTTAATGAGTTATGGATCCACGGGTCANNCGGAGGATGACAAACCCTGAGTTTTGGGCAGACTCTGATTAAGAAAAGGGGCTTCTTATAAGCCGGTAATTTTAAAAACATTCAAAAAGGGGACTGAGACATGGCTGGAAAAGGAAAAGTAAAGATGATCTCCGACAAAAAGGCTGTTCTCGGGATCAACGGGTTAGGCAGGATCGGTAAATTGACGCTCTGGAACCATATCGCCCGGAAACATTTTAGGGAAATAGTTGTGAATATCGGCAGGAGAGCCGGGACAAGACTCGACGACATTGCACTATATATTGAAAAGGATTCTTCCTATGGATATTTGAACAACTATCTTTACGGTTATAAGGCGCAAAGGGTTATCGAGAACATAGACGAAAACAGAGGTACGATGACCATAGACGGCATCCCAGTGACGGTATTGCGCGAATCCCGCAACCCGCGGAATATTCCCTGGGGGGAGCACGGCGCAAAAGTCGTTGTTGAAGCAACCGGAAAATTCACTAACCCTACGGTCCCCTTCGATGCAGCGGAAGGGTCGGTTCGCGGCCATCTCGAGTCAGGAGCGGAAAAAGTAATCGTATCCGCTCCATTCAAGGTAAAGGACAGGAATATCCCGATGCCCCCGGATATCGTCACGGTGGTTATGGGAATCAACGAACAGGAATATCAGCATGCAAAACATCAGATTATTTCAGGCGCATCCTGTACTACAACCTGCCTTGCGCATATGGTGAAACCGCTCATGGATTATTTCGGCGCTGAAAAAATCATCAGCGCCTCTATGGACACCGTCCATTCATGTACCGGAACCCAGGAGGTGCTCGACCGGCTTCCGAAAGCAGGCGCCACGGATTTGAGAAAATCCAGGAGCGTGATGAATAACATCATTCTGACAACGACCGGGGCGGCAAAGACGCTGGGGTTGGTAATTCCGGAGATGAACAGGATAGGCTTTATGGCAGAATCGGTACGTATTCCCATCTCCACGGGGTCCCTGATAATCCTCGTGATCACCCTCCGTGACGAGACGGACAAGCCCCCGGTAAGCCGCGAGATCATTAACAATATTTACCGCGATGCCGCCCGGCGTGAAAAGAGGGGATATGTCAGATATACCGATGAACAGAACGTATCGTCGGACATCATCGGCTTTTACGGACCTGCTGCGATTATCGAGGGGCACGAGACCCATACAAGGACAGCTTATGTCACACTGGATATCGCAAAGCTCTGTAAATTGCCGACCGAAGCCGTTTCAGCCGTACCCGACCCGGAGATACCCATCACGAATATCGTCATCTACGGCTGGTATGATAATGAACTCGGAAGTTACACAAACATGCTCGGCGATTTGACGGCAAAAATAGCATCGATGGTGTATCAGTAATTACTTTCCCCTTTTCCTGAGATCGGTAAGCCTCTCTCTCGCCTTTTTGGCGAATTCGCTCTCCGGATAATTCCGGAGTATCTCTTCATAGAGCTCTGCTGCGTGCTCCGGGTTGTTCTGTTTTTCCTCGAACCGGGCCGTCTCGTAAAGCTCCGCTGCTTTCTGTCCCGTGCAGCCGGACAGAGCCATTGTAAGCGCGATCATCACAGCCAATATTAGCGTTCTCATTCCTCTCTCCTCCCTGCAATGAATTCTATCGGATTTATATC
>DCVG01000081.1 GCA_002328665.1 Nitrospiraceae bacterium UBA2194
ATCCTTCTAATTTCCAATTCTTGCATGAAAATAGTGGGATACAGGATTAGCTTAGAATCGGGTTTTATAATTAGAATTAAATTTGCGTAATCTCAAACAAATATATATTGACAAGCCGAAATCTAAATGTCATCATATTTTTGAATATCCTAATCATCAATCTTAAAAGGGGGTTACTATGAAAAAGGGATTTTATATATTACTTTGTTCTGTAATATTAGTAGTATTGATGTGTATGCCAACCTATGCCGGTCAATTAGATATTCCGGCAGCAGATCAAGCAAAGCATCAGGCAGTAGCTCCTGACCATTCACCCGTAATAGACGAATATTGGAAACTGACACTTCCATATTATGTCCTGTCTGATGATCCCGCAATAAAAAGACAATTAGGGGTGAGACATGAATTCCCTGGGGCTTTTTCAACCAATCTAACACGAGAACAAATACAACTTCTTAATAACTTAGGAGTGAAAACAGAACCTGTCCAGTTATATCAGATAAAAGGAAGACCGGTTTGTGGTGACGGAGTTTGTCAAGGCAATGAACCAAAAACTTGTCCAGAAGACTGTCAAGTCCCTCCACCACCTGAACCACCTCCAGCAAGATCTTGTTACCCATCTGATAAAAAACCATGGGGTATCAATAAAGTTAATGGTGGTTACGGAGGTAGCGGAGTAAAAGTAGCAATCCTTGATACAGGAATAGACACTGATCATCCCGATTTAGCTACCAATATAATTGGCTGTGTGACTAAGGTTACTCACTTCAAATCAGACACCAAAAATTGTGAAGACGGTAATGGACACGGAACCCACGTAGCAGGAACAGTGCTCGCAAATGGTGGTTCAGATGGCTTAGGAATTTACGGTGTAGCACCACAGGCAGGGCTGATAGCAGTAAAAGTTTGTGACAGGAGGGGATGGTGTTACGGAGATGACATAGCAGCGGGAATTTACTATGCAGCAGACGAAGGTGCTAATATCCTTTCGATGAGCCTTGGTGGAAATTTGCCAGACTTACAAGTTTTGGCAGCAATAGATTACGCAGTTGATAAAAGGGTTTTGGTAGTGGCAGCAGCCGGAAATGATGGACCATCTAATGGTAGTATTGATTATCCAGGAGCTTATGTAAAGGTAATAGCGGCTGGGGCAATAGATATTAATGAAATGGTTCCTGATTGGAGTTCAAGAGGGATTAATGATGGCGATTATTTAATAGAAGAAAGAGAAGTTGAATTCGCAACACCTGGTATTTCGATAGAATCAACATACAATGATGGCTGTTATGCTTATATGTCAGGAACGAGCATGGCGACACCTCATGTATCTGGGTTGGCAGCAACGCTGTGGAGAGGAAATGCAGCAGACACGAGAAGTTACTTACAGGGTATAGCAAAAGACATTTGGGAACAAGGCGATGATACCGCAACGGGGATAGGTTTACCAATAGCACCATAGTAAAAATAATTGAAACCAGAAGGTTTTTAGGTGGCAGGGTAAAACAATTTACTCTGCCACTTTTAGGTCTGAAAAGTTAAGTAACTCTGAGAACTTGCAAAGAGAATTTTTTAATATCACTATTCTTGTATTTTTTTTGTTTATAACAGCAAGTTGCAAGTCTGCAGACGAAAGATACCTTACAGGTAATACACCCAGGTCTGATGTGAAAGAAGAGATATGTTTTGTGGCAGAGGTGAGATGGATCTCCCTTGAGGGAGGTTTTTACGGTCTTGTATCAAATGATGGTAGAAAATTTATGCCCCTTAATCTGTCAGAAACATTCAGAAAAGAAGGACTAAAGATAAGGGTAAAAGGAAGAGTAAAAAACGTTGTTTCCATATATATGTGGGGAATCCCCTTTGAGATTTATGAAATAGATGTTTACAGCCCGTAAGAGGCGATTTAGTTTAATCAACAAGTAAAAAATATGAAAGGAGCGATAAAAATAAATCTACATCACAAAATAACAAAAGTAGCAACTGAACCTCATGAGAAAAGTGGAACCGTTAGCTGAACCGCAAGGATTTCCAGACCGAAAATATTTCAATTTCATTCTCGTATAACTGAACCTGCACGCATGATTTCTATCGGAAATCTTTGATACCTAAAGCATGCCTCGACTGCGGATGAGTAGGTGGCAGAGAGAAAAAAGGCATGCGTCCTACGGGGCGAAAGAAACACCCCAATCCAGCGAGTCCTGAGATGCAAGCCTCCTTCCTGAAGTCCACTTTACAGAAACCTGCTATAATGGTACATAGTACAACCGGAAAAGGGCAGGAAATAAGGTGGATGTTATTTTAACATTGGTAAGGTTACCTAATACTGCCAAAGGGGAAAACTTATGAGGCTTAAAGCCCGAAAAAAGATCAACGGCAGATATCCATTCCTGTTTGAGCATCATTGAAATGACAATTTCAGAATGGTTAGATGAAAAAGAAGCGGAAGGTGTTGATGTATCTCAAATAGTTTTACCTGATGGCCTGTCTTTCGACGAAGACCCAGACGAAACTGTTTTTTTTGAAGAGATTAAGCCTTGCGGCTTTCTATGCCAGGGCAATCACCCATTTTCTACTGTAGAGCGTTTTGGAGACTGGTATTTTTCTCGGGGTCAGGATAAGAAAGCTGGTATTCACGCTTCAGGAATGGAGTGGAGATTATTCACAAAAGATAAAGACCTCGCTATCAAAACAGCAAAATCCCATATAGCATAATCATATCTTCGTGGCAGGCTGTAAATGCAATGTTCCTTCCCAAAGCACGCACATTCAAAACATGATATAATTGCGCATAGTACAATCTATAATTATTGAGGGATGAAGGGTGACCTTGTTTGGTTTTCAATAAAGGTAGTTGCCCCAGCGGTTTATTTATCTCGTTATGAACGACAAAATAAGATGAATGCGAATGAATATAAAATCCGACTGCAGCATGGACCGGAGTTATGATGAATTTTGTTGCAGGCAGGTATGTCGGCATGTCGCATTCACATACGTAAATGACGATGTCATTTCAACCGAGTGCTATAGAGATTCAGCTGCCTGAGTGGATCGACAGTTTCTTACTTGGGTACCCTGGTTATATTTCGTCAATCCGGGATCGCATGTCGTTCGTCATCGAAGCTGCGCGACTTAATATTTCCAAAGTCAGTGGAGGCCCTTTCGCAGCTGCGGTATTTGAGACCGAGTCAGGGAAATTAGTCTCATTGGGTGTAAATTTGGTTACCTCCGAGGGACTATCTATCCTCCACGCGGAAATGGTGGCTTTTGCGCTTGCACAGAAAAAGATAGGCAGCTACGACCTTGGCAGGCACGACTTGCCTGCTCACGACCTCGTCACCAGTATAGAACCATGTGCTATGTGTTTCGGCGCAATTCCCTGGTCCGGAGTGCGAAGGGTCATTGCCGGCGCTCGCGATTCCGATGCGAGAAGAATCGGCTTTGATGAGGGACCTAAACTGAAGGAATGGAGAAGCGAGTTGGAGAAGAGAGGGATTGCTACCATCTGCGATGTCAGACGAGAAGCTGCTGCCCAAGTTCTTCTTGACTATTCCTTACAGGGCGGAAAAATCTACAACTCGCGAGAGTAGGGATAGCAAACGGTTCGACCGCGGAATTATCCCTCTACATTAACGCGTAACAGCAACTTCTTCCCGGCTTTCCCTTTCCAGCACTTTTTCCAGAAGTTTCCGCTTCTTTGGAGAAATAACCTTACCGACCAGGCGCGACACGGGAATCTTTTCACGGGATGCTTTCTTGAGCAGTTTAACCGTTGCTTTCTTCATTTCTTCCCTCTCATCAACCTCTCATACTTCTCGGCGCCGACGCACTCCTTTGCCGCAGGGCACCATTCGATGCAGGTCGGCTTCATTTCCCTCGAGATGGTACGTCCGCATTTCTTGCATGCGATTTCCACCTCATCCGACCATATCTCTGAAACAGCATCGCACCAGAAACATTTTATTTCCTCGGGGTAAGGGATCCTTATCTCCCTGCTTCCGGGACAACTCTCTTTAAACATACTTATATTGTAATACAATCCGCCTTATCGGTTGCATAACTTTTATTCGATCTATGAGGCAGATATGATGAAAAAGCTTTTCCTGAGACACCCTTCAGCTTTTTAGTTCGGCTGACAAGCTCTTCAACAGAATTCACCGGACGTGAAAAGTACGTTTACGTGAATATGGATATAATTTTGTCGAATTAAAAGGTTTTTCAGCATATCTGTCTCATATCTTTTGAAACGTCAGGCGTACCCTTTCCGGCAAGTAACGGAGTTTTTGCAAAGAGGACGGGTTTGGCCTATGCTATTTATTATGAGCAAGCCTGTCCGGGTATTCCTGCAGATATTTTTATGTTCCGCCTCATCCCTTGCCTTTGAAATAGCGCTGATGCGCGTCTTTTCGATATCGCTCTGGTATCACTTCGCCTTCATGATCATCAGTATCGCCATGCTCGGTATCGGTGCCGGCGGCACATTGCTTTCACTGCGCCCGGGGCTCAGGGACCCATCCAAAATAGGCAGATATGCCCTGATGCTCGGCATATCCATGTCCCTCGGATATCTTCTTGCCAACCGGATATCCTTCGATCCCGTCCAGTTATCCTGGTCACGGGTGCAGATACTCTACATAGGAATTTACTACATAGTACTTTCAACGCCGTTCTTTTTCGCCGGTCTGGTCGTTTCGACTGCATTATCCTCTATAAGTGAAAAATCGGGACTGTTCTATGGCGCGGACCTGCTCGGGGCGGGCGCCGGCTCAATGCTGATCCTGGCCGCGATGACCGTCTCCGATCCGGGCGTGGTCGCACTGGGTACCTCCCTGATCCCTTTATCCACGGCGTTCGTCACAGGCGGAAGGAGCATTAAAGCCGCCTCTTTTCTCTTCATCGTTTTGCTGTCCTCTCTGTTCTATTTCTATCCATCAGTCGCCCGTCCAAGGATGTCTCAGTATAAAGAACTTCAGGCAGCCTTGAGATACCCCGGAGCCGAACATTTGAAAACGTATTTCAGTCCTTACACAAGGATAGACACTTTCAAAAGCCCTGCTGTACGATACGCCCCCGGTCTTAGTTTGCGGTATCTCGGCGAACTTCCCGAACAGACCGGTTTCTCAGTAGATGGCGGATATCTGAATGCTATAACCAGCAATAATGAGAAGGCATCAATGGAATTTCTGAGGTATCTTCCGTCCGTTCTCGCTTATGAAATAAGGAAACCCGTGGATGTTCTGGTACTCGATCCCCAGGGAGGCCTTCAGGTCCTTGTCGCGGATTATTACGGAGCGCCGAACGTCTATAAGGTCGAAAGCAACCCGCTCTTGCTGGAGGTGATCAGACGGGATTACAGCGGGTTCTCAGGAGGAATTTATTCCCGGAATAGCCGGGCAGGTCTTGGAAGGTCGTGGCTGAAACGCACTGATAAACGGTTTGACGTCATCGATATACCTATGACAGGGTCCTTTCCTTCGGGCTCATTCGGCATCTCGGAAGACTACAGGTTCACTGTAGAGGCATTCGGTGAATACTTGAACCATCTCACCCCCCATGGTTTTTTATCAATCCATATGTTCATCATACTTCCTCCGCGAACAGAGTTGAGAATGTTATATACGATAATATCAGCGATGGAAAAAACCGGCATCTCTCACAGCGAAAAAAATGTAGCAGCCATCCGGAGCTGGGGTAGTATCTGCATTATCGCCAAAAAGTCTCCTCTGACGGAAAGTGAGATCGACGCCGTCAGGAAATTTTCCGCCGGCCGCAGGTTCGACCTCGTTTATTATCCGGGTATCCGTGAGGAAGAGACCAATATCTATACCCGCATGCCGTCAAACGAATATTACCATGCTTTCAGGGATATAATTAACCCGGCTGCACGCCACGAGTTTGCTGCAAATTACCTTTTCGACGTCAGTCCTGTCTCCGATGAAAATCCGTTCCCCGGCTATTACCTTAAACTGAAAAACATCAGGGAGATTTATAAAAAAATGGGGGGCAAATGGCAATATTTCATTGAAGAAGGCTATATTCTTCCTGCGGTTTTTGCACAGGTCTTATTCATCAGCCTTATCCTGATAATGCTTCCGGCCCTCAGTCTCCGGAGAGACGAGGGCAAGAGGAAAACCGATCCGGATATAAGAACCGGACTTCATTTTTTACCGTATTTTGCCTGCCTCGGCATAGGGTTCATGTGCGTCGAGATATCGCTTATCCAGAAAATGATATTCCCTCTTGAAAATCCCTCTTATGCGTTTGCCGCTGTCCTGACATCGATGCTGATAAGCTCCGGAATCGGAAGCCTTTTAAGTTACACATTTTCTGGACTGAGAAGCCCTGTTGCCGCGCTCGTCGTCACAATTCTTATCCTTGCATACAGCATTTTCCTACCCTCTGTTTCCGGCAGTATCGCGCCGCTTGCGCTTGTGCATAAATTTTTTCTTACATTTGTCATCTTCATGCCGCTCGGACTTTTCATGGGCGTCCCCTTCCCTGCCGGAATGAGAATCCTCGGAGAAAAACATGAATCCCTCATACCCTGGGCATGGGCGATCAACGGCTGTCTCTCGGTGCTTACGCCCATCCTCGCAGTCATGCTCGCAATGTCCTACGGATTTAAGACAGTCCTCTGGACAGGCGCATCGGCATATCTGCTGGCCTTCGTAACCCTTCGAAATTTCCTGAGGAAAACCGGACGGGATTATTGATTCAAAAAATGCATTTTACTCCGTCGGCTAAAGCTTGAGCCTCATCCGCCGGATTCACAAAGAGGGAATAGGGTTCCCGATATTTTCTTAAAACTCTTTTGTTTTTGTTATAATATTGATACGTTTTAAAAAGCCTTCAAATTGGAGATAAGGAATGCAGGTAGTCGCCACAGCGGAGAAATCAGAGTCGGTACGCAGTCGCAAAAGCAAAGAAACTGAGTTATTGTTTCGGAAATATTATGATAAGTTAACGGTCAATCAAGAGTTATCAAGAGCATTAGTATCAAACCAAGCCAATAAAACAATCCCTTTTTATAGATGGCTGAAATACAAAGAGGCTTTTTCATCTGCGCTGGTACGATTTTTTACAACAAAATTTGGGTTTGGTAAGAATAATCCCCGGATTTTGGATCCTTTTGCCGGAGCAGGCACTACACTCACTACAGCGACAAAAGAAGGGTGGCATGCTATCGGGATTGAACTTCTACCTGTTGGGATTGCGGCAATGAAAGCCCGTCTCAAAGCTGATAAAGTCAATATCCGGGTATTCGAGAAATATCTGAGTAGCCTTGAAAAGGTTTCTCTGGAATCATTGGAGAGCAGTTATCGTTTCCCCCATCTTCGTATTACCGAAAAGGCTTTCCCTTCAAAAACAGAGCGCGCTATTTCCGCTTACATGTCTTTTCTTAACGGAATTAATGAGCGTGATGTCCGATATTTATTTTGGTTTGCATGTCTTTCAATACTTGAAGATGTAAGTTTTACACGAAAGGACGGGCAATATCTTCGCTGGGACAGTCGTTCCGGGCGCACATTAAAATCAAATTTTGATAAGGGTAGAGTTCATGATTTTAGAACGGCGATTATTCATAAGCTGCATATGATGCTTGAAGATATAAGGAATCGTAACGGTGGGTCATACTCCCGGAACGTAAAAATAGTAAGCGGGTCTTGTCTTGATAAATTGCCAAATTTGCCGAGCAATTCTTTTGATCTGGTTTTGACGTCTCCCCCTTACTGCAATCGCTATGATTATACGAGGACGTATGCTCTCGAATTGGCTTTTTTAGGATTTGATGAAGAGGCGGTAAGGAATTTGAGACAGGCTCTTCTTTCTGCAACTGTTGAGAATAAATGCAAACGTGAGCAATTGCTCGCCGAATATCGTGTGCGCGGGAAAGAGAATTTCTATAGTATGGCGGTAAACGCTTTTTATAACCAGCGGGCTTTACATGAAATCTTGAGAACTCTTTATCGAGCGAGAAAAAGGGGCGAGCTTAACAACAATAATATCCCTAACATGGTTGAGAACTATTTTTTCGAACTGAATGTTGCAATTCATGAACTCGCTCGTCTTATTAATCCCGGTGGGCATCTGGTAATGGTAAACGACAATGTGCGCTACCATGGCGAAGATATCCCTGTTGATCTTATACTATCTGATTTCGCCGTATCTGCGGGACTAAAGGTTGAGAGCATATGGGTTTTGCCTCGGGGCAAAGGGAACAGTAGCCAGCAAATGGGCGCTTATGGTCGCAATGAACTGCGGAAATGCATTTATATTTGGGGTAAACCGGAATAACGATGGAAACCGATAAAGCCTTATCAGATGCCTTAATAAAATCCTATATCGCACGGGCAAAGCTTTTTTATTCCGTACTTCAGGAAAAAAATCTTGATAGGCTTTTTTCCCTTGTTGATGACTGTGCCTCGAAAGCAGGTTCCTGGGATATTACGCAACTGGGTATTTCCAAAAAAGCATATTTAATAATCCAAAAAATGACAATCAATCCAGCCCTTGTATTTTGCCATCCAAAAATTTTATCGGAATGCCCGGAGACTATCGCCTATTACAGAAATTTAGCCGCTCTTTCCCAAAAAGGACTAAGCCAGATTTTATCGGGTAAAATGCGCAAATCAAGCGAGTTGGTTGCAAAAACTTTAAACGCGATTATTTCGGACATAATTGTTGATACGGAAGGATTTTCTCTTTCATTGGCGAGAGAAGCGCTCTTCGCTGAGATAGGCACGGAGATTCAGGGGACATGGGTCAATATTATAGGGAAAGGTGCTGCGAGAGCTGTTGAGGGAATAATTCATGATTATGCAAATGGAAAAAGTTATATCAAAATTTTAGAAAAAATCGCTGACAAGATTAAAGGAAAAAGCCATAAACAGACTCACATAGTCCTTGAGAACAAATGGCGAATTATTTTTTCGAGCGAGCCTGATGTGTCAATAAGAAGCCCTCAGGGAAAACTATCTGTCGCGATTGAAATTAAGGGGAGCATGGATAAGGCAGGAGCTCAAACACGGCTTGGCGAAGCGAAAAAATCTTTTTCTAAGGCCAAAACCGAGAATGCTCACTGTTTGACGATCTATCTCGCAAGTTGTTTTACCGAAGCCGTATATTCTCAACTTAAAACAGACCGTGACATAGATATGCATTTCAATCTGATCGATATCCTTGCTGATGAAAAGAAAAAACAGAATTTCTTGCGTGAGTTGTTTCATTATCGCATAAGAATAGAATGAAATAAGCTTATTTGCAAACTACGGAACAGTTTTATGCCAGCACNNCAGCAATTTCTGTTCATTTCAGATAATCGTTAATCCTCCCGATATGGAACCTGTCGTCGTCGAGGACATTGTGAACGAACCTGAAGATCAGCTTCCTCTGTCCGTGGGTCACATCGGGATAAAAAACAGGGTTGGCGACAACAGCTCCCCTGAATGCAAAAAAGGGCGCCGTGACTCCTGCCAGCATGGCATCACCCGATGCCCTGACATAGGCGTCGAAAAAAAGATTTAGTCCTTCGAGATATGGTCCTCTGACATCGCCGTGAAACTGAATCGAAAAGAATATGTAGTTGATTGTCAATGCCGTCACATCGTCGGCAGGCTCGCCCCAGGGACCACGGCTCCGGTCGAGTAGGATAAAGTCAGCCTCCTCTCCCACGGCCTCTCCGGCGGTAAACCATATATTGCCGGGATGAAAATCTCCGTGTATCCGGGACAGCCGCTTATATTCCGGTTTCAGCCGCGCATACCAGTCCACCGATTTCTTGATGATATCCGCCATCTCTCCGTAGGGAAGGACTCCCTCAGGATACGTGTCAAATACCCCCATGAGGCATTCGCCGTGTCCTACGGTATCCCTCAGTTTTCGCCGGTACAGGGTTTTGGAATCCTTTTTCAGGGCATGGATTTCGGCAAGGTATGACGTCATTGCTCTTATCTTTTTTATATCGGCATCATCGAGCCGCTCCTTTTTCGAAAATTCCCTCAGGTCATTAAAATAATCCTTTCCCTCGCCTCTTTCCATCAACAGATAATATTCCTTGCCGCCGCCGATGGACTTCACCAAGCCTTCTTCCGTCTCGGCCAGCACGTCGACAGCCTTCACATGCTTCGGAAGGTTGTTGTATTCGTCAAGGTCAAGCAGGAATACCGAGGCCCTGTCGGAGGGATAGTCGTGACCGAGACCTTCGGAAAGAAGAGTCTTTATCACGTATGACTTCAGGCCGGATGGCGTCTTCATTTCTATGAGGAAACCCGACCCCTGGACGCCGGACCCGAGTTTCCGGATATCGACCTGAAGCACGTCATTGAAATGCTCGAAAAAGTAGGCCCTTATTGCCGCTTCATTGATCATGTCAGCCCGATAGCTTACCGGCTTTTCAGCATCAACCCTGCAGTTGCATAAATATCTTCACACAGAGGAGGCAGATGTGATGAAAAAGGCCGGTACCGACACCTTACAGCCCTCCCATGTGACCGGCCATTTTCAGAAATGCACCCGAGGTAAAATCCCCGGTCACGTGTATCAGAACTAAATCCGTCGATTTGCAGGGGTTTTTCAGCGCGTCTGCCTCCTCTCCAATGCAACGTTAGGGTCAATAAACCGTCAGATATCCCCGAAATTGCTTCTGTATCTCTCCAGGAAATCCTCATAAGTAAAGAAATGTTCCTGGGTACCGTATTTCTCTACCGCATACACAGCGGCGACAGCGCCCATACGTCCTGCGGTTACGATATCCTTTCCTTCAGCAATTCCCTTTATAAGTCCGGCCCTGTAGGCGTCTCCGGCGCCTGTGGGGTCTACCACACTGCCGGCCTTTGCCGCCGGAATATAAGCTTCAAAATCAGCGGCGCTGACAAGAGACCCTTTTTCGCCGAGGGTTGTGATGACGAACGTTGTCAGGCCCGACAGTCCCTTTTTATCCATGCCCGTAATCTTCATTATCATCTCAAGCTCGTAATCGTTCGAAATCAACGCCATGGCACCTTTAAGCCATTCGATAAGTTGTGCAGCTTCCCATTTTGTGAGAGACTGGCCGGGGTCGCAGATATACCGGATTTCTTTTTCCCTGCATATCCCGGCGTACCTGATCATGTCCTGAAGATTTCCGGGTGCGATCAGGGTGAGAGAGCTTTCCGGGCTTGAGCCGTCGAGTGAGCAGTTGGAGGGATATTTCATCGCGCCCGGATTGAAGCCTGTTATCTGGTTATCCGCCATGTCTGTAGTTATATATGCGCCTGCCGTAAATTCGTCGTCGATTATCCTGATCCCGTCAACCGGTATATTGTTTTTCCTCAGCCAGTCGAAATAGCTATGACAATCCTTGCCGATCGTTGCAAGTATCCGGGGTTTTTCTTTCAGAAGACTGAGTGAATATGCGATGTTTCCGGCTGTACCGCCGAATTTTTCGACCAGACCGTTGACGTTGAAACAGACATTCAGGATATGAATTTTTTCGGGCAGTATATAGTCGGAAAACCTGCCGGGGAAGTCCATAATCCTGTCATAAGCCATTGAGCCGGAAAGGTATATGTTCATTTTTACTGCAATGTCCTCAACTCGTCTTCAAGAGAATTCCTTTTTTGCCTGAGTTCCTCTTTCCTTTGCTGAACCACGAAGAGCTGCTGTTGAAGAGGTTCGGTCTCTTTCATCAACTGGTTGAGCTGTATTTTGTTATAGGTAACCCTGCCGCTTCTCTTTTCGTTGATCTCCGCCACCAGCCTGGCCTCTTCATCTTCCAGTTGCCGGAATTCGGAATAGATGGTTTCCAGCCCGGCCTTTATCTCACTCAACCGGGCGTCCTTATCACTTTTCTGCTCCTCTGCCGGCGCCTCTCTGCCGGCTGGCTGCTCCCGTCCTGCCTGCGATTCCTGACTTTCCCGTTCCGGATGAATTTCCCTTCGAGGTTCCTGCATCTCCGGGGACGGCTGCGTTTCTTCAGGGCCGGCCTCACTTTCAACAGCCTCAGAGCCCTCTATCCTCAGGATATCCTGCCGGGGCACCACCATGGAGCCGGTTTTGAAATAAACGGTAATGTTTCCGCTGCTTTCGTCGTACGACCGCACGTCCGGGATTACAGAACCGTTCCTGAGAAATATTTTGTATTCCGCCCATGAGTACACCGGCAAAAGCAGGATGATAAAAAGCATAATTATTTTCTTCATTGCAGCCTCCTTAATTCCCTCAAAAGATGTTCCGCAACACTTCTCGAAAAACCTTTAATCCCTGCTATTTCATCGACTGTGGCATTTGCAACACTCTCTATACTACCAAAAACCCTCAAAAGTTCAAGCCTGCGTTTTTTGCCTATTCCTGCAATCCCTTCAAGCGGCGAACGCAGCAGCTTT
The DNA here is from genome assembly GCA_002328665.1 of Nitrospiraceae bacterium UBA2194. Taxonomy (GTDB): domain Bacteria; phylum Nitrospirota; class Thermodesulfovibrionia; order Thermodesulfovibrionales; family SM23-35; genus UBA2194. The sequence continues at coordinate 12,360 of DCVG01000081.1, forward strand.
TTCCCCCTTAGCTTCCTGTGATAAGAGACGGCAAACCTGTGCACCTCGTCCCTCATCCTTTTAAGAAAAAGGGACGACGGTTTTCCGTCCTCGAGATCAACCGGTTCACCGCCGGTCTCGAGATAAGCCCTGTCAGGGTCTTTGGCGACGGCAATAAGGTCCGGGACCCCCCTGAGTGCGGCTGTATTTTTTCCGACCGCCTTTTTGGCTGCTTCGAGATGCCCCTTGCCGCCGTCGATAACGACAAGATCGGGCAGATTGCCTTCAAGGTTCTGTATGATCCTTCCGATCGTCTCTTCGATCATGGAATAGTCATCGATTCCCCTGACCGTCTTTATCCTGAGCCTTCTGTACATCTCCTTCCCGAAATCTCCGCCGGACCAGTATACGAATGCGCCGACTGCTTCGTCTCCTGAAATGTTCGACACGTCGAATGCACCGGCGTCCTTCGGTTTTTTCTCCAGCCGAAACCGCTCCCTGATCTCCTGCAGAAGCTCCTCTGCATTGACTTCCTTTTTGCTTTTATGGATAAAGGCGGCGTTTTCTGCGGCCATCGCAACAAGCTCTTTTTTCTTCCCCGTTTCAGGTACCGATATGGCCACCGGTTCTCCCTTGCGCCCGCTGAGCCACCTCTCAAGTGATTTAGCCTCCGCCGGAAATGTCTGCACCGCTATTTCAGACGGCGGGATGATTTCCTTTGCATAGAATTGCGCAACGAATGTATGCAGCAATTCACCATCGGGTAAATAAGGGATATTCCTGAAAAAAAAATCCTTTGACCCGATCATTACGCCGTTTCTTATGAAGAAGACTTTAAAGGCCCCTTCAAAGGCTTCAGTATAAAAGCCGATGACGTCTATGTCCCCGAGTTCCGGGTCAACCACCTTCTGCGATGCCCAGGCCCCTTCGATCGCCCTGATCCTGTCCCTTATCCGTGCGGCGTCTTCGAATCTCATCGCCTCTGAAAATTGCGCCATCTGCTTCCGGAGGCCGTTGATAAGGTCTTTCTTTTCGCCACTGAGGAAGAGGCGAATGTCGTCTATGAGCTTCATGTAGTCTTCCCTGCTTACCAGTCCGGCGCACGGGGCGAGGCAGCGTTTCATCTGGTGCTGGATGCAAGGTCTCACGGGTTTGTCGAGTGCGTACCTGCAGTCCCTCACCTGGAAGTTCCTGCGGATAAAATCGAGCGCTTCCCACATCGAGCCCGCGGGGACATAGGGGCCGAAATACAAAGCACCGTCTTTTCTGACCCTGCGCACAACTTCAAGTCTCGGCCATACCTCATTGACAGTCAGTTTCAGGTACGGATAGTTTTTGTCGTCTTTCAGGATTATATTAAACTTCGGTTTATATTGTTTTATCAGGTTTGCCTCGAGCACAAACGCCTCGAGTTCATTCCCTGTTACGGTATAATCGAAATCCATGACCTCGCAAATCATCGCAGCCTTCCGGGCATCGAGACCCGCGGACTTCCGGAAATAGCTGCCCAGACGGTTTTTAAGGTTCTTTGCCTTCCCGACATACAGGACCTTTTCCTTTGCGTTTTTAAAGATATAGATGCCCGGCTTTGCAGGGACAGAGGAAATTTTGGCGTTTATTGTCTTTTTATCTCCGGGTTGAGAACAATGGGCTCCTGATGTGTCCTTCGCTATGGTCGCCATATTCAAAATCGTGTGGAAGGAAAATTCTATTCCGCTTCTTCGACGAAGGTCCCGATTTTTCTGAACCTCTTGTAGCGGTCCTCCAGAAGCTTCGCCTGCGTCCTGGTCTTCAGTTCCTCGATTGCATTGAGAATGAAATCCGAAACGCTCTTCGCCATCGCTTCAGGGTCTCTGTGCGCCCCGCCAAGCGGCTCAGGGATTATACCGTCAATTATCTTGAAGTCCATAAGGTCCTGAGCTGTCAGTTTAAGCGCATCTGCTGCCTTCGAAAAGTCCGCAGCGCTGAGATCGCCGTTCTTCTTCCAGAGTATTGCGGCACACCCTTCGGGAGAGATAACGGAATAACTCGCATGTTCAAGCATATACATGCGGTCGGCGATACCAAGAGCGAGGGCCCCTCCGCTGCCTCCCTCTCCGATGACAACGGAGATTATCGGGGTTTTGAGTTTCGACATTTCCATAAGGTTGACTGCTATCGCTTCCGCCTGGCCACGCTCTTCCGCTCCTATTCCGGGATAGGCGCCGGGGGTGTCGATAAAAGTTATTACGGGTTTTTTGAATTTTTCTGCAAGTTTCATCACCCTGAGAGCTTTCCTGTAACCCTCCGGATGCGGCTGTCCGAAATTGCGGTAGATCCTCTCCTTTATCCCCCTTCCTTTCTGATGACCTGCAATTGTTATGGCAATGCCGTTAATCTTTGCCATGCCTGCAATGACAGCCGGGTCGTCTGCAAACCTTCTGTCTCCGTGCAATTCGACAAAATCGCTTGTCATCATATTGATGTAATCCATTGTATAAGGCCTGTCCGGATGCCTTGCAATAAGTGTTTTCTGCCAGGGGGTGAGAGAGGAGAATATCTCCGAGCGGAGGTCGTTTACCTTCTTTTCCAGCTTCCTTATTTCACTCGATATGTCGATGTCCTTTCCATCGGAAGCGCGCTTGAGCTCGTCAATCTTCAGCTCCAGTTCCTCAATGGGCCGCTCAAATTCGAGGTAATATCTGATCATTGCAGGGCCACGGCCCCTTTCCCCGCTATTTTTTCGATCCTCTGTACGGTCTCAGTGTCATACGCTATCCTCAGGCCCGTCTCAATCAACATCTCCGCCTCCTTGTGAAATACCCTCAGATAGAGAGGATAGTTCCCCAGGTCGTCCGCTGCTATCACCGACCTTAGCGCATGAAGGTCCCCCGCCACCGGAAACGGCAATCTCAGGCTTATCTCAACTTTTTGGCCTGAAACAGCCCTCGCAGTATCCAGTTTCATTATCTCGGAAGAGACAATCTTCAGTCCTTTCTCGGTCTTGTCCAATTTACCCTTTACAAACAGCGGGGTGTCCTTCTGAAGAATTGCAATGCTTTTCTTATAAAGGTCCGGAAAGACAATGACCTCGGCGTTGCCCTCGGGGTCTTCAAGTGTGAGGTATGCCATGGTCTCCGCCTTTACTTTCGTCTGTATCTTCTTGATATTCGTTATTATTCCGGCTATCCTGATCTCCTGACCGTCCGGCAGTCCGTCGAGTTCCGAAGTCGTTCTCGTACCCATCTTTTTGAGCTGCGCGGCATATTTCGTCAACGGATGACCGGTGATATAAAAACCGAGCGCTTCTTTCTCGTGCCTGAGAAACTCTTCAAGGCTCCAGTCGGTAATATTTTCACTGTCTTCATCGGCTGGATCGCCGAAAATGCTCTGCTGGCCGGCAAGACGCGCAGCGAGCCTTGAGTTCCCGTTGAGGAATCTGCTCATAACCTCCATGGCCTGAGCGCGCGGGATACTCAGCGAATCAAAGGCACCCGCCTTTATGAGGCTTTCCACCACTTTTTTGTTTACCCTTCTCTGATCGACCCGTTCAAGGAAATTAATGACGGAATTGAAAGGCTCGCCAATATCCCTCACCTCGAGGATCGCCTCTATGGCGGACGACCCGACCCCCTTGACCGCTTCAAGCCCGAACCTTATCGAGTTGCCTACAACCTTAAACTCCTTGTCCGAGAGATTGATATCAGGCGGGAGTATCTCGATTTCCATCTCCCGGCATCCTGCTATTAGTTTTATTATCTTGTCGGTATTGTCCATTTCAGCGCTCAATGTGGCCGCCATGAATTCGACAGTATAGTGGGTTTTCAGATATGCCGTCTGGTAGGCAACATAGGCATAGGCTACGGAGTGGGACTTGTTGAAACCATACTCCGCAAAATACGTCATCAGGTCGAAGATCCGATGCGCCTTTTTCTCGGAGATCCCGTTTGAACGGGCTCCATGGATAAACGCCTCCTTCTGTTTCTCCATTTCATCGGGTCTCTTCTTGCCCATCGCCTTTCTGAGGATATCCGCCTGCCCCATGGAAAAGTTTGCGAGTTTGTTCGCAATGCTCATAACCTGTTCCTGATAGAGGATGACTCCATATGTCTCATCAAGGATTTCTTTCAGCTGCGGCAGGTCATATTTGACAGGTATTTTTCCTTTCTTCCTCTTGATAAACTCATCGATCATGCCGCTGCCCATCGGGCCGGGCCTGTAAAGAGCAACTATCGCAATGAGGTCTTCGAACCTGTTCGGAGCGATCTTAACGAGCAGATCCCTCATCCCGGGACTTTCGAGCTGGAAGATACCGGTCGTATTGCCGGAACTCAGGAGCCTGTATGTTTTTTCATCGTCAAAAGGGATATTCTTGAGAGAAATCTTCGCACCATTGTCCGCCATATATTTTAGCGCCTTATCGATGACGGTAAGCGTCTTTAATCCGAGGAAATCGAACTTTAACAGCCCTATCTTCTCTATGGATCCCATATCATACTGCGTCACTATGCTTCCGTCCGTGGGGTTTCTGTATAAAGGTGTATAGTCCGTAAGCGGGGCCGGAGAGATCACAACTCCGGCGGCATGGGTGGATGCGTGCCTGCAGAGACCTTCCAGTCTCATTGCAGTATCTATAAGCTCCCTGACCTTTTTATCATTCTCATATACCTCTCTTAACTGGGCTTCTTTCTCCAGCGTCGCCTCAATGGTGGTATTCGGGGCGTTCGGTATCAGTTTTGCGATCTTGTCCACTTCCCCGTAAGGGATATCGAGCGCCCTTCCCACGTCTCTGATTGCAGCCTTTGCCGCCATTGTGCCGAATGTGATAATCTGTGCGACGTGGTCTTTTCCGTATTTTTCCGCGACATAGGATATGACCTCAGACCTTCTGTCCTTGCAGAAGTCTACGTCTATGTCCGGCATGCTGATCCTTTCAGGGTTCAGGAACCGCTCGAAGAGCAGGTTGTATTTGACCGGATCGATGTCTGTTACGCCCAGACAATATGAGACGAGGCTTCCCGCTGCAGAGCCCCTGCCTGGGCCCACGGGGATCCCTTTTTTCTTGGCGTGATTGATAAAGTCCCATACGATAAGGAAGTATGATGAATAGTCCATCTTCGTTATGATCTCGAGTTCCTTCCCGAGCCGCTCCCTGTAAAAAGCAGGAGGTTCCTCCCCGAGTTTCCGGGAGAATCCCTCCCATGCAAGTTGTTCGAGCAGGACATCAGGCGATTGCCCGTTGTCAAGTTCGTATCTGGGCAAAAGGTTTTCACCAAGCCTGAATTCGACACTGCACCTTTCGGCAATTGCGCGCGTGTTCAGGATCGCCTCGGGGAGTTCCCTGAAGGCATTCTTCATCTCCTCCGGAGACTTGAAATAAAACCCGTCTGTTTTGAACCGGAGGCGGTTCTTGTCGTTCACCGTCCTCCCTGTCTGGATGCAGAGGAGAATGTCATGCGCCCTCGCATCTTCCCTCTTCATGTAATGACAGTCGTTTGTAGCGACGATCCCGATATGCAGGTCCTTCGCAAGCTCGACAAGGGCTTTATTCACCTGTTCCTGTTCAGGCAGCCCGTTTTCCTGAACCTCTATATAGAAATTCTCCGGCCCCAATATGTGCTTATAACGGAGGGCTTTTTCTCTCGCCTTTTCAACCATCCCCCGGTGAAGGTAATAGGGGATTTCTCCTTTCAGACACGCAGTCAGGCCTATCAGTCCCCCGCTGTTTTGTTCGAGCAGATCGATGTCTATTCTCGGTTTATAATAGAACCCTTCAGTATATGCCCTGCTTACGAGTGTAATGAGATTACGGAGACCGTTGTTGTCTTTTGCGAGCAGGATGAGATGATACGTCACATCGTCGGCCTCGGAACCGTGCCTCTTTTCAAAACGGCTTCCCGGAGTTATATAGACCTCACAGCCGATAATGGGCTTAATCCCCGTTTTTATCATCCGCCTGTAGAATTCTATCGCGCCGAAAAGGTTCCCGTGATCGGTAATCGCCACTGCAGGCATCCTGAAGGAGGCCGCCTGTCCGGCAAGTTCTTTTATCCTTATCGCTCCGTCCAGAAGGCTGTATTCCGTATGCAGATGGAGGGGGACATAGTCCGAATGTGGATACATAATTAGAATATTAACCTCAGGCGCGGAATGAAGTCAATGCGGCATTTTGACAGGTATTCCTGCCGGAAGGTATAATGATTAATCCATGAAATCCAGACTGATTATCGTCCTCGCGGCGCTCTCCATAGTCCTTGGAATTTCCGCCGGAAGCTACCTCGCAGTCAGCAGGGGTATACCTTCAATTGAAGAGATGAAACAGTACCGGCCGTCGTCCGGGACCAAAATCTTTGCGGATGACGACGTTCTCATAGGAGAACTGAAGGCGGAAAAAGGGATATTCGTTACGATAGACCGGATACCCGAAAATATGGTTAATGCCGTCATAGCGGTTGAAGACTCGAGGTTCTGGAAACATAAGGGTATCGACTATATCGCAATAGCGAGAGCGCTCATGAAAGACATTATTCACGTCGGTTTCAGGGAAGGCGGCAGTACCATTACCCAGCAACTCGCCAAGGTAATGTTTCTCTCACCCGAGAAAACTTTCAAGAGGAAAATAAGAGAAGCCGCACTTGCCGTAAAAATAGAAAAAAATCTTACCAAGAAAGAGATTCTTGAGCTCTATCTCAATAAGGTATACTTCGGCCATGGGGCCTACGGTGTGGAAATGGCTTCAAAGGTCTATTTTGGAAAAACGGTCAAAAACATCACCCTGTCGGAAGCCGCGCTCATTGCCGGCCTTACCAAGGCGCCTTTGATTTATTCCCCGTACAATGACCTGACGAAGGCAAAAGAGAGACAGCATATCGTGCTTACGCGCATGGAGTCGGAAGGGTATATCAAGAAATCGGAAATGGAAAACGCCATGCGGCAGCCCCTCTACCTCTCAAGCGCAAGAAAAGGCATGGAGGCCAACAATTATTTCATCGACCACATAAGAAAGTATCTCGAGCAACAATACGGCGTAGAAACAGTATACAAGGGTGATATACGTGTTTACACAACCCTTGACAGGAAGGCGCAGTCGTCTGCTGCAAGAGCTGTTCAGGCAGGACTGAAGGAACTCGATAAGAGAAGAGGCTGGCGCGGCCCAGTCGACCATAAGAAAGACGTCGATTTCGAAAAGGAGATGGAAACAAAAGATACGACTTCTCTTGCGGTAGCGAACCCCGGAGATATTTCTTCGGGGCTTGTTCTCAAGGTAAGCTCCAAAGAGGCCCTGATAAAAACCAGGGGTATCATAGGCAAACTCCGGATCGAAGATGCGCGGTGGGCATCCAGGGTAATAGACCGGCAGAAGGGTACAGTCAAGATATTAAAAGATTTTTCATTATCTCAGATACTGACCCCCGGTGACATTATAAAAGTAAGCATAAAAAGCGTGAGCGCAAAAGCCGTCCAGCTCACTCTTGAGCAGGAGCCCAATGCTGAGGCGGCACTGGTCGCCCTGGAACCGGATACAGGGTTCATCCGGGCTATGATCGGCGGCTATGACTATATCAGGGGCGAGTATAACAGGGCGCTCTATGCGAAGCGCCAGCCGGGTTCGGCCTTTAAACCGGTTATTTACGCCGCTGCCCTTGCCAGCGGATTTACCCCTGCAAGCATCATCATGGACGAGCCTGTAACTTATCCCGGAGGGGATAGAGGTAACTGGACACCGGAGAACTATGACCACAAATTTTATGGTCCGACCACCCTTCGGGAAGCGTTGACTTATTCAAGAAATGTGGTTACAGTTAAATTAGTTGACGAGGTCGGAATTAACAATGTTATAGATTTTGCGGGCTCTATAGGCGTAAGTGGAGACATGCCGAGAGACCTCACCATAGCCCTGGGATCCCTGAGCGTGACGCCCATTGAGCTTGCCTTATGTTATAGTGTTTTTGCCGGTGAAGGAATGAAGGTTAAACCTATAGCAATCAAATATATAACGGACTCAAAAGGCAGGATCATTGAGAGCAGCGAACCCGAGGCTGAAGAGGTGATGAGCCCTCAGACCGCTTTTCAGATAACCTCCATGATGAAAGACGTAGTAGAATACGGTACGGGGTGGAGGGCCAAGGCACTCGGCAGACCTGTTGCAGGAAAAACGGGGACAACCAACGATTATCGTGATGCGTGGTTTGTCGGCTACACCCCGCGGATTGTAGCTGCTGTCTGGGTTGGCTTTGACAATATGATACCGCTCGGCGCGCAGGAGACCGGCGCGCGTGCCGCTTCACCGATCTGGGTTTCTTTCATGAAGGATTTCGCAAGCGGCGACCCGGAGGATTTCCCAGTTCCGGAAGGCATCGTAAGTTACATAATCGATCCTGAGACAGGACTTCTTGCGCGGGACGAATCGACCGGTATAAAAGAGTATTTCAGGGAGGGAACCGAGCCGAAGCAATTTGCACCGGCCGTTTCTGTCCGCAAGCCGCGCGAGAAAGATCTGAACCTTAATTTTGATTAGGGGGTTGACGATGAGACTTTCAAAACGTGAAGTGATTGCAGGATTTGTACTCTGTATCTTTGCTGTTTGTTCTGCCGCCGCATTCTCCTTCGCTGAGGAAACCGCTTTCGACAAGGCCGCCGGAGCCTACGCAAAAAAAGATTTTAATACCGCGGCAAAGTATTTCAGGGAATACGTGGAGAAAAAACCCGACCCGCGTGCCTATTACCTTCTCGGCTATTCCCTTTATAAACTGAAAAGACATTCCGAAGCGGTAAAATATTTCCGGGAAGCCTTTGTTCTCGATCCTGATCTTACGCCTGTCCCGGCAAAATAAAGCGGCAATATTTTTTTTAAATTCCACCTCCCGTCCTATTGACTTTTCACGGGTGGTCATGTAAGATAACTGCGATTTTAATCCTCAGAGGAGGTCTGTATGGAAGAAGTCCTTTTAATGGATGCTATTATCAACCCTGAAGTAATTCCTCACAATGTCACTCATGCCGTTCTCGCGTCAATAATCCTGATCGTTACCGCCCTTATCGTAAGGGGATCTCTCAAACTGGTGCCGAGGGGTCTCCAGAATTTTCTGGAGTTGCTCTATGAGACCATTTACAAACTGGTTGACGATAACATCGGCCATCGCTGGGGGAAAACTCTGTTCCCCTTTATCTGTACCATCTTTTTCTTTATTCTCCTGTGCAACTTCATGGGTCTCGTACCGGGGTTCACGGCAGCAACAGCGAATGTAAACACGAACGCCGCCATGGCCATACCGGTATTTTTGGCCACCCACTTTTTCGGAATCAAGGTCCACGGCATAAAATACCTCAACCACTTTCTCGGCCCTATCCGTTCAATTGCAGCGCTTCCTCTCATGATACTGATGTTCTTTGTTGAAGTGATCGGCCATATCGCAAGACCTCTGACACTTACCGTCCGGTTATTCGGAAATATGACCGGAAAACATATAATACTGATCGTTCTCGGCATCATTTCTCCATGGATCATTCCGTCTGCAATACTCGGTCTTGGCGTTCTCGTGAGCGTCGTGCAGGCTTTTGTTTTTACCCTGCTGACAACATTGTATTTTGCCGGTGCCGTTGAAGAGGCACATTAATTCAATATTTTTCAGAAAGGAGGAAATGAAACAATGAAGAAGACTGCAATTGCTGTTCTCACGGCCCTTACCCTTATGTTCATTCTTGCTCCCGTATGTTTTGCCGAGGAGGCTGCTGCCACCGGGGGAAGCTCCAACATCCTCTATTACGCCCTCGCAGCGCTTGGTTGTGCAATCGGAATGGGTCTCGCTGCTCTCGGCACAGGCATCGGTATGGGTACCGGTCTGGGCGGTGCATGCGAAGGAGTCGCAAGAAATCCCGGAGCATCCGGAAAGATCACCACAACCCTGATTATCGGTCTCGCGATGATCGAGTCTCTCGCTATTTACGCACTCGTCGTCGTCCTCATCGTCATCTTCGTAAACCCGTTCGGAAAACTCCTTCAGTAAGATTTGAGACAATCAAAAGGGCAGGGTCTCCACCCTGCCCTTTTTTTATGCCTTCATTGTCTCTGCGCCTGATTTCCCTTTTGCCATGGCCCGAACGAAGTTTTCCACAAGCAGGGGATTGAATTCCTTTCCCGCCGTCTCAACGAGCAACCCCATGATAGAGGTATGGCTGAGCGGTTTCCGGTGCGGGAGGGAGGCGCTCACCGCACAATAAAAATCCGCAATGGCAACGATCTGGCTGATGATATGCTGTTTTCTCCGCCTTATCCTTGTCTCGGGATATCCGGTACCGTCGTATTTCCTGTGGTGCTCATACGCGACAATGATCGCGATCTCTGGAATCTTGCTCAGCGATGCAAGGAGGCCCGCGCCATAGACAGGATGGTTCTTCATCACTGCCCATTCGGCTTCACTGAGCGGGTCCTGCTTGTCCAGAAGGGCAGGCGGCAGCAGCGTCTTTCCGACATCGTGAAGAAGGGCGGCTAATCCGATGTCATAGAGAAGGGCATTGCCCAACCCGAGATGTTCTCCCTGAAGTATCGAAAGCATTGCCACCTTTGCGGAATGGATGTACAGGTCATCAACATCTCGCTCCAAGGGGACAAGCAGAGAAAGCAGCCCCACTTCCTCGCGTACATTCGCTATGAGGCGCCCCATGACCGCATCAACAGCGGTCATCTCGATGTGCCCTTTCACAGAAATGTCGCTATATATCCGTCTGATCTGAAGATAATCATCCTTAAGGCTCCGCCCCGGAGTAAATATGTCGCTGCGGGGCTTCTGCTCGCTTCGTTTCACCGCGATATGAGCATAGGAGTGGAAAAAACCGACTGAAGATGCGAGGTCCTCAAGAAACCTCTGGAGTTCCTCAGCCCGCACTCCCTTGCTGACCACGACCGTAACAACTCCCTTCTTTCGCAACTTCAGGAAAAATTTCCTGGCGTCAGACTTGCCCAGCAACATCCGGATGCCGTTGATGAACATACTGTTTTCGTCACTCACGGTAATGGTGAAGAAATGCTCGATATTCAGCGACTTTATGACTCCGAGGGCTTCCTCCACATCCCGGGAAAAGGACCGGGGGTCACCGGGATGCGACTGGTAATTAGCCATCCCGGAAACAAAGCAGGAAATAATTTTCTCCGCTGCCTCGATCATGCTGTTATCCCTGTTTTCCCGCCGTCAGCCCGTATTGTTTAATAAGTTTTCTGCTGATAGCCATGATCTCCACATTGTCCGAGTGCCTGCCGTAGTCAACAAGCGGCCCGATCGTCGACGCAGGATAATTGTGAAGCGTTCTGAATATCTCGACCTTCAGCTTGTCTGCCTCATCCTTATGGAGCCCGCTTATTGACTCGCAGATATTCAGAAGATGACCGGCCGAGCGACCGTCGCCGATTCTGCCAAGCGCCCGGACAATCCCCTTCTTAAAGAGGTATCTCTTCCCGGGCGTGTCCTTTTCCCGCAGCATCTGCAACAGATAAGGCACCGCGCATTTGATGCGGTAGGAGCCCGTGAGTCTGACCGCTCCCTTCTGCAGTTGGAACACGTCGCTCCTGAGGAACTTTATCACACAGGCGTCTGCGTCCGGATCCTGAAAACTGAGGAGCGTCCTCAATGCTTCAAGCCGGACAAGGGGCACTTCGTGCTCCAGGAATCCTCTTACCGCCTGCGCGTAACTCCTCCCCCGGCATTCCCTTAACAAGTAGAGCATATTCCGAACGACATACCAGGAACTGTCTCTGAGACGTTTGGCTATATGTTCGACCGCTTCGCTCCTGAGGGAAATCAGGAGAGACATAATGAACCTTCTTGTGCTTGTGTCCGACTCGTCAGTGAGGGCATCAAGCAGATAGGGTATGATGAAAGACCGCAAGGCGCTCGCGAGCTTGGACACCGCATCCCGCCGTTTTCTGCCATAACGACGCATTGCGTCGACGACTTTGGCGTTAACCCTCTCCGACGAAAAAATTCTTCTGATCATTACCGTTGCGTGAACGCTCCATTTCCCCTGCAATGACTGTGTCTTCAGGGAATTGAATAGCTCAAGAACCTTCTCAAATTCACCTTTTTCCGAGAATAATCCGACAAATGCCGTGAACCTTCCCTCAAGTTTCCGATACGTCTCTTCATCAAGAAAATCCGACTCGAGGAGTTCGAGCACCACGTCAAAAGAGGCCTCGGTAATCGCCTCCTCGGTACATTCCGCAATTATCGAGGCATTAGATCCCTCATCCACCGCTGTGGCCCGGACCGAAGATGAAAGGGCATCCAGTATCATTTCATCCTGAATATGTGATTCATTAAACAGACCGGCGGTCTCACCTGATATTTCTATGTCATGCAGCACCGCTTTCCCGCAGGCTACGAAGTCAAAAAAGAAATCAGAACCTTCAATCGTCCTGGAGGGGACGAAAGCGGGTCGTTTTGTGGGCATATCCGCTTCACCCTCCGGCCGGGAAGGTTTACAGGTTTCCTGCTCCGCCTGAGACAAGATGTGCGGCAAAATCTCCTGCACGTCATCCTTCCTGTCATAATCCGTGCCAAAAGAGGACAAGCCCATCGGGTTCTCCGGCTGATCCATTCTGCTTTCATTTCCACTGATGAGACCGTAATTGGCGGCATCTTCATGGGGACTCGCACCGTCGGGACGCATGAAGAAGGAAGACTGGGCCTGGCCGCTTTCCGTATGATACATCGTGTCTTCGAAGTCCTTGATGAGTTCCTGACGAGCCTCATCGTGACGGGAGGACACCCCGGCATGGCCGGCTGAGAATTTCACCGGATGCACGCTGATATTCACGATATTTTTCTCGGACATGGCTCTGGACATCTCCTCGACGGTAAGATTTTTCGTCGATACAATCTTGTGAAAGCTGATAAGTTCCCTCCGCGTAAGCTCCTTCATAAAAGCCAAAGACTTTATGTTCATGCTGCCGAGCCATGATGCAAAATTTCCCAGGACGGGAACATCACCATCCGGTAACTCTCCGTCAACCATCAGCCTCCCCTCAACAGTTTCCAGGCTCAAGCGGGGTTTCTTCCTGAGAGCCTTGTGCAAACATTGGAAGGCATTTTTCAGGGAATCGGATACAAGAGGATGGTTATAAGGGTAGAGAAGAAAGAGCACGTGTGCGGCATACAGGTTAATTATCGCATCTGAAACATGCTTCTTCTCGTGGGAATCGCCCGTCCTGTCAAATAATTCCTGCAAGGTTTCTTTTTTCCGCGAAAATTCAAAAATTCATAACACCAAAAATGTCAAATGCAGTTTATCATCTGATATCTCCTTTTTTCAATGAGAGAGATTCCCGTAATCTCTTCTTGGATTTACCGTACTTTTTTTTTAAAATAAAAAGACGGCAATGACAAAACATGTGAACAGAATATCTTTTGTCTCCATAGCAGCCTGCATTGTGCTGATTGTCGCATCTGCTTCGAATACCGGCTCAGCTGATCGCCCGGAGACCTCACCTGTCGCACGGGTCATTGAAAAAAAGATTGCCGGGGAATCGCAGACACTGCGTCTTCGGGGAGAACGTCTGCAGGCACCCGACATGCTGAGGGATTTCTACGAGAGGAGAGACTACCGGCCGGCGTGGGTCGACGGAAGCGGACTCCGCACCCGGGTCTATTCATTGATTTCTTCGATCGAAAAGGCCGACCGCGAAGGGCTGACCCCCGACTACTATCATCTCCGGACAGTCAGGGCGCTGATCGAAGAGATTCGGAAGTACGGTGATGGCAGCGTATCTCCTGTTGATATCCGAGCGGACCTTGACCTGCTGCTTTCCGACGCCTTTTTGCTTCTTGGCTGCCACTATTCGGCGGGGTGTGTAAATCCGGTAACCCTGGAGGCGGACTGGCATGTGAAGCCGAAGCAGATAGACGTTATCTCTGTTTTCGAGAAAGCCGTAAAAGAAGACCGCATCCAGGAATCGCTGCAAAAACTTCTCCCTTCGCAGGACATGTATGCGGAATTGAAAAAAAATCTTATTTCTTACCGCAGACTTGCCGGCAAGGGAGGCTGGCCTGCCATACCGGTAGGCAAGCCGCTGAAAAGAGGGATACGCGACAACCGCGTGCGGGACCTGCGGCAGCGTCTGGAGATTTCGGGATATCTCCCCCCGGGTATCAATGACGCTCGCGATACCTTTGATTCGGAGCTGGAGGATGCTGTCATAAAGTTCCAGAAACTGCACGGCCTTCAAACAGACGGTGTGGTCGGTCCTGTCACTTTGAAAGCGCTCAATATTACGGCTGAAAGCCGCGCGCGCCAGATAGAGCTGAATATGGAACGGATGAGATGGGTTTCAAAACGTCTCGGAGAACGCTATATAGTAGTCAATATTGCGGACTTCGCTCTTAAGGTTATCGAGCGGGGGAATGCAGTTCTGTCCATGAAAGTCATAGTCGGAAAACCTTACTGGCACACGCCTGTTTTCAGTGAAAAAATGACGCACCTGATCCTTAATCCTTACTGGAATGTACCTGCCAACATTGCCCGTAAGGAGATAATCCCGAAGATCCGGAGAGATGGGGAATATCTGAAGAAAGAGAATATGAAAATACTCAGCGGCTGGGGACAGAAACCACGGGAAATCGACCCCGGATCGGTTGACTGGTATGCCGCAGGCACATCTGCCTTCAAATATCGCTTCCGGCAGGAACCCGGCCCCCGGAATCCTCTGGGCAGGGTAAAATTCATGTTTCCGAACCCGTTCGATGTATATCTTCACGATACCCCCGGCAAGCGTCTGTTTGAGAGAGACGTCCGGAGTTTCAGCCACGGCTGCATCCGCATGGAAAAACCACTGGAGCTCGCCGAATATGTCCTGAAACATGACCCGCAGTGGACACCGGAGAAAATTTCCGCCGAGATCGCCAAAGGCAGTGAGAGAGAGATCAGACTGCCCGACCCTATGGATGTATATATCCTCTACCTGACAGCGTGGGTTGACGGGGACGGCCTGCTCAATTTCCGCGACGACGTTTACGGAAGAGACGCAAAGCTGGATGCAGAACTGAAAAAACCTCCGCCTTCTTAGTCGAAAAATGCATTTGATACGATAATATCATGCTTCTTCATTTCGAGTGCCGGCATCGCTAAACTGTCTTAGGGGTTTCGGCTTCTTTAAGGGTTCCGTCTCTATTTCAGGGAAAATTTCAAAGGCTTTCGCTGATATGAGCGAACTCCTTCTCGAAATAGTCCACTGTCACATCGTCAAACACGCAAAACTCGATCAATTCGAGGCTGGCACCCGGATTTTCCTTAAGGAAGCGCAAAGCCTCTTTTACCAATATCGCCGCGCATCTGTCCTTCGGAAACCCGAAAATACCGGAGCTTATGGCGGGAAGCGATATGCTTTTCAATCCTTTCTCCGACGCAAGGGTTAAACTGCTGCGCACAGCGCTCATCAGTTTGTTGTCTTCATCCCCTTCTCCCATCCTCGGACCAACTGCATGGATAACGAATTTTGCAGGAAGCCGGCCCGCCGTGGTGACGGCGGCATGACCCACCGGCACAAATCCTATCCGGTCGCTCTCCTCCTGGATAATCTGTCCGCCCTTCCGGACAATGGCACCGGCAACCCCGCCTCCATGCTGAAGATGAGAGTTCGCCGCATTGACTATTATGTCGACTTCTCTTTCGGTAATATCACCCTGAACAAGCCGTAGGGATTTTCCATGAATCCTGTGTTCGGCAATAATTTTCATAAAGGCCCTTTCTCTCCCATACTTAGTCTCTGTCAATAAACTGCAACCGCTCCTCTTAACTATCCCTATGAAATTTTGTATGATAAAATATACCATAAAACAAAGATCGGAGAATGTAGATACCAACACTTTACGGCAATATATCGGGTCTCAAGACCAGTTACCTCAAATCCCTCGAAAGGATATACAGAAGAAAGGTTCACGGCGAATTCATAACGCCTGAGCTGGCGAGATACCTTACGGAACTCTCCTTTGAAATGAACCGCCAGATAGGAACGCTCATCGATCGCTCCGGGAATATTACTCATGTGATCGTCGGAGATGCCAAGGGAATTTTTATTCCGGGATTAGAGAATTACCCTTTGGGAAAAAAGGCATTGAGAGGGCTCAGGCTCATCCATACACACATGGACGAAGAGGCGCTCACTCAGGACGACCTCACGGATCTTGCGCTCCTCAGGCTCGACATTCTCGTTGCAATAGGAGTAAGGAACGGCCTGCCGGGGAATGTCTTTGCAGCTTATCTGATGCCCGGCGGAACAAAGCCGTTTGAGATTCTTTCCGCGCAGAATTTCCATAATTTTGAACTGGACTTCCTTCCCTTCATCCGATCTCTTGAAGAAGAGATGGAAAGAAGCAGGCTTTTCAGCCCTGACGACAGGAGGGAACGGGCGATACTGGTGAGTGTTTCTACCATGCCGAAATATGAACAGGAAGATTCGATGGAGGAGTTGAAGGAACTCGCACGCTCAAGCGATCTCCTCGTCCTCGATGCCGTGATTCAGAGGCCGAAGTCGATAAATCCGAGATATATGCTGGGAGAAGGGAAGATCAGGGAACTGATCATCAACGCCCTCAATAAGGGCGCCACACTCCTTGTCTTCGACCAGGAATTAAACCCTTCTCAGGTCAAGGCAATAGGCGAACTTACCGAGCTTAAAGTCATCGACCGCTCGCAACTGATACTCGATATTTTTGCGCGGCGCGCCCAGAGCAGGGACGGAAAAGTCCAGGTTGAGCTTGCGCAACTGAAATACAGGCTTCCGAGGCTCACGGGAAAAGGCACCGCAATGTCCCGTCTGATGGGAGGCATTGGAGGGAGAGGCCCGGGCGAAATGAAACTCGAGGTGGACAGACGGCGTGTCAGGGACAGAATATCCCTGCTGGAAAAAGAGCTTAAGTCGCTGAGGGAAGCGAGAAAACAGCGGAAGCACAGGAGAGTGGCTGCAGGGATACCGATAGTCTCCATCATCGGATATACGAACGCCGGCAAATCCACACTCCTTAACTCTCTCACAAAGAGCTTTGTGCCTGTTGAAGACAAACTTTTTGCCACCCTGGATACGGCAAGCAGGCGGCTGAGGTTTCCGCGTGAAAGAGACGTTATCGTCACAGACACGGTGGGCTTTATCAGGGACCTTCCGAAGGACCTGATGGCGGCGTTCAGGGCGACTCTTGAAGAGCTCGAAGATGCGGACGTGCTGCTGCACCTTATCGATGCTTCAAACCCGCGTTTCGAGCAGCACATAGAGTCTGTCGAGAACATCCTGAAGGAACTGAGCCTCCATGAAAAGCCGCGTCTTCTGGTATTTAACAAGACCGACAGGATAGACAGTGAGGAAGCAAAAAACATCGCGGTGCGTTATAATGCCGTTGCGGTCTCTGCGCTCGATCCGTCTACGTTCGGACCGCTTCTTAAGGCAATAGAGGAGACTGTCTGGATGGAGAAAATGGCGGAATTAACACGGTGATTGATAAAAATTGAACTCATTTTTCAAGGGAGATTAAATGGAATTCACACCGAGATGGATTGCCTGGGAGATAACCAGGAGGTGCAACCTGAGGTGCGTACACTGCCGATCTTCCTCCGAGCTTGAAGTGAAAGCCCACCCCGACTTCACGATTGAAGAGGCCTTCAGGATCATCGACGATATCACTGCCTATGCGAAGCCTGTGCTGGTACTTTCAGGCGGGGAACCTCTTTTAAGGGAAGACGTGTTCGAGATAGCCCGCTACGGCACCGACAAGGGGCTGAGGATGTGCCTCGCAACCAACGGTACTCTCGTTACCGGTGAGATATGCGGAAAGATAAAGGATTCTGGAATCAGGATCGTTTCCCTCAGTCTTGACGGCTCCGTGGAGACTGTGCATGATGATTTCAGAAACCAGAAAGGCGCCTTTGCCGGAACTATAAACGCCGCCCGCCTGTTCAGGGAATACGGCATCGACTTCATCGTCAATTCGTCCTTCACGAAAAGAAATCAGGAAGAGATTCCCAAGGTCTATAAACTCGCAAAAGAACTCGGCGCAACTGCATGGTATCTGTTCATGATTGTCCCCACAGGCAGGGGTGAAGAGATAATGAACGAGCTTATTTCCAGGGAAGATTATGAGAAAATCCTCGAATGGCATTATCAGATGGAAAAAGACGAGAAAGACATCCTTGTAAGGCCGACATGCGCTCCGCACTATTACAGGGTGGTTTTGCAGAAATCCAGGGAGGAAGGCGCCAAATTCAAAAGGAGAACCCTGAAATTCTCTACCGGCGGATCGAAAGGGTGCATAGCCGGACAACTCATCGCGCTCATAGACGTGGACGGAAATGTGCTGCCCTGCAGTTATTTCCCGAAACCCGCTGGAAATATCAGACGGCAATCCTTCAGGGACATATGGGAAAATTCCGAACTCTTCAGGGAATTGCGCGATTTCAAAAAATACAAGGGCAAATGCGGCTCGTGTGAATACGTTACGGTCTGCGGGGGATGCCGGGCAAGGTCATATGCCCTGCATGGCGATTACCTCGAAGAAGAGCCTTTCTGCGGTTATCAGCCGGTAAAACTGAAGAAGAGAGAATTGCAAAAAAGGAAGGAAGCCTGAGATAATTAAACCGGATTTAAAAACAAGTCCAGGCATTCCGGAATGCCATCACGAGGAGGGGTTATGAACGATATTTTTCTCAGGGCATGCCGCGGCGAAAAAGTTGAGTACACTCCTGTATGGCTGATGCGCCAGGCCGGCAGGTATCTCCCCGAGTATCAAGCTGTTCGGGCGCACGTGGACTTTCTGACTCTCTGCAAAAACCCGAAGCTCGCTGCTGCAGTTACGCTTCAGCCGGTGGATATCCTCGGTGTGGATGCGGCCATTCTTTTTTCCGATATCCTTATCCCTCTTGAACCGATGGGCATGCGCCTTGAGTTCTCCGACAAGGAAGGACCCCTTCTCAGCGAGCCTGTACGGAGCAAGTCTGCGGCTGAAAAGCTGATCATCCCCGATGTTGAGGAAGACCTTCCGTTCGTTTTCGATACGATACGCGTGCTGAGAAAAGAACTTGAGCATAAGGTCCCGCTGATAGGGTTTTCGGGCGCTCCTTTCACGCTGGGTACATATATAATCGAGGGCGGGACCTCCAGGAATTTTCTGCATACGAAAAAATTGATGTTCCAGAACAGCTCCGTATTCGGGTACGTGATGGAGAAAATAACCGATACAGTGACCTCTTATCTCGCGGCACAGATAAAGGCCGGCGCCCAGGCGGTGCAGATATTCGATACATGGGCGGGCATACTCTCGCCCGCGGACTACAAGAAATTTGCGCTCCCGTATGCAAAGAAAGCCATATCCGAGTTAAGGAGAGCCGGGGTTCCGATAATTTACTTCGTCAATAACTGCGCAGGGCTTCTGAAAGAAATCAGGCAATCCGGGGCCGACGTGACAGGGGTAGACTGGAGAATAGATATCGGCGAAGCCGTAAAACGCCTCGGCAAAAAATGTATCGTTCAGGGGAACCTCGATCCCTGTGCCCTTTTCCTTCCGAGGGAAAAACTCGAAGAGAGGGTAAAGGATATCTTATGGAAAGGTGAGACCGCGAGAGGTCACATCTTTAACCTGGGACACGGCGTCCTTCCCCAGACGCCGGTCGAAAATGTCACGGCCCTGGTTGAAGCCGTCCATACTTACGGAAGGGCAAAATAGATTACCGGGATGCCTATCGGCGTATTGCTTCTCAACCTCGGCGGTCCTGATTCCCTTCAGGCGGTAAGACCGTTCCTTTATAACCTCTTCTCGG
The DNA here is from genome assembly GCA_002328665.1 of Nitrospiraceae bacterium UBA2194. Classification (GTDB taxonomy): domain Bacteria; phylum Nitrospirota; class Thermodesulfovibrionia; order Thermodesulfovibrionales; family SM23-35; genus UBA2194. The sequence continues at coordinate 32,109 of DCVG01000081.1, forward strand.
ACAGGCAGATCATCAGGCTCGGCCCGCCTTTCCTGCAAAAACCCCTGGCATGGCTGATATCCACCCTGAGATCGAAGAAGACCGAAAAGATGTACAGTCTCATCGGCGGCAAATCTCCTATCATCGAAATTACACAAGCCCAGGCAAAGGCCCTGGAAGAAGCGCTCAACAAACAGCCGGGAATCAAAAGCCGGAAATCAACTCCGCCCCCTGGGGCTGTCTCTTTTAAAGTCTATACCGGCATGAGGTACTGGCATCCTTTCATTGAACATGTTATCCCCATGATTCATAAGGACGGAATAAAAAAAGTCATCGTACTCAGCCTTTATCCCCAATACTCCGTAACAACATCCGGTTCGTCTGTTTCGCAGGTCAACAAGGTCCTGCCCGGTTACCCCATCGACATCGATTGTGTTGCGTCATGGCACAATCATCCTTTATATATTGAAGCGCTTGCTGATGTGATAGAGAAGGGGATCGAATCTTTTTCCGGTTCATCCGGCGCCCCTCATTCCCCTTCAGCCGATGAGGTCCACGTCCTGTTCAGCGCCCACAGCCTCCCTCAAAAAATAATCGATGAGGGCGATCCTTACGTGACCGAGACCGTCGGAACAATACATGAGGTTACAAGAACTTTTCCTGTAAAATGGTCTTTAAGCTACCAGTCAAAGAGCGGGCCTGTGAAATGGCTTGAACCATCCACAGAGGAGACGCTGAAGAGACTTGCCGGGGAAGGTATAAGGAACGTTCTTGTGGTGCCGATCAGCTTTGTCTCTGACCACATCGAAACGCTGTACGAGATAGACATCCTTTATAAAAAAATGGCCGGCGAACTCGGGATAAACCTGAGACGGTCGGGTTCATTGAACACACATCCGAAATTTATCGAAGCGTTGCAGGATATCGTTATGACCCGGGTGCGGGAGAAAGGATGGGGGTAAATCCGTAGTTGCATTGGCCCCTGAAGGGACAAGGGACAATTTCTATCACGACTACTATCTGGGCGCGAAGACCGTCATCGATCCCAACGGCCACGTGAAGCAGGAGATAAGGGATGTATTCGGCAGGCTTGTTCAGGTCAGGGAATACACCGGGACATACGATAACCCCACCCTCTATGCAACCACCAATTACCAGTACGATATCCTCGGCAATCTCACAAAAGTAATCGATACAAAGGGAAATCAGACGACGATAACCTACGACACCCTTTCGAGGAAAACCACCATGAGGGACCCCGACATGGGGTACTGGACATACGAGTATGACTTAAACGGCAACCTCTATCGGCAGACCGACGCCAAAAACAAAACCATCACATTCACCTACGACCAGTTGAACAGGGTAACGCTG
>DCVG01000020.1 GCA_002328665.1 Nitrospiraceae bacterium UBA2194
AGGGGATCGGAGAATTTGTTCATAATCAAAAAATAATGGTATTATTCACTTCTCTACTATTATATTTATATTTAAATTATATTAATAGTAATGGTAGTAGGCAGTGTGTATTTGTTAAAAATGCCCCTTTATCTATACAAAACCATGAGTTTCAGATGTTCATAAAAGGTAAACTCAGATGAAGATTTGTAAACAATTTTTCATAACCGAATGATTAACAATTTATTAAACAAATTTATAACATATTGTCTTGTCTTCATTGTTGGTATTTGGCTATAATGTTACACCTTCCCCGAAAGTTATTAACAAATGTTGGTAAACTGTTAGCGGTTTTGTGCATATGACATTAGACGAGATATGGAATAATAGTCTTTCAAAGATAGAAGAGAGGGTTGGCAATAATATTATCGATCTCTGGTTCCGGCCTATCAAGCTTACGCAGCTCAAGGATCAACAGATAACAATAGACATCCCCAACCGGTTTTTCAAGGACTGGATAGAAGACAATTACCCGGACATTATAGCCGAATCCCTGGGCAGGATTATGGGTTATCCGGTAACAGTACGGTTCAGGATAGCGGAAAAGATAGATCCCGACGTCCGCAAGATGGACATGAGGCTGGAGAGCCGCAGGCAGAAGCTTGCGAGCAGGGGCATTTACCTCAACCCGAAATATACGTTTGAAAATTTCATTACCGGAGCAAGCAACCAGTTTGCGCGGGCAGCTGCCCGCGCAGTTGCCGATGCGCCCGGCAGGGTTTACAACCCTTTATTCATCTATGGGGGTGTGGGTCTCGGCAAGACACACCTTATTACAGCAATCGGAAATGCGGTAATCGATAAAAAACCGGATATCTCCGTCATCTTTGTCTCTGCCGAACAGTTTACGAACGAGGTAGTCTCTGCAATACGGCATGAGAAGATGGGCGAACTGAAGGAGAAATACCGCAAGGTGGATCTCCTGCTGCTCGATGACATTCATTTTATAGCAAACAAGACGCAGACCCAGGAAGAATTTTTCCATACATTCAACGCGATCTACGAAAGGCAGCGTCAGATCGTGATTTCGAGTGACAGGCCCCCAAAGGAAATCGGTGCTGTAACCGACAGATTGAAGTCCCGGTTCAGTATGGGACTCATAGCCGACATTCAGCCGCCGGAACTCGAGACAAAGGTCGCGATACTCCAGAAAAAGGCTGAAATGGAAAAAATATATATTCCGGAAGACGTTGCATACTATTTGGCATCGAAAGTGAAGTCGAATATTCGTGAATTGGAGGGGTGCCTCATTCGCCTCGGCGCGCAGGCGTCTCTGACCGGAAACCCCGTAAACACAGAGATGGCCAGGAATATCCTGCACGACCTTATTGAGGAAGATGAGAGACCTGTTACCACAGACCATATTCAAAAGGTGGTATGTGAGCATTTTGCCCTTAAACTGTCTGACATGAAAGCAAAAAAGAGGACGAAGGAGGTGGCTTTACCGCGTCAGATCGCAATGTATTTATGCAAACAGATGACTGCGCTGTCTCTGAGCGATATCGGAAAAAACTTCGGTGGAAAAGATCATGCAACGGTAATCTATGCCTGCAAGCAGATAGAGGAGAAGAAGGCGAAGGACGAAGTTTTCAACAGGATGATAGAAAGCCTTTTACGGAAGATAAAAGGGTGAGAAGCGGTACGATCCACAGGGTTCAGACAAATACAGAGGAGGACGTATGAAACTGAGTGTATCAAAAGATGAGATGCAGCAGAAGCTTGCCAATATCCAGAATATCGTTGAAAAGAAAAACACAATGCCCATATTAAGCCATTTTCTTCTCAATGCCGGGAAAAAGGGTTCATATATAATCGCAACCGATATCGAGACCGCGCTCAAAGAACCGATTGAAGTCAAAGTTGAGAAAGAGGGCAAGCTTTGCATCCCCGCGAAGAAGCTATTCGAGATCGTTAGGGAGCTGGACGGAGATTTGTCGTTCGAAGCGGTCAGCGAACAGTGGCTCAGGGTGCGGTCAGGCGCCAGCGACTTTAAACTCGCATGCCTTCCGCATACGGACTTTCCTGCATGGCCGTCATCTCTGGGTGCAGGAGAAATCGAAGAAATAGCTGTCGATGCATCCGTCCTGCTGGAAATGATCGAGAAGACACTTTACGCTGCAGGAGAAAGCGATACTAGGTATACCCTGAACGGCCTTCTCTTCCATCCGAAGCCCCAGAACAAATCGCTGACTGTCGTGGGCACGGACGGGCACAGGCTGGCATTGATCGTAAGACCGATGGAAAGCGAACTCAAAGAAGAGAAAAAGCTTATAGTTCCCCGGAAGGCTGTTTCCGAACTCAGGCGCTTCCTTCCAGCCGGAAACGATGACGAAAGAAAAAGCGAAAAAGTGAAAATATCTTTCGGTGAAAAACACCTGCTCTTTAACGTCGGTCCGATACAATTCCTTACGAGACTCATTGACGGTTCATACCCGAATTATGAGAATGTCCTTCCCCAGTCCAACGAAAAGAAAATGTCGATCGACAGGGAGATATTCGCAAAGGTTTTGCGCAGGGTTTCGGTGATGTCGAAGGAGAGGGCGGGCGCTGTCAGGTGTGACCTCGAAGAGGATAAGATGACTGTTTCGTCTTCGAGCCCTGAAATCGGGGAGGCAAAGGAAGAAGTAACCCTTGATTACAAATATGACAAGCTCACCCTCGGGTTTAATGCCAGGTATGTACTGGATGTCATTGGAGCAATGACATCGGGGAAAGTCGACATGGAGCTGCAGGATCCCTTAAGTCCGGTCCTCGTCAAAGAAGAAGGCAACGAAGAGTATAAATGCGTTATTATGCCGATGAGGATATAATAGAAAGCAGCCTGCTGAAATTTGCGCATTAACTGAGAGGTTAAATGGAAGAAAAAAGAAACGGAAACGAATCGTATACGGCTGAAGACATAAAGGTGCTCAAAGGCCTTGAAGCCGTGAGGAAAAGGCCTGCCATGTATGTCGGCTCTACGGGCATAGAAGGCCTTCACCATCTGGTCTACGAGGTCGTTGACAACAGCGTGGATGAAAGCCTGGCCGGTTTCTGCAAGAATATCGACGTGATTATTCACCTTGACGGCAGTTGTACTGTCATAGACGACGGTAGGGGCATCCCGACCGAAATACATCTGGAAGAAGGACGCTCTGCAACAGAAGTCGTCCTTACGGAGCTGCACGCGGGAGGAAAGTTCGAATCAAAGGCGTACCGGATATCCGGCGGTTTGCACGGAGTAGGCGTTTCAGTCGTCAATGCGCTGTCCGAATGGCTTGACATTGAGATAAAGCAGAACGGCAGCGTGTTTCAGCAGCATTACGAAAGGGGAACGCCGAAGGCCCCTCTTGCCATTGTCGGCAAGACAAAAGGAAGAGGTACAAAAATTACATTTAAGCCCGACTCTGAAGTTTTCGAGATTCTCGATTTCAGCTGGGATATCTTGTCCCAGAGGCTGAGAGAACTTGCATTTCTCAACAGAGGGATCAAGATAACGTTATCCGATGAAAGGTCCGAAAAAAATCAGGTGTTCCATTACAGCGGCGGCATCATGTCATTTATCGAGCACCTCAACAAAAACAAGACCCCGATTCATCCGAAACCCGTCTATATATTCGGAGAAAAAGGGGATATCATTGTCGAGATCGCACTTCAGTATAACGACGGCTATTCGGAAACCATTTATACCTACGCGAATAATATCAATACGAGGGAGGGCGGCACTCATCTCATCGGTTTTAAATCAGCCCTAACAAGAACCGTTAACAGCTATGCCTCCTCATCAGGACTCCTGAAGGAGATCAAGGAAGCGCTATCCGGTGATGATATCAGAGAGGGTCTGACAGCGGTCATCAACGTCAAACTCATGAACCCCCAGTTCGAAGGCCAGACAAAGATGAAGCTTGGAAACAGCGAGATAAAAGGCATTGTCGAATCCATCGTTAATGAGACCCTCGGGACCTATTTCGAAGAAAATCCTTCAGTGGCGAGAAAGATTATCGAAAAGGCGCTTCAGGCGGCGCGGGCAAGAGAAGCAGCCAGGAAGGCAAGAGAACTCACTCGGCGAAAAGGGGCTTTTGAAGACACCGGCCTTCCGGGCAAACTTGCAGACTGTTCGGAAAAAGACCCTGCTTTGAGCGAGCTCTTCATTGTGGAGGGAGACTCTGCCGGAGGTTCTGCGAAACAGGGGAGGGACAGGAGAATACAGGCGATATTACCGCTCAGGGGCAAGATATTAAATGTGGAAAAGGCACGGTTTGACAAGATGCTGAGCTCGGAAGAGATAAAGATCCTCATCACCGCCCTGGGCACAAGCATAGGGCCCGATGATTTCGATATATCGAAAATCAGGTATCACAAGGTTATCCTCATGACCGATGCCGACGTAGACGGCGCTCATATCCGGACGCTGCTCCTCACCTTTTTTTACCGGCAGATGCCGCAGGTGATCGAGAAAGGATATCTGTATATTGCGCAGCCACCTCTTTTTAAAGTAAAAAAAGGTAGGACGGAAAAATATATACAGAATGAAACAGAGATGCTGGGCATGCTCTTCGAGCTTGCAGCGGATGAAGTCGAGCTTGCCGTCAAAGGGCAAACAGTAAAAGGAAAGGCCCTTATCCCGTACCTGAAGAAGCTTTACAGGTTCGAACGGCTGATGGAATGGTTTGAACGGAGAAGAAAGGCGCCGGGCATTCTGATGTTTATCCTCCGGTCCGACGTGAATAAAGATACTTTAAAGGACAGAAAAAAGGTTGAAGAAATCCTGAGGAAGTTGCAGGAAAAAGACCATCGCGTTGCTGTTGGAGAAATCCAGCTTGACGAGGAACATCAGACATACGGAGTTGAGATAAAGAGGCAGAACTATAAGCTCAATCTTGATACCGGTTTCATTACGTCTCCGGAATTCAGGGAGCTCGAAAATCTCTTTGGCGTTATAAAAGACTTCGGGATGCCCCCATATAAAGTCCGGACTAAAGACGGCGAAATGAAGATCGGGAAAAGCAAAGGGCTGCTCGAATTCATCCTTGCCGCCGCGAAAAAAGGGCTCTCGATTCAGCGGTATAAAGGCCTCGGAGAGATGAACCCGCAGCAGCTCTGGGAGACGACCATGGAACCGGATAAAAGGACACTGCTGCAGGTTGCCGTGCAGGACTCGGTCGGGGCGGACAATATCTTCACGGTGCTCATGGGTGATCAGGTTGAGCCGAGGAAGGAGTTCATAACAACACATGCTTTGGAGGCGAGGAACATTGATATCTGAACATCAAAGCTTACCCGGACGAATTTCACTTATCGGGGTTCTGCTGCTCTTTTTAACCGGCGGGTTGATTTTGACGTCCTGCGGCGGGGACAGGGAAATCAAGTCGGTCTCGCCGGAATCGAAACTTGCGCAGGAAGCATTTGAACTTGCAGAAACCCTGAAAGATGCGTATCTGAGGAACGACCGCGATGCCATTGGGGAGAATTCCACGAAAGACGGCTACAGGGAAATCATTGCAGCCATAAAATTTTTCGACAGCGCCGAGCTTACCTTTGCCCCGACCTGGGTGGAGATACAGGATTCGACGGTAAAGCTCACCGTCTCATGGAAAGGCACGTGGCTGGTGCAAGGGAAGACGACCGAGGAAAGAGGCAGCGCGGTCTTTGTTCTTGAGGGAAAACCTTTAAAACTTGCCCAAGTTCAAAGGGCCAATCCATTCAGCCAGCCGGAATAAATTTACCTGCAGGAACTGCAGGAGGTTTTACTGCAAGACGTGCAGCCCGATGATGCGGTGCCGGCAAGCGGCCTTTCCGTACCCGCAGTACAAAAGACAGAAAACTTTTTTTTGACCTCTTTTGAACTGCATTTGGGACAACTCACTTCCTGGTTCCCGAAGACAAGCTTTTCGAAATCTTTACTGCATCTGCAGCATGTATATTCGTAGATCGGCATCTCTCACTCCTTGGTTGATAAAGAGGCCTAAGGTAGAGCGTAAACAGGCTTGCCCGGCCCCAGTCTTCTCTGATTTTTTTATTATAACAGATCGGCAGATTGTTGAGGTCAATCTTCTTCCCTGGTGACAAAGAATACATTATACTATAGCCAAAGGTTATCAAGTATATGCAGCGAGAGGGAACCAGGCAGCTCAGTTACAATTTGAAACGTCTGCCCGAATTGTGATTATATATCGGTGTACGGAATAAAAGGCTACCGGCGGAAAGGGAGATGAAGTTAATGGGTAAGCTCTGGGAGAATTTTTTTAAGCTGCGCTGCAAACAGAAGGATGAAGATGAAATAGAAAATATTCTCTCACACATACCTGTTTTCCAGGATTTGAGCCGCCGTGAATTGAGAACGGTAAAGCGCATCCTGCATCAAAGGGAGTACAGGAACAACGAGGTGATCTTCAATGAAGGCGATATCGGTCTCGGTATGTATATCATCGAAAAAGGTAACATCCGCATTACATGCCGGCAAGACACACATTTACTGGCGGAACTTAATGAAGGGGATTTTTTCGGTGAATTAGCCCTTCTGGATGACTCGCCGAGAAGTGCGTCGGCTGTCGCACAGGCGCCGACCGGGATGTTGTGTTTCTTCAAGCCGGCGCTCCTTGACCTTATTGAACGCAGTCCCGTGCTCGGATCGAAAATTCTCTTTAAACTGGCATGGACTATCGGTGAACGGCTGAAAAGTACGAATGAACAGATTAAAGAACTCAGGTGCGGCATTCAGCAGGATCAAAAAAAGGAGCAATAAGAATCCATGGGCAACAACAGTGCGGTCTCCTTTGTTAAAATAGCCCTTTTTTCGATTCTCGTCATATTGACTGTAGCGTTTCTTTCCGCTGTCTCAAGCATAGTAAAGCTGGTGATAATCGCAGCCCTCCTCGCATATATTTTAGACCCTTTGGCAAATTTCTTTGAGTCGCGGAACATGAGCCGGACGTTTGCGACTATATCCATTTTTGCATGTATTGTCACCCTGGCCGCGATAATCTATCTTGTATTATTCCCGTTGCTGTGGGCAGAGATAGCAGCTCTGAAAAGCGGTTTTCATCCTGAAGAAGCCGGGGCCGTCGTCTCGCAACTTGAAGACTTTCTTGTCGCGAATCTTTCGTTTCTCGGCGTAAAGGAATTGCACCTCCTGGAAAGGCTGCAAAACAGCATGGCCCAGGCGGGCGACTGGATAGTCAGTCATTTTATAGATGCTGCATCGGTAGTCACAAGCCTGATCCTCATCCCCTTTATTGTCTTTTTTCTCATAAAGGACGGAAGGGAATTTCAAAAGGCTTTTGTAAGCATTGTGCCGAACAGGTATTTCGAATTTACCCTCTACTTGTTCCACAAATTGAATACGCAGATCGGCAATTTCCTTCGCGGCCAGTTCATTGATGCGACTATAGTAGGCATATTTTCAATTTTTGCAATGTGGTTAATCGGCATCAAGTATTTCGTTCTTATAGGGGTGTTCGCCGGACTTGCGAACCTCATCCCTTATTTCGGGCCTATAACCGGCTGCCTCCTTGCCGTCATTGTGTCTGTACTGCAGACCGGCGGTTTTCAAACGGCTCTCTACGTCATCATTGCATTTACCGTAATAAAGTTGCTCGATGACGCAGTAGTTCAGCCGATAGTTGTGGCGAAAAGCGTTCATATGCATCCCCTGACAGTTTTGTTAGCCGTACTTGTCGGAGGCAAGCTGTTCGGCGTACTCGGGATGTTATTATCCGTACCGCTCGCCGGATTTATGAAAGTCGTGATCCATGAGAGCATACTCAACTACCGGAGATACGGTATAAGAAGAGCTTGAGTTTAATCTAAAAATGCATTGAAAAGTACAGATGTTGTGAGAAAAATTATTTTTCGATACCTTAATGTACCTTCCGCTGATGGTTACATTAATATTTTTATCCCTAAAGCGATGAAAGATATTTAATCAAATCATCGGGTTAAATAATTTTCCGAACAATGTCTGTACTTTTGGACCAAGGGCGCTTGGAGATAGCAAAATCAGGTCTTTTGCAATACAGCCTCTTCTATAACCTCAATAAGATGCAGAACGGTCCTTTCGGTTTTCGACAACTGGATCATGCAGCCGGGACAGGAGGTGATTATCGCATCAGCCCCGTACTTCATATAATCCCCCGTGCATTTACTCAGCAGCCCTTCGGATAATTCCTGATTTGAGAAACAAAAAGTCCCGGCAAAACCGCAGCACCTTGCTCCCTGAGTTTCTAAAAGCTCGTAGCCGATCTGTCTTATTATCTCCCTCGGTTCCTCCGAGATACCTAATCCGTACAAAAGGTGGCAAGGATCATGAAACACCGGTTTCTTTATATGAGAAAAGACACGCGAGAGTCGAATCGACTTTATTCTGTCTACGAAGAAACTCGATATGTCCTCAGCCTTGTCGATCCCCCGGCCGATGAGTTTTGGATATTCGTTTTTTATGGCATTTGTACAGGTAGGGCAGAGACTCACTACGGCTTCAACGTTGAGCCTGCCGAATGCATCGAGATTTCTTTTTGCGGCTGCGGCCGCTTCTTTTTCAAGTCCGAGTGAGCGCAACGGGGTCCCGCAGCATACTTCACCCGCCGGGAGTATGACCTCATAGCCAAGACGGTTCAGCACATTGATGAGAGCCTCTCCCAGATGCGGATAAAGAAAATTCACCGTACAGCCGGTAAAAATAGCCACCCTTCCCTTTTTTTGTGAGACAGAGATAACCTGCAGGCTGTCTTTCAGGCGGTATTCAGGCATCTCCGGTTGAAAGGGGATGAAACCTTTTTTAAAAAGGAAAGGGAAGAGAATCTGCTGAGTCGCTCTCAGCGCTTTGAAGCTGAATCCCGGTTTTCTTACGAAAATATTAGCGAGAAAACGGATATATTTTCTTTTTTTGTCCGACTTTTTCAGAAGTCGTCTTCCGTGATAGATGACCTCTTTGATATCTATCCCGGGAGGACAAAGACCGGAACACGCACCGCAGAGTGTACAACTGAAGATACGGTCGTTCAGAATTGAAGACGAACGCAGATCTCCCGATGAAAAGGCCTGTAAAAGCGCCAGTCTTCCTCTTGCTCCCAGGGATTCTACGGACTGCTCATCGTAGACCGGACAGAGCGCCTTGCAGCTGCCGCAGCGGACACATTTTGAGAGATCCTTCAGGTATCGCGTATCGTCCATGTACTGCAGTCTCCGTTTAAAACACGGTTCATGCTGCCGCTTCGAAAACCTTCCATGTCCAGAGATATGAATATATAACCAAAGGACTTGAACGCTTCGGAAATCTTCTCTCTACTTTCCGGATCAAGCAGCAGATTAATCTGGTCATTTCCGACTTCTATTCTCGCAAGTTTGCCGTGGTCCCTCACCCTTATATCCAGAAAGCCGAGAGACCTCAGGAAGTCTTCCGATTTTTCTATTCTTGTCAACACCTCTTCCGTTATCTTACTGCCGTAAGGGATCCTCGTTGCCAGACACGATGAGGAAGGCTTGGACCAAGTTGAAAGTCCGAGTTGCCTCGACGTTTCCCTTATCTCTTTCTTCGAAAAACGGGCTTCCAGCAAAGGACTCCTTACTCTGTATCCCGATGCGGCGTTCCTTCCCGGTCTGAAATCTGCGGCATCATCGCTGTTGCTGCCATCGAGTATGAAACCGTACCCTTCTGATGAGGCCATATCGGCAAGGTGTTTGTACAGATTTTCTTTACAGATGAAACATCTCTCAGCCGAATTAAGGACAAATTCGTTGTTCGAAAATGCATCAACTGTTAAGACCCTTAAATATGTTCCGAGTTGTTTTGCAGTTTCTTCTGCCGTCAAGCGGTCATGTCGGGATATTATCTCTGAAACCGCTGTTACAGCAAGGGTTTCGACGCCGGCAAGCTGAAGCGACTTTAGCAGCAGGGTGCTGTCTGCTCCGCCTGAATAAGCGAGCAGGACTTTCCGCATTCCCTTAAGGATATCCAGCAAAAATTCAAATTTACCCGCAAGCGGCATAACTTTCGTTCAATTTGTGAGGCGGATATGATGAAAAAGCTTTACCTGAGACACCTTACAGCCCGTCAGTCCGGCAGCGAAGTTCTTGTCGGAATTCACCGGACGTGAAAAGTGCGTTTACGTGAATATGGACATCATATTGTCGAATTAAAAGGTTTTTCAGCATATATGCCTCATATTTAATGCAACGTTTGTTCAGGTTCAGTATCTTCCATGCATATCAGGTGAAAGGATGGTCCTTACAGGGCGGCGACTTCGTAATTTTCCTGATGAAAATTGCGGCTCTCCCGTATGGTTACTTTAACGCTGTAACGGTTTTCTATATCTTCAACACCTGCACGCTCTTCGTCGGAAAGAAGGTCTGCAACGGAAGGGTGGGCTGTAACAATGATGCGTTCAGTGCCGTGTTTTGCAAGTCTTGTTATCTTTCTGAATATTTCAAAACACAACGTCTTCGGCGACTTGACAAACCCTTTGCCTTCGCAGTACGGGCAGGACTCGCAAAGTGTTCTGCCGAGACTTTCCCTCACCCGTTTCCTTGTCATCTGTATAAGGCCCAGCTCCGAAATATGGGATATCGTGTTCTTAGCCCGGTCTTTTTTCATTGCCTCGACAAATGCAACGAAGACCCTGTCCCTGTTTTCATATTTTTCCATGTCTATGAAATCCACTATGATGATTCCACCAAGGTTCCTGAGCCGTATCTGGTAAGCTATCTCTTTTACGGCTTCAAGGTTCGTCTTAAGTATGGTGTCTTCGAGTTCTTCCTTGCCGACGAACTTGCCGGTATTTACGTCGATAACCGTCATTGCCTCTGTCTGATCAATGACAATGTATCCGCCGGATTTCAACCAGACCTTTCTCCCCAGGGCCCTCGATATGTCGAACTCGATCCCGAATGCATCGAATATCGGCTCAATGCCTTCGTAAAGCTCTATCGTTCCCAAAAGCTTTTCAAAATACGTCCTGACAAAGTCTTTAATCCGTTCATGCTCATCCGCCGAGTCAACAATAAGCCTTTTGACATCCTGTATCATGAGGTCCCTGACGCTTCTGAAGACAAGGTCGAGGTCGCTGTAAAGCATGGTCGGTGCAGATACCCGATCCTTTTTCTTCTGGATGTTTTCCCACAGGAGGAACAGGAAATCGAGGTCTTTTTTCAGATCTTCTTCAGCAGAACCTTCACTCGCTGTCCTGATGATCAGGCCGAATCCTTTTGGTTTGATGTTTTCGACAATTGCGCGGAGCCTTGCCCTTTCTGATTCGTCGGATATCCTCCTCGATATGCCTATATGCTCGACATTCGGCATTAAGACGAGGTATCTGCCGGGCATCGTGACATAGGAGGTGACCCTTGCCCCTTTGCTCCCCATAGGGTCTTTAGATACCTGTACAAGGATTTCCTGTCCTTCCTGAATAAGCTCCTCGATAGTGAGATCAGGCCGGCCCCTCTTTGAGACAAGTTCAATAGAGTTCACCTTCTCTTCTTCCTCGAGAAAAGGCGCAAACTCTTCAAGCCCGGCGTGGATGTCTGTAACATAAAGGAAAGCCGCTTTTTCGAGCCCTATATCGACAAAGGCGGACTGCATTCCGGGCAGGATTTTCACTACCTTTCCTTTATAGATGTTGCCGACAAGACTCGCGTCACGCTTTCTCTCGACATAGAATTCTACTACCTGACCCCCCTCGAGAAGGCCGACTCTTATTTCATCGCGAGTGACATTAATCAGTATTTCGCTATCCATTCCACGCTCCGCTCAATAGGTTTAACCCATCCGCCATCCCATCCATATACAGCTGTCCTTGTTATGTCAAGCATCTCCATGTGCGCATTGCATACTATGGGAAGAATTTCTCCTAATCTTACCTTTATTTCTCCTTTGTCCGTCAGAAGTAATTGTACCTTATCTTCCTCAATAATTCTCGCATCTTCCACCATATTCCGGATGTTTATTATAGTTTTTTCCCTCTGTACGGGTATCTCTTTTTTTGACAGGAACGCCTGGATGTTCGATACATCCGCGCCTTTCACCTCGTATTCGTATCTGGATATAAAGCTGTTTAATGAACAACCCTTAGAAGATACGGCAGCCATGTCTGTTACAGAAACCCCTTCCGGCAGCAAGTGATTGATCCTTCTTTTATTTGCCATTAAATCGAAAGGCGGAACTACTTCCAAATCAAAATATTCACTCAGGCCCGCAACCCCTACGCTGAGCGGCGGCCCAAAGGATATTTTCGGTGAAGGATGGAACCCCCTGGAATATTCCAAAGGGAACTCCGCTCTCCGTATAGCCCTGTGGACCAGCGTGACAAGCTCGAGGTGGGAAAGGTATTTCAGTCTGCCCGTCTTCGAAAATTCAACCCTTATCCTGACAGGTTTAAATTGCCTGTCGGGTCGATTGCCGATGATCGATAGCCGTCGGGCATCGATGCTCAGACTAATGGCCGATGACTGTTGACCGTTGACTGTTTTATTACAATCCAGGCCGCAGTTGTGACAGACTTTTCTGCAATCAGCGGTAACCTCTCCTGAAAGCGCTCCCTGATATTCCCGCCAAAGAAAGTTCTTTGTGACGCCGATATCGATATTGTACCACGGAAGCAAGTCAGGCAGGATAAAGGTCTTCCGTGCGAACTCCCCTGCGTCTGTCCCTGTCTCGTCCATCGCCCTTTTCCACTTTTCGAAATCAAATATTTCCGACCACCCATCGAGCCTGCAGCCCAATGCCCAGGCCTTTTCGAGGAGCGGCGCAGCTTTTTCGTCGCCTCGGGCAAATGCGGCTTCAAGCAGACTCATCTCTATATCATGTCCCTTTACATGGAGCCCCTTTCTCGTCAGAATTTCTTTGAGATAATTTTTTTTACTCTTCAGTTCTTCAGAAGATTCCTGGCCGCACCACTGGAATGGCGTATGGGCCTTGGGAACAAAGTGAGACACACCGACGTTTATATTGATAAACCTCTTCGAGAATCGCTTGGCGGTCTTAAGCGCCTTCAGAGCCATTTTAGGGATTGCCTCTATATCCTCTGCACTCTCCGTGGGAAGTCCTATCATGAAATAAAGCTTCAGGTTATTCCAGCCTTCCTCGAACAGGATCCCGAGAGCGGCTTCATAGTCCTCCTCCGAGAAATTCTTGTTGATTACTTTTCTCAGTCTTTCGGTACCCGCCTCAGGTGCAATGGTAAACCCTGTTTTTCTGACTGTCCGTATCTCCCTCAGGAGGTCGCGATTGATCGATGCCACTCGGAGAGACGGCAGGGAAAGGGCTATCCTGTCCTTCGAAAATCTTCTGTTGAATTCCCGTACAACCTGCAAAAGGCAACTATAGTCTCCGGCACTGAGAGAAGTGAAGGCAACTTCCTCATAGCCGGTGTTTTTGAGAGCGGTTTCTGCGAGCTCCAGTGCCTTTCCAGGACTCCTCTCGCGGACGGGCCGGTATATCATTCCCGCCTGACAGAACCTGCAGCCCATCGTGCAGCCTCTCGAAACCTCGATGTTTATCCTGTCGTGGATTATGGAAGTATACGGAACTACAGGAGAATCGGGAAAGGGAGCGTCGTCAAGGGATTTAATAATGCGCCGCCTAATAATTGAACCGTTCGACCTGTGAAGAGAAGGCACATAGATTCCATGGATTTCGGAAAGAGCTTTTAGAAGGGATTCCCTTTTTCCGTCGCCCTGGGTTTTCCAATTATAGGAGATGTCCAGTATATCCCCTATGGCCTCCTCGCCATCTCCGATCAGGAATGCGTCGATATAAGGAGACATGGGAGCAGGATTGACCGTACAGGGTCCTCCGGCAATAATGAGGGGAAAACGGTCCTTGCTGGAGCCGGTGATTCTGTCCTCGGTTTTGACGGGGATTCCCCCGAGATGGAGCATATTAAGAACCGTCGTATAAGAAAGCTCATATTGAAGACTGAAGCCGACTATATCAAAGTCGCGGAGCGGCCGGCCTGATTCCAGTGAAGTAAGGAAAGATGCATTTTTTTTCATTTCAGCTTCGAGGTCGGTCCATGGAGCAAACGCCCTTTCCGCCGACGCAAAGGGAAGGTCATTTATTATCTTATAAAGAATCTTGAGCCCGAGGTGGGACATACCGATTTCATAAATATCGGGGAATGCAAGGACCACTTTGACAAGCGCGTCCTTGAAGGCCGCGTTCACCTCGTGGTTGATATATCTGCTTGGTTTTTGCAGAAAAGACAGGTTCACAGGTAAAGAATACCATCTGAAATGGTTATTTAGCAAGGTTTTGGGAGCTATCAATGCAGAACGGATGTTGGTCATCAGTAGCACTTATCTTCTCTCGAATTGACAACAGAGGCATATTGTGATATGAATAAAAACAAGTTCGGGAAGGCGGGCGGTTATGTTTAAGGAATTCAAAGAATTTGTCATGCGCGGTAATGTCATTGATATGGCTGTGGGCATTGTAATCGGTGTTGCTTTTGGCGGAATCGTCAATTCATTCGTTTCCGATATTATTCTGCCGCCCATAGGCATGCTCTTGGGTAACGTTGATTTTTCAGGTTTGTTCATTATTCTGAAGGAAGGGAAAATTGCCGGACCGTATGAATCCCTTGATGCTGCCAAAGCTGCAGGCGCCGTTACTGTAAACTACGGGATATTTATCAATACCCTCATCAATTTTTTAATTATTGCCTTTGCAATATTTATTCTTATCCGGAATGTCAACAGGCTCAAGAAAAAAGAAGAGACAACGGTTGTCGCTCCGGCAACAAAAGAATGTTCTTATTGTCTCTCGGTCATACCGGTGAACGCAATACGCTGTCCCCACTGCACTTCCGAGCTGAAGTGATTTATACTTTTTCTGCCAATGAGGCGCAAGGTCTGTCCTAACCCGGATTATCCATAAATTGTACGCCGGGGATAGAGTATTTGAGCTCATTCTTGGTCCCGAATGCATTCGGGACCTCTCTATGAGTCGTAGACCGAGGGCTTTTGCCTCTTTATTATCAGAGTATTTTTGACTATCGGCAAAAGAATCCGCTCAAATACTCTATCCCCGACCTATTATCTCCTATTTTATGAATATGCGGGCCAAGTGAGAGATAAATACAGGGTGGGCATGCTATAATATTCGCCATGGTAAAAGGGAAAAGATATTGCCTCATTATTGTTTTATTGTTCATCTCTTTGGTTTCCTGCGGGGGGAAGCCGGCAGTTAAGCAGGCCGAAAAATTTGACCCTGAAAAGGCGTTCGTAAAGGGTAACGAGCAGTTAGAAAAAAAGAATTACGAAGAGGCAAGGACAACCTTTCTCGAGGTGAAAAACCGGGATTTGACCAAGACGATAGCCCCCCTTGCCCAGTTGAAGATTGCAGATTCCTATGTTCAGGAAGAAGAGCCCGAACGAGCCATCGCGGAGTACCGGAAATTTCTTGATTCATATCCTGAACATCAATACGCTTCTTATGCCCAGTATCAGATTGCAATGGTGTATTTCGATCAGATAGAAAGCTCTGAAAGGGGGTACAGCGGAGCAGCAAGAGCACTTGAGGAATTTGAGAAACTGAAACAGATGTTTCCCCGAAACCCGTATAAAGACATTATTGATATGAAGATAGAGAAAAGCAGGAATATTATAGCAGAGTATGAATTCCTTGTCGGAAAGTTCTATTATAAGAAAGGTTCCTATAATGCGGCGGTCGGCAGGTTCGAAGGGCTGTTAAAAAATTACCCGGACTATAAAGAAGAGGCGAATGTTCTTTTCTTTACCGGCATGTCCTTCAGGAAGCTCGGCCAAAAAGAGAAGGCTTCAGAGTACCTGACCCTCTTTATGGAAAAATATCCGAACAGCAAGCTTGTCAAAGATGCAAAGAAAGCTCTTTCTTCTGTCAGATAGTGAAGCGTAAATCGAAAAATTCCAGCCCCGCAGATATTAAAAAGGCTCTCACATATTATCCGGCATTCCTTGACCTTAACGACAAAAGCGCTATTGTTGTCGGAGGCGGAAAAGTCGCTGAGCGGAAGATTGATGCTTTGCTGAGGGCCGGCGCAGATGTTACGGTCATAAGCCCCGGGATCACCCCAAAGATCATGCAGGAAAAAAAGAAAGGCAGGGTAACGCATATCTGCCGAAACTATAAAATAGGGGATCTTAACAAAGCGTTTCTTGTGATCGCGGCTACGGATTATCCCGAAATAAACAGGAACGTTTCTGATGACGCCCCCTGTCTTGTCAATGTCGTGGATACCCCGCATTTATGCAATTTTATCGTCCCTTCCGTTGTAAAAAGAGGGCCTTTGACAATTGCAGCCTCAACAAGCGGCGTCAGTCCCGCCCTTTCCAAATCAATTCGTAAGGAACTCGAAGAAAACTACAGCCATGAATTTTCAGTCTATCTAAAGGCATTAAGAGACATTCGAAAAGAAGCAATGAAATGCATCGGGGATCAAAGAAAAAGGGGAAGTTGTTTAAAAGCCGTAGCATCAAAAAAAATGTTGAAAATGCTCAGGGAAAAGGGATATAAAGAGACAAAGGCAAAGGCTGATTCCCTGCTGAAAAAGGCTTTGGATTAAATAAATATGGCAGAAAAGTATTGTTTCATACTTTATCTGCCATATTTGTTTGAAATCGGGTCGTTGCCGGACCGGCAACGTCAGCTCTTTCAACTCTTTCATTTGTGGCATACCTTGCCGGGAATTTCCTTTATTCCCTTCTTGCGGTCATCCCAGAAGGAAGCCTCCATCTCAAGAGCTTTTTTGCTTAAAGGCCTTTTCATGCTTAACACCTCCTTCCCAATAAATTCTATCAGTCTTTCATTGCCGATAGTTATTATCTATAACTGATAATATCACCATATAAGGTTTTGTCAAGGGATAATTTAGGATAATTTATGCCGATTATGTTAAAATTTTCATTAATGGACGTACATCAGCTAAGAGTATTTGCATCGGTATTCAAGAACAAAAGCTTTTCGAAGGCATCTGAAGAGCTTCATCTGACACAGCCTACGATTAGTAATCATATCAAATCACTGGAAGATGAGTTTGAATGTAAATTGTTCGACCGTCTGGGCAGGACCATAATTCCCACCAAGGAGGCAGATGTCTTATACAGCCATTCGATGGAAATTATCGAAAAGGCCGATGCCCTGAAAGAAGCCGTAGGAGAAGTCAAGAAAGACCTGACAGGCAAGTTGACCGTAGGCGCAAGCACGATCCCCGGTGTGTATCTCTTGCCCCGCATTTTGAAAGGATTCCAGAATAAATATCCGTCAATTTCTGTACAGATATGTATCTCTGATTCCATCGGTATTATTAAAAGCATCTCAAGACATGAGTTGCTGCTGGGTGTTGTTGGCGCAAAACTCGGGAATGAATTGATAAATTATTTTCCCTTAATTGAGGATGAGCTGATAGCGGTATCACCGCCGTCGTTCATGAAGAATAATCGCATGGAATTAAAAGATTTTATTGAATTGCCGATGGTTTTAAGAGAAGAAGGCTCCGGCACGCGAAGGGAGACGGAAAAATTCCTGGAGACCAAAAGAGTTACTCTCGAAAATATAAAAATTGCGGGCATTTTCGGCTCAACAGATGCTGTGAAACAGGCGGTAAAGGCAGGACTCGGTGTGACGATCCTTTCAAGGCTTGCCGTTGCCGATGAACTGGAACATAAGATTCTTGAAGAAATAAAGCTTACTGATGTACAGATGAAAAGGAAACTTTACGTGGTGACGCATAAGAAAAGAACGCTCCCCCATTTATACGACACATTTTTGAAACACCTCCTGGAAGAATCAAAAAACCTCTGACAGAAAAGATCTAAACAGTAAGGCCGTGTATTTTAATCAATTTTATGTCGTCTTCAGGACTCCTTCCCAAAGTAGTCAGGTAATTGCCTGTAATCATACCATCGGCGCCCGCAAGAAAGATCATTGAGTTAAACTCGCCGAGTACCTGCACCCTGCCGCCGCATATCCTGATCTCTTTCCGGGGCAGGATAAGTCTGAAGAGGCTTACAACCTTTAAAGCTTCAAAAGGGTGGAGTAAACCTCTGCGTGCAAAAGGAGTCCCCTTGATCGGAATAAGAAAATTAATGGGAACCGAATCCACATCGAGTTTTTTCAGCGCAAATACAAGGTCAATCCTGTCCTTCCATGTCTCCCCCATGCCGAATATCCCGCCGGAACAGACCGAGAGGCCGGCCGACTTTGCGGCTTCGATTGTCCTGACCTTATCCGCATAGCTGTGTGTTGTACATATCTGCCTGAAGAATCCTGCAGAAGTCTCAAGATTATTGTGGTAACGTTCAAGCCCGGCTGCTTTGAGCAGGGACAAATCCTCTTTTTTCAGAAGACCGAGGCTCGCGCATGGGAGAAGTCCGAGTTTTCCGACCTCCTGAATCATTCCCTTGATCGATAATAAGTCTTTTCCTGCAATCTTTCTTCCGCTTGTTACAAGAGAAAATCGCTTTATCCCGGTTTTCTTAGCCTCGAGAGCCCTTTGCGACACAACATCTGCGGGTAAAAGAGGATAAGTCTCTATTTGAGATCTGCTTTTTGATGATTGGGCGCAGAAAGAGCAGTCCTCGGTGCAGGCGCCTGATTTGGCATTGAGGATTGAACAGAGACCGATCTTCTTTCCTCTGAAATGCTCCCTTACTTTATTGGCGGACGCAAAGAGGTCGAAAATCCCGGTTCCGGAGATTTCAGAAAGGAAAACGGCGTCTCCCTCTGATAGAGACCCGCCACAGAGGACCTTCTCCCCGAGATCCCTAATTGCCTCCTGCAGGACCATCAAGTCCTCCCGGCAACTTCAATCTTTCAATGGAGGGAATAAGCTTTATCGTTACTTTTACTTTTCCGCCTTCTTTAGGCCAATAGTTGACGTCCAGGACATCGCTGACGCCAAAGGTTATGGGCCGGTAGAGAGGCCTCAGTTCATAAGCGATGACTCTGCCGGTTTTATCGAGAATTCTGCTTAGCTGGGAACGCCGGAAGGAAGGATGGAAATTGATAAATTTCTCGGCCTCTTTCAATGCTTCTCCAGCCGGGACGCCCTTTTTTATCACAAGGTCAAAATCCGGCACATACGGTTCCAATGTATATTCATCTCCTTCAGAATCGAGAATCACAAGGGTTTCCAGGTCGTCTCCATAACCGCCGCCATAGAATATTACTGTAAAACTACCCTTCACATCGGTCTTGTCNNACAGTTTATTTTCAAATCTGAGAGAAGAGGTTCTGTTTTGTCTATCCCCTTTGCTTCATAAATTTTGCGGGTGCAGGCTGTGATATAATTCTTTCTATGCCTGTTAAACTTCTCATATTTGATCTTGACGGCACGCTTGTCGATACGGTAGAGGACATAACGGCATCGCTGAATTATGCCCTGCAGCCTTATGGGCTCCAAACTCTCACAGTAGAGAGGACAGTTAAGCTTGTTGGAGAGGGACTCACAAAGCTTGTCGAAAAGGTGCTGGATGATAAGTCATATCTAAAGGAACCGGTATTGCGGAGATTTCTTGACCATTACTCAGAGCACCTTACCGATTGTTCTGTCGTTTATCCGCATATTCGCGAAACACTTGAAATACTTGCCGGATATAAAAAAGCGGTGATATCCAATAAGAGGGAATTCCTTTCAACAAGGCTTTTAAGCGAACTCGGCCTCCTGAAAGAATTTGATGTTATCGTCGGAAGCGACACCACTGCTGAAAAAAAACCCTCTCCGGTACCCGTCATATATGTGCTTAATAAGCTGGGAGTCGGCGGCAATGAGGCAGTGATGGTCGGGGACAGCACCTTTGATATGGAAGCTGGCAGGAAAGCCGGGGTAAGCACCGTTGCGGTTACCTATGGATATGGCGAGAGACAGCAGCTTATGAAAGCCGATTACATAATCGATGACTTTATGGAATTGCCCCATATCCTTGACATAGCTTCTTCTAAACTCATATAATTTTATTTCGAGTTGATTCGTTAAATTAAAGACTTACCTATTTTTTTGTATGCGCCTGTAGCTCAGTCGGATAGAGCAACTGCCTTCTAAGCAGTGGGTCAGGGGTTCGAATCCCTTCAGGCGCGCCAGGCAATTTTGGCAAATTGATATTTATATCTGGCATTTGTTAGTGGATAGTGAATAGGGAACATTGAAAAATAGAACCTGTAAAAGCAGTTTTTTATCACTGTTCCCTGATGACTGATGTTATGGTGAGTGTAGCTCAATGGTTAGAGCACTGGACTGTGGCTCCAGTGGTTGGGGGTTCGAGTCCCCTCACTCACCCCAGAAAACTTTGTTCTGTAATATTTTCGGATGCGCCTGTAGCTCAGTGGATCAGAGCATCGGCCTCCGGAGCCGAGGGTCGGAGGTTCGAATCCTCTCAGGCGCGTATTTAAAACAAGTGGGCCGTTAGCTCAGCTGGTAGAGCAGCTGACTCTTAATCAGCGGGTCCAGGGATCGAATCCCTGCAGACCGACAGAAAATCAAGAGGTTACATGAATTGAGTCATGTAA
>DCVG01000123.1:0-3659 GCA_002328665.1 Nitrospiraceae bacterium UBA2194
ATTTTACGATGCGGGCAATGCTTTCAATTCATTGTCGGACATAAAATTATATCAGGGGGCCGGTCTGGGTCTGCGTTACAATACCGTCATCGGTGCGCTCAGACTCGACATTGCCCGCCAGATAGGGGTGGATGACCCGAAATTCAGGATACATTTTTCAGCGGGTTTCCAGTTATGAGACGGAAAGTTCTGCTGATTGTGTTCTCGGTATTCCTGGTGATAGTCCTCTTCCTGTCCGGCCTTTCCATATGGATACTGGGAACTACCGAAGGAGCGCACCGGCTGATTCTGACCGTGTCGAAATTTACGTCCATTGAGATTTCTGCCGGCAGGATTCAGGGCAGGCTCTGGGACGATCTTCGCCTTGAAAGAGTAACAGTCCGGTGGTCTGAGGGAGATGCAGGGGCAGATGTGATATTTCTGCAATGGAGGCCGTTTTATCTTCTCACCGGAAATGCAGGATTCAAAAAAATCTTGCTTCATAATCTGCATATAACTGACAGGAGTCCGGAGGAGAAGACTGATCTTACATGGCCGAAAATAAAGGGTTTGCCTGCGCGGTTGAACGGCTGGATAGATTCTCTCGAAGTGACCGGCCTGTCCTACCGCAGCGTAGATAAGCCTCCTATTCAGTTTAACAAAATATCGTCAACGGTTCTCTGGCATGCCGGACGGTTGACTTTCAAAGACCTTCTCATTGATTCGGATTCAGTTGCCGTCGCCGGAACTGTTGCAGCCGGTTTCGACAGGCCCTTTCTTTATCTCGACATTAAAGTTGTTCCGGATCAGCCCCTGAATGCAATGGACGGTTTTGCCGTCAAGGCCGACCTCCTGAGCGGCGATTCCCCTGTGCAGATACAGGGACCGGTCAGTGTCTTTGGCTTCGAGGGCATAGACGAAAAAATCTCCTTTTCTGCGAATGTAAAGATTGCCCAATATGCACTCATGGCAGAGAACATACTCATGAAAGAAACCGGCAGGAAAGGGAGTCTGAGCGGCGGGGCTGAAATAGATATCAGCGCCGACGAGCCGGCGTTCAGAACATCCCTTGAAATTGCCGAACTTGATCTTTCCCCGGAACTCAAATTGCAGACAAATCTTGCCGGCGATCTCAGTATTGAAGGGACCACCAAAAATTACGCCGGGACTTTCAGTCTGTCAAACTCGGGCGAAGCATGGCGTTCCGGAGAACTTTCCGGATCATTGAAGGGTGACCAGGGCGGAGTGCGGTTTCTTGTAAAAGAAGGAGTCTGGCTGCGCGGGTCGCTAAAGGGCAGGGTTGAGAGTTCGTGGGAAGAAGGACTGTCCTTATACGCGGACATGCAGGCGAGGAAACTGAACCCGGCTGCTGTTACGCCGGAATGGCACGGCATGATCAATTTCGATATTTCAGGAAAGATAGCCTGGCCCGAAGACGGAAAGCCGGAGGGAGAGGTGAGCGGAAAAATCCTTGACAGTACTCTGCGCGGCAGACCCCTCAGAGGCGAGGTCACTGCGAGCCTGGTCGAAAACAATCTGATCGTCAGAAGACTGTTCCTCCAGGGCAATGGCTTTGACATAAGCGCAAAGGGGGAAATCAGGAACCGGCTGACCTTTCTTGCCGACATAACCGACCTTTCGGGTTTAATCCCCGAATCCCGGGGAAGGCTCCACGCCGATGGCTGGATCAGCATAATGGAACGTTTCAGGGGGTCGGCCACGGCAGCCGGCAGCGGTATTGTAATCGATGACCTGAGCATCGGGAATGTAAATATGAGCGCCGAATTTTTCACATCCGTAAAGCAGCCCCTGAAATTTGAAGCGGACGTAAGAAAGGCCGGATATAAGACGGCGCTTGTCGACTCGGCGCATATTGATGTCAGCGGTTCAGCGGAGCGCCATGAAATTGGAGTCTTGGCGGAGTTTCACAAGTCCGGCATCAGAGCAAAACTGGCGGGAGCTTACAGAGACAAGATCTGGGACGGAAAAATAACCGAGTTTTCCGGGCATGACGCAGCAGGAACATGGCGACTTGAAAATACTGCGAGTATATATGTGTCGACCCAAAAAATTCTCGTTCCCGGCCTTGTACTGACCGGCAGCGAACACGAACGGTTCACTCTCAAAGCAGACATTGCCATGCAGCCGATCAATGGATTCGTATACTCGGACTGGACCCGGATCGACTTGTCGAGAGCCAATCAGTGGCTGAGCGACTTTCAACTCTCGGGACACACAACGGGAAAGTTGCGTGCAACATGGTCAGGGGGAAAACTGACCGGGATCAGCGCCGAAAATATAAACGCCGGCAAGTTTACGGCAGAAGGGCAGTCGCTGGATATTCAGGAGATTCTGCTGCGCGCCGACTGGAACGGTAAAGGTCTCCTTGCCTCATTTCAGGGCAAGTTGTCCGAATACGGAAAATTTTCGGGCGGAATGACCTCTTCTGTACCCGTGCGTCTTGCGCTGCCGGAGCAGGGAAAAATGAACGGAACATGGCAGGAAGTCAACCTTATGATTCTGAATCCGCTTCTGCCGGATAACGCACGCATTTCCGGAAAAATGTCCGGCAGAATGAATACGGAATGGGCCGGAGGGGACTTGCTGCATATCTCCGGAATGATCGATACATCAGGCGCTCTTATTATTGACAAACAGCGCGTCGAGACGAAGAAGACTCACCTGAAAATAGACTGGGACTCAAAAGGGCTGAGTGCGACGGCTGATCTGGAACTGCTCGCGCAGCAGGGTACGCTTAAGGCTGAGATCAGCTCATCAGTTCCCGTGCGCGCAGGACTTCCTGACAGCGGGAAGATAGATATACGCCTCAATAAGATCGACGCCTCCGTTGTCCGGCCCTGGCTGCCTGAAGGACTGGATTTGGAGGGAATAGTCTCGGCTCAGATTAAGGGCAAATTTCTGCCCGACCAGCGGCTGGACGTTTCAGGAAGTTCGCGAATATCCGGGGGATCAGCCGGATATGCTACAGAAAAGGGCGAAATCAGCGCAGAGCTTCGCACCGCGGAAGTGTCTTTCATCTGGCGGGAAGAAGCATTGCGCGGTAATCTTGAAATAGCCTTGGCCGATTATGGGAACATCACAGGGGATTTCATTCTGCCGGTTCCCGCGCGCATCCCGGTAAACATAATAAAAGACGGCGCGATACGGCTTTCCCTTAAAGGGAAAGCAGAGGAGAAAGGGCTGCTTTCTTCATTTTTCCCGGGGCTGATTCAGGAAAGCCACGGCAGACTCGAAATCGACATTGGACTAAGCGGAACATGGGACAAGCCCTTATATACAGGCAAGGCGGAACTGACCGACGCCGGGGCCTATCTGCCCTCAAGCGGTATTGCAATCAAAGACGTCCGTGCCAATGCCCGCTTCGACAAGAACAGGATAATCATCGAAAGTTTTTCTGCAAAATCCGGCAAGGGGAGCATAAAAGGGTATGCAGAGCTGAAGATGGAGAAATTGCGGGTAACGGAATATACAGGGAATATCGAAGGCGAAGATTTTCAGGCTGTCTATCTGCCCGAGCTGCAGGTGGTGGTCAGCCCTGAGCTGACCTTTCAGGGAAAACCCGGGTTGGTATCTGTCAGGGGTGAAATAAAAGTGCCCGAACTATTTGTGACCGAAAGTGAGAGGGAGCTTGTGAGGCCGAGCGACGATGTCATCATCAT
>DCVG01000123.1:3753-11430 GCA_002328665.1 Nitrospiraceae bacterium UBA2194
ATATCCAATCCTTCTCTGGACATTCTTGCCGTGCGTGAAGCCGAGGATGCAAGGGCGGGCATTATTGTGAGCGGAACCGCAATGTCTCCTGTGGTAAATCTCTATTCGGACCCCCCCATGACGGATACCGACATATTGTCTTACATTGTGCTCGGACATGCGGCGGGAGCGGACCAGGCGCAGATAGGCCTGCTTTCGCGCGCTGCAGGGCTTCTCCTTTCGAAGGGTGAATCGGCAACACTCCAGGCCAAACTTCAGAAGGGACTGGGAGTGGACGTCCTCGATATACAGGCAGGTGGGGGTGATGTGGCCCGGTCAGCTCTTACAGTAGGCAAATACCTTTCTCCCCGGTTATTTATCAGCTACGGGCTGTCTCTTTTCACCGGGGAAAATGTCTTCCGGGTCAGATACAAATTGTCGAGGCGCTGGGAAATACAGACAGAAAGCGGAGCTGAAACCGGCATTGACCTCTTCTATAAGATGGAATTCAGATGATTATGAATTATCAGCAATGCTCTTTATTAAGTGATTAAAAACTGGCCTGATATATAATATTCACATTATACAGTAGCTGCTGCCGCAAGGAGGTTAACCGGATGACGGATTCAGAGACGCTCAACACGAAGATCAGGGAACTGATCGAAAAGCGGGAGTGGGCGGAACTCAGGGTGCTTCTTACGGGCTTGCCGGCCCCTGATATTGCGGCGGTCTTGCCGGCTGCGGAAAAACATGAACGGATGTTACTTATCCGTCTGCTGCCGAAGCATCTTGCGGCGGAGTTTTTTTCCTATCTCGAGTCTAAAGACAAAGATATGCTGTTAAGAGAACTGACGGATGAGGAAGCCCGCAATGTCCTCGCAGGGTTAAGTCCTGACGACAGAACAGAATTCTTTGAAGAGCTCCCCGGGCAGGCA
This sequence comes from Nitrospiraceae bacterium UBA2194, assembly GCA_002328665.1. Classification (GTDB taxonomy): domain Bacteria; phylum Nitrospirota; class Thermodesulfovibrionia; order Thermodesulfovibrionales; family SM23-35; genus UBA2194. Next base: position 4,668 of record DCVG01000123.1, read on the forward strand.
ATCCAGAGGCTTTTGAATCTGCTCAGTCCGGAGGACCGCAGGGAGACCCTCCAGTTGCTCGGATATCCCGAAGAAAGCGTCGGAAGGTTGATGACGCCGGATTACGTGGCTGTGCGGCCCGGCTGGTCTATCAGGCAGGCACTTGAACATATCCGCATAAAAGGGAAGGACAGCGAGACGATCAATGTTGTATACGTCACGGACGATTCGTGGGTACTATCGGATGCCCTGAGTTTACGGAAATTCATTCTCGCGAACCCGGACGATCTCGTCAGCGGGATCATGGACTACACCTTTGTCGGCATTTCAGCTTTTGAGGACCGTGAGGAGGCAGTCAGGATGATACAGCGTTATGACATCGTCGCCCTTCCGGTCGTTGATTCAGACGGAGTGATGCTCGGCATTGTTACCGTCGACGATGTAATGGACGTTGCACAGGAAGAGGCTACCGAAGACTTCCACAAAGTGGCGGCAGTAGCTCCTCTTAAGACGACCTACAGTGAATCAAGCATCTGGGTGCTCTACCGCAAGAGGATAGTCTGGCTCCTGGTATTACTCGGTGTGAACCTGATTGCATCGGGCGTAATCGCCGCGTATGAAGAGGTGCTGATTTCCACGATCGCACTGGCATTTTTCATACCGCTGCTCATTGCCACCGGAGGAAATGCCGGCGCGCAATCAGCCACTCTCATGGTCCGCGCCATAGCAACAGGTGACGTCAAGCTTAGCCAATGGTTCTGGGCACTTGGAAGAGAGATGACCGTGGCAGGTTTTTTGGGAGTTACCATGGGGGTGGCAAGCTCGATACTCGGTATCTTCAGGGGTGGTCCCGAAATCGGACTGGTGGTCGGACTTGCAATGGTATTGTTGGTTCTTGTCTCGAACTTCATAGGGGTGGTGCTCCCTTTTTTGCTGACAAAGGTTGGCCTGGACCCGGCGGTGGTAAGCAATCCGCTGATAACATCGGTAGCTGATGTCGTGGGATTAATCATCTATTTTGCGATTGCCACGCGCCTTCTCGGCACTGCGTTGTAATGAAGTTCCGGTTATTTTTTGATATACTATAAACACTCTGCTTTACAAAAGGCGTCAGTCGGCATTAGTTGCGATGTGCGATCAGAAAAATAAGATGTGTGTGTCATAAAAGCAGGGTCGGGGTGAAATACTAAGAAGCCCATTAGTAAAACTATTTAGAGTCTGTTCATAAAGTTGTGTATTGTCATTGTCCGTCCGTCAATACGTAAGACGGATGACCGGACAATCCATGGTTCGACAGGCTCACCATGACATTTATGTCACCCTGAGCTTGTCGAAGGGCTGGATTCCCCGATCAAGTCGGGGAATGACAGGCTGCTAAAATCTAACTTTATGGACAGAAATTCATGAGTTGCCATAAGTTGCGGCGGTATAAGAGGCCGGTAGATTTTTTACTATAAAGGGAGGTAACGATGCGCAGAGTAATGTATTTTCTGGTAACTAACCTGGCTATACTGATAGTGCTTGGTATTGTGTTGAGGGTCCTTGGGGTTGAACCTTATGTGACCCCCTATGGCTTAAATTATAAATCACTCCTGATATTTTCAGCGGTCTTCGGGATGGGCGGCGCCCTGATCAGCCTTGCGTTATCGAAATGGTCCGCAAAGAGACTTACACGTGCGCAGGTTATCACTGAGCCTTCCAATGAGACCGAACGCTGGCTTGTCAGGACTGTGGCCGACCTTGCTACCAAGTCCGGCATAGGAATGCCCGAGGTTGCTGTATATCCATCGGACGATATGAATGCTTTTGCGACCGGTATGAAGAGAAACAGCGCCCTTGTTGCCGTATCGAGCGGAATGCTGAAGCGTATGGACAAGGAGAAGGTGCGTGCGGTGCTGGCACATGAAGTGGCACACGTGAAAAATGGAGATATGATAACCCTCGCGCTGATACAGGGTGTGGTCAACACCTTTGTTATTTTCTTTGCCCGTATCATAGGCTATACAGTCGACAGGGTCATATTCAAGAATGAGAGGGGACATGGAATGGGTTTCTGGGTTACGACAATAATCGCGGAGATATGCCTCGCAATTCTGGCGTCTATCATTGTCTTCTGGTTTTCCCGGAAAAGGGAGTACCGAGCCGACAGCGGCGCGGCAGACCTTGTCGGTAAGAAACCGATGGTCGGAGCGCTTGAGTCTCTTAAAGCATCCATAAAGCAGCCGCATCTCCCCGACCAGATGGCGGCATTCGGCATCTCGGGCAGCAGGAAGAGTGGATTGAAAGCGCTTTTTGCGACACACCCGGATCTGGACGACCGGATTAATACCCTTATGGAGTCGAATTATCCGGAATACAAGCCCTGACGGGAGGCGGTTGCAGATTATTCAGGCGACAGACCGAATGCGGTCTTTCTGTCACTTAAGTCTGTTCATCACCTCGGGTATGAGTTCCGGCAGTGTCGGGAAAGCATGCAATGGTCCGGTAACCGATTCCACGCTCTGATTATTCGCCATCGCGTTGACAACTTCCTGGATAATGAAGGAGGCATAAGGGCCGATTATATGAAACCCCAGGATTTTGCGGGTGCTCTTTTCAACAACCGCTTTGGCGAACCCGGACTCTTCCGCCATGGTATCACCGGTGACTATGTCGGAATACAGGGCCTTTCCCACGAGAATGCTGTAGTCTTTTTTTGCAGCCGATTCGGTCAATCCTACTGAGGCGATTTGGGGATATGAAAAAACGACGTGGGGTACTGTATCGAAATCCATCTTCATCTTTCCGGTTCCGGTTGCGTTATGCCAGACTATCTCAGCCTCTTTGTCGGCAGCATGAGTGAACATCTGCTTCCCCAGCGCATCGCCGCACGCCCAGATGTTTTTTCTGCTCGTCCGGAGATAGGCATCAACTTTGATGTAACCGTTCCGGTCTGTCTCAATTCCTGCCGCACGGACATTTAATATATCTGCGTTTGATCTTCGTCCTGCAGCTACCATAATCTCCCGGGCGTGTATTTCTTTCTTTTTTCCCGAACGTTTTTCCCCGGCAACCACGACATACTTATTTCTGTTTCTCTTTATCTCCAGCACTTCGGTGGCCGTATGTATGACCATTCTTTTTTCGAGTTTTTTCCTGAGGAGACCGGATATTTCGGGCTCTTCGTTTGAAACCAGTCTTTTGCCCGACTCGACCAGGGTAACCCTGGTGCCCATGGCGGCAAAAAAATGGGCATATTCAACTCCTACATAACCACCGCCTATGATCACCAGACTTGCGGGCAGTTTTTTGAGTTTCAGAACACTTTCGTTTGTGAGAAAGTCAATCTCGTCCAAGCCCTTAATCGGAGGTATAACCGGTCTCGACCCCGTGGCGATAAAGATTTTTTCTCCTCTGATTCTATCGCCCGAGACATCCAGCACATAATCATCGGCAAACCGTGCCTCCCTGTTGTAAAAGTCGAGGTTCTCGGTTTCCCCGATCGCTTTTTTCAGGAAATTACGGCCTGTTGTCACGCTTTTTCTCATCCGGTCCATTATGAAGTCAAAATCTATTTTGGTTATACCGGCCCGTACCCCCAATTTTGCGGCTTCCTTTATCTCCATGATCCTGTCCGCAGGAAATATCAGGGTCTTTGATGGAATGCATCCGACATTGAGGCAGGTTCCCCCCACATGTCCTTTTTCGATCAAAGCAGTTTTAAATCCCGATTCCGCAGCTTTGAATGCAATACCGGCGCCCTCGCCGGCGCCGATAACGATAACGTCATATTTTTTCACACTTAATTAAGTATACCAGTATAGAGAGAAAGCACAACTTTACGGCCTTCAAAATCATAAGCGGACAGGTTTTCGCCGCCAGGGTTCGGCCATACTACGACGTCAGACCGGCAAAAAAGAAATTGGAATAGGCCGACGAAATCGCTCCACAGTTTGAATCGAAGTATTTCTGCGGATACTGTTGCAGTAAAATGAAGCATACACTAATATTATAAGAGCAATGGAATACGAATTTCTGAAATCTCTGGAAGTGATATTCATCGCATCCGCAACAGTTATCCTGCTGCTTTACAAGCTGAAGATACCTTCACTGATCGGGTTCATCATTGCGGGGATAATCATCGGGCCGCATGGCGTCGGACTGATAATAGACATCCACTTTATACAGATTCTCGCTGAAATAGGCGTTATACTGCTTCTTTTCACCATCGGCATCGAGTTCTCCATTACGAAACTGGTCAGGATCAGGAAGGCTGTTTTGGGCGGAGGCGGAACACAGGTTTTCCTGACCATAGGGATATCGGCTGCACTTACCTATGTCGCCATAGGGGACGTCAACAAATCGATCTTTTTCGGATTTCTGTATGCCCTGAGCAGCACAGCGATAGTCCTGAAGTTGCTTACTGAGAGAGGCGAGATAGACTCGCCTCACGGCCATACCATGGTGGGGATACTCATATTCCAGGACCTCTGTATCGTGCCGCTCATGCTCCTTATCCCGGCTCTGTCCGGAACCGGGATTGACGTCATTGATGTGGGAACTAAAATGGGCAAGGCGGCTCTAATCATAGCCATTGTATTATTAAGCGCCAGATGGATAGTGCCCGCCCTGCTCCATCAGGTCGTTCGAACGAAAAGCCGGGAACTCTTCCTGACGACCATCATCCTTATTTGTCTCGGTATAGCGCTCTTGACTTCAAGGTTCGGTCTCTCTCTTGCCCTCGGCGCTTTTCTCGCAGGTCTCGTTGTATCGGAGTCGGAGTACGCCCATCAGGCCCTATCGGACATATTGCCTTTCAAGGACAGTTTCATGGGCCTTTTTTTCGTATCCATAGGAATGCTGATGGATATCGGGTTTGTAATTGAGAACGGTATCAGGATATCCGAGGTTGTAGCACTGATATTTATATTGAAAATCATTACAGGAACGGTTTCCGCCCTGTTGATAGGGAATTCTTTGCGGCCTTCCATCCTTACAGGCCTGGGGCTCGCGCAGATAGGAGAATTTTCCTTTGTGCTCGCAGTTGCCGGCAAGGCTGCGGGGCTGATTACCGAAGAGTTCTATCAGATATTTCTTGCATCATCCGTCGTGACGATGATTATGACCCCCTTTATCCTGAATGCGGCTCCGTCGGCATCCGAATGGATAGCGGCAAGACCTATCATGAAAAAATTGGGTGGAAAAAGAAAAATTTTCGAAGGCGATGGAGCCCCCCGGAAAAGGCACGACCATGTCATCATCGTCGGATTCGGCCTGAACGGAAAAAACCTGGCAAAAGTATTGAAAGAGGCTGAAATACCCTATGTCGTGCTGGAAATGAACAGCGACACAGTCAGGGAGATGAGAAAAAAGGGAGAGCCCATTCATTACGGCGACGGTACGGGCAAGGATATACTCCATAAGATGGGTATTGAAAAGGCAAGACTTTTGGTCGTTGCGATTTCAGACCCTGTCTCCACGAGAAGGATCGTCTCTATCGCACGACAGGCAAACCGCGATATATACATTATTGTGAGGACCAGGTACCTTATTGAGGTTGACGAACTCAAATCACTCGGAGCGGACGAGGTAATCCCCGAAGAATTCGAAACCTCCATAGAGATATTTTCACGTGTGCTGCACCGCTACAGTTTCCCCAGGAATACGATACTCAGTATGGTGGATAAAGTCAGGAGCAACAGCTATACGGCTTTGAGAAGTGTTGAAGTGCCGAGAAGACATCTTTTCGAAAAATATGAATGGCTCCCTGAAATAGAGATAGACGGTTACCGCATCACAGAAGGATCTCATCTGAGTGACAGAACGATTAAAGAACTGCAGGTCAGGAAAAAAACCGGTGTGACAATCATCGCAGTAAGGAGGGAAAAGGTGGTGCATCCCAACCCGGAGCCCGACTATGTTTTAAAAGAGGGAGACTTCATACTTTTCACCGGAGACAGGGAGAATATGAATAACGCGCTGAAGTATTTTCAGGGGAATATATAATGTTGCTTCGGACCGGTATGCGATGTTAACTTTACCGGTTCTCTGATTTTTGGTAGACTTTCATAAAAATATGCATGAGGAGGAAAGGCAATGGATTTCTGGCAGAAAATAAAAAGTGATGTTCAGAAGGGAATTAAAGAGGGTATCGGAATTGTCAGAGAGGGCGTTACCGTTGTAAAGACTAAGGCGGGAGAGCTCACCGAAGAGGGCAAGAGGCAGCTTAAGATATTTGAATTGAAGACAAAAGTCCAGAAGGAGATAGCTGAGCTTGGAGGAAAGGTATATTCCATCAGCGCAAAGATGAAAAACCCGATGCTCGACAACAAGGTAAAGGCTGTTATGACGAGGATTAAAAAACTCGAAGCAAAGCTTGTCAAAATCGAAGATGCGAAGAAAAAGGCATCGGGCAGGACTGCAAAGAAACGTGTAACGAGACCAAGGAGCAAGTAATAAACGCCGGAGGGGTTGTCATATGGCAATCATAATCATTTTGGTGATAGTGTTGTTTCTCGTGGCGGTTTTTTCCGTGCAGAACGCACTTCCGGTATTCATCACTTTTCTGTTCTGGAGATTTGAGGCTTCCCTCGCAATAGTAGTTTTCCTATGTGTAGTGTCCGGAATGATAGCGGGTGCGATCATCGTATCCCTGATAAAGTTCAAATCCTCTGCCGGCAAAGAAACTAAAGATATCGGGATGTAATTTTTGCCCGTTACATTGAAAAATGCATTAGACCGGAAGCATGCAGGCATATGTACATCAAAACCTCTCCAACGCAGGATTTGTGGATGATAACAGTCA
>DCVG01000123.1:11437-12100 GCA_002328665.1 Nitrospiraceae bacterium UBA2194
TGGATTTAAAACCGACTCCAGGCTCTCTTTCCTGATCACGCCCTCTCTGAGTATCTTTATCGAATCTCCTGTTACATCCACAATTGTCGAGGGCAGACTTCCCGGTGCAGGTCCGGCGTCAATCAGGAGATCGACTGTATCTCCGAAATAGCGTCTGACGGTCCCGGCATCCTGAGCAGGAACGCGACCCGATATGTTGGCGCTTGTCGCAGTAATGGGGAATGATGCAGCCCTGGCAAGGTGAAGGGCGAATGATTCTCCCGGTATCCTTACCGCGACCTTTCGGGTTCCTGCTGTAATAAATTCGGAGAGACCTTTCCGTGCAGGCAGGATAAGAGTTAGGGGCCCTGGCCAGAATTTATCCATAAGGGCTACTGCGGCGCTGTTTACAGTCGAAACAACGAGGTGGAGCAATTCCCTGTTGCCGATAATAAGCGGCATGGCCTTGTCTTTAGGCCTCTGTTTCATATCACAGAGCCGCTTCAATGCGCTTTCGACGTCAAACTTGACTCCGAGGCCGTAAAACGTCTCGGTCGGAAAAGCTATAAGACCACCTTTTTCAAGCACTTCTATGGCAGCCTGAATGATTTGATCCGTACCGGTTCCTTCAATCCGCACTATTTCCATTTGAGAATATTATCACAAAGAAAGACAATTTCGCAT
>DCVG01000122.1:0-5383 GCA_002328665.1 Nitrospiraceae bacterium UBA2194
ACTGAACACCTCCTTTCATTATTGAAGTCGAAATTTAATGATTATAAAAAATATTCATAACGAGCAAGCTGAAGGGCGTGAGGCCACAAACCTTCTTAGTCGAAAATCAAAAATTGCTGTCACCGCGTCCCTCGTAGGCAAATTATTCTTAGAGCTTCTCACTGGTATCTAGTAGATAAGCTTTACCCCGCCAATTGTAATTTTATCGCTGGCACTTCCAAAAACCATTTTTAGTGACAATGTCGTTGTACCACCAACCTTTGGCTTGCGCTTTGCCGTATTACTGGTATAACATGTCGGACTGGTAGAGGTAAGGTCCGTTGCATCATCGTGTATTACGGTCGAGAAATCCGGAGTGGTCATCGTCGATAATCTGACCTGAGAAATATAAGTAGAATCGGGAGAGGCCGTTATTACTTCATAGCATACCTGTACTCCCTTTATCGCCTTATTGGCCTGAGTTGTAAGGCCGAGGACTACCCACTTATTATCACCTTCCGCTACCGGTCCGGTAGCTGTAACCTCTATCGCATCACCATACGGCGCAACTTCTAATACAAGTGAACGCGCCCCTGTCGGATCCTCGGGAATCGCCGTTAAAGGACTGAACCAAATGCTTTCAGCTTGCGCATAACCCATAATAAAAAACAGCGTGAAAACCAAAATTAACGCCTTTATCTTATTCACAGCCACACCTCCTGTGTTTATTTATTCTTCAGCAGATTTTTTCTAACAACGGCTTAGCGCTGCTATTTTCTATACCTCCTTTCTTAAGATCTTAAGAGAAATTAGGGAGNNGAGCTAGTACTTGCTGATTCACTTCTCATTAAATGAAGCATTAGTTGTGCCAAGACCTGTGTTGAAAGAAAGAATTCTCTAAGACTTTAAAAACATTGAAATTTCAGCAAAAGCTACGATGAGGGAATGATACTTTAAAAGGTGCAGACTTCCGATATATCAGGAGAATCCTGATATATCAGGCATTCTTCTTACTTCTTGGGCTGCAAAATCCGGCACAATTCGATCAATTCATTTCTGCTGTCGCTAGGCTTGATCCAGAGTTAATCAAGGCAGTTAAACATCTTGCGGTTGATAGGGACCGGTCTTTTAGTTCTCTTGTCTAGGAGGCAGTTGAGGATCTCCTAAAGAAGTTATTCAAAAAAGAGCAGGTAGGAAAGGCTTCCATATAGCGCTAAAGCTGTGCGATTTTTTTATTTCTTTCACCCACGAACACGCTAAATCTTTAAGCAGAAAAAGTGATGTAGCTTTTTTAGGTATGACCGGGTTGTTAACTATTGATTTATGAAGGAAAATGCTGGTCGGGGCGAGAGGATTTGAACCTCCGACTCCCTGCTCCCAAAGCAGGTGCGCTAGCCGGACTGCGCTACGCCCCGAACTGGCGGAGTTTAGTAATTCATTATTTCGAGATAATCGGAGATGTCTTTTTCCTGCTCGCCTTTTGCCCTCAGCTTTTTCTGCTTGAAATCTTCTATCGCCTTCTCTCTGTCTCCCTTATAGACGGGGTCGAGTTGAACGGCACGGGAAAGAGCGTTTTCAGCGTCTCCGTACCGGCCTGTTGCATTCAGACTGAGTGCCAATCCGTAATAGGGCATATGGAAATCGGAAAACCTTTTCAGCGCATCTTTAAAGGCGTCAATTGCATCGTCGAATCGAGAAAGTCTGTAATGTACCATGCCGAGGTTGTTGAACGCCATCGCTGCATTTTTATACATGGGATTGGACAGGGCTCTTTTGTAATATTCGATTGCCTTATCGTATTCCCCGGTGTTTGCATAAGCATTTCCCAGGTTGTTCGAAGCCTCGGAAAATGTTTTGTCTATCTTGAGCGCCTCCTGAAAATGGTGGATCGCCTTCGGATAATCCTCGAGCTTTACGAGATAGACGACGCCGATTGCGTTATGGGTTTCCTTGTCGTAGGGGTTCAACTCCAGGGCCTTTTGAAATTCGACAAACGCCGGCTGGATATTGTTGTCATTCAGATATGAAACGCCCAACTGGTAATGAGCGGATGCCTGCTGTATGTCCTGGTCGCTTACAGTTGCGCATGAATACAGAAGGACTGTCAGGGAAAAAAGGAGAATATATACCTGCCCGATGCCGATTTTTCCGGAGATGTTCATAGGTGTATTAAAGTTAGCAGAAATGGTCAGACAAGTAAAGAGGCAGACTTGCCGAGTTCCTGCAACATCTCCGAGAGAGTGTCATATACTTGTTCCCACTGAAGACCGGCGGGAGAAAGTTCGAAACCCTCGGACAGGAATCTGATTTTCCCACCGCCTCTCCTGCCGAGTTCGAAGATATCCGCCGGCTGAACCTTTGTATCCCGTGAGAAAAGTACCTGCACCCTGCCGCGCGCATCCCGGATCTTCGAGATCAGAAGTCCCCGTGCCGTTATTTTTAAGCGCATTAGCTTAAGGAGGTTTTTCACTGCACCGGGAAGCGGACCGAACCTGTCATCCATCTCGTCCTCAAGGGCTTTCATGTCGTCAAAGGTCTTCGAAGAAGCGATCTTCCTGTAGAGGCTCAAACGCAGCGTGGTATCCGCGATATATTCTTCGGGGATATGGGCGTCGACCCTGAGATTGATCGACGGCTCGAATTCTTCCTCTATCTTCTGTCCCTTCAGTTCCGCAACCGCTTTTTCGAGCATCTCCAGGTAGAGGTCGAAGCCGACGGCGTGGATATGGCCGGACTGTTCGGCGCCAAGAAGGTTCCCCGCTCCCCTTATTTCGAGGTCCTTCATCGCAAGCCTGAAGCCTGCTCCCAGGTAGCTCATTTCCTGTATCGCCTGCAGCCGCTGTTTTGCCTCATCAGTGATGATATCCTCACCCGGGATCAGAAAGTAGGCATACGCCCTTACATTGCCTCTTCCGACGCGGCCCTTGAGCTGATAGAGATCGGCAAGTCCCATCTTGTCGGCCCTGTTGATGATGATGGTGTTGGCTGTGGGGATATCCAGTCCGGAGCCTATGATCGCCGTGGACACAAGCACGTCGACGGCGCGTTCGTAAAATTTGAGCATCACCTTCTCGAGGTCTTTTTCATCCATCCTGCCGTGCGCAACCCCAAACCTCAATGAAGGGAGGGACCTCTGCAGATAATCGGCAACAGCGTAAATATCCTTTATCCTGTTATGTACAAAAAAGACCTGACCGTTTCTTTCAAGTTCCTTCTGTATCGCCGCCTTTATCAAGCCTCCGTCGAATGTCGAGACGATGCTCTTTGCTGCAAGCCTCTCCTCGGGCGGAGTTTCGATGACACTCATATCCCTTATGTCCGAAAGCGCCATGTAAAGCGTCCTCGGAATCGGAGTCGCAGTAAGCGATAGAACATCAATGCCCTTCTTCATCTCCTTCATCTTCTCTTTCTGCCTGACGCCGAACCGGTGTTCTTCATCGATTATGAGAAGGCCGAGTTTGTGGAAACGTATATCTTTTCCAAGCAGGCTGTGAGTTCCGATGACGATGTCGACGTCACCCCGCGACAGGTCCGCAATCGTCTTTTTCTGCTGCTTTGCCGATTTAAACCTGCTCAGGTTATCTACACTAACCGGAAAGGCGGAAAACCTGGCCCTGAATGTCCTGAAGTGCTGTTCGCACAGGATCGTTGTCGGCACAAGCACAACGACCTGCTGGCCGTCGAAGACCGCCTTGAAGGCGGCCCTCATCGCAACTTCCGTCTTTCCGTAGCCGACATCGCCGCAGACGAGTCTGTCCATAGGCCTGTCCGATTCCATATCATTTTTAATGTCCCTGATGGCGTCCGTCTGATCGGCCGTCTCCTCGTAGGGGAAGAATTCATCGAATTCTCTGTGGAGCTCGGTGTCGGGACTGAAGGAGAAGCCTTTGGAGATTTCCCGCGCAGCATACAGCGAGACGAGCTTCTCCGCCATATCCTGTATCTTCTTCCTGACTTTTTCCTTGGTCCTCTCCCAGGTTTTTCCGCCGAGCCTGTCGACCTTCGGTATGACGCCTTCTTCGGAGTGGTATTTATGTATTTTGTTGATAGCCTGAAGGGGGATGTACAATCTGCCGCCTTCATACTCTATTGTCATTAGGTCTTCCTTTATCCCATCGATGCTCTGGCAGACGAGACCCAGAAATTTTCCGATGCCGTGGTCTTTATGGACGACAAAATCGTCCGGATTGAGGTCATCGAGCGATGTAAGGAGTTTTGCCACCTTCGATTTCTTCATCGGCCTGAAACCGGGTCTTGCGCCGAATATCTCTTTCTCGGTAAGTATTACAAGGCCGGGGAGGTAAAAGCCCGATGAAAGACTGCCGATTGATATCGAGATGCGTCCATCGTATTCAAAAATATCCGAGGCATCTATGACCGGAGCGATAACGCCGCCTTCATGCAATATGTCCTTGAGCCTGTGAGCCTGTCCTCCTGAAGGAGAAACGATTATTACTCTGTTCTCAGTCCGGAGACGCCCGATAGCAACGGGCAACCGGCCGATATCCTTTCTCTCCTCAGGCAGAATTCCAAGGCCCTTTAAAGAGAGTACGCCTGCATCACGGCCCCGGCCTCTGATTGAGTACAGAGAAAAGAAAAAGGCATCTGAAGGGATAACTTCCCTGTCATGAATGGAATCGGAGAAAAAGCGTCTTGCACCCTCCATAAGCTCCAGCAGAGTAATGCCCGACCGGGGGTCGGCTGCAGGGAACACAAAGTATTCTGCAACAGATTCTCCGGACCTCTGCGTGTCGATATCAAAAAGCCTGATGCTGTCTATTTCGTCTCCGAAGAATTCAAGCCTCAAAGGAGTTTCGGACGTCGAGGGGAAGATGTCGATGAGCCATCCCCGCCGGCTGTATTCCCCTTTTTCTGCAACAAGAGAAACATTTTTATAGCCGATATCATGGAGCTTTTTTTCGATCTCCTCCCGGTTTACCTCCATGCCTTTTTTAATGTGCACCGCGTTTCTATCTATTGTTTCTCTTGACCCGAAGACCGATGAGAGATTATTGAAAGAAGTCACCAGTGAAGCTGTTCCGTCCAGCGAGCCGGCGACCCGGGCTCTCACTCCGGACCGCGACGGGCCATCGGGTTCCGGAAGATAAAGGACACGTTGTTTCCCGAGAGAATCCCTGAAGAAATTGATATCCACGGAAAGTTCTTCCGCTCTTTCTTCATTGGCCTCGAAGACTATAAAGGGCTCTTCATACAGGGCAAAAAAGAGGGCTGCGGACGAACCCGTAAGGTTATAAATACGGGGTTCATTCCGTAGTTGGGCGATAGCTTTCTGTAAGGGTGCAAAATCAACAGGCATATGAATATGAACGATTACCGGGCGAAGGCTTCTCCGCAGCAGATCTCACAGCACGGTTGTAACAACATTCATAATATGATAAAATAT
>DCVG01000122.1:5391-9319 GCA_002328665.1 Nitrospiraceae bacterium UBA2194
TATCCCTCTGTTGACGATCCCGAGATTCAGGCGATGCTGATCAGGGCGCAGGAGATGGCGGGATACGTCGAGGCCGGCATACTCGATTGCGGCCTCACCGGCAGGGACTGGATCCTCGAGCAAAATGCAGCAGTCCATGAGGTTGCCGAGCTGATTTATGCAAAGGAGGGTCTGAGACCCGTGAAATGGGTGATAGCCGTCCCGGTCGATTCCAGGATCAAGACCGTAAAGGACCTGAACGGCAAGCGCATTGCAACGGAACTCGTCGGCTTTACAAAGAGATACCTCAAGTCAAAAAAGGTGAAGGCCGAGGTGGATTTTTCCTGGGGTGCGACCGAGGTCAAACCGCCTCATCTTGCCGATGCGATCGTAGAGTTGACCGAAACCGGCACTTCCCTGAAGGCAAATAATCTCAGGATTATTGATACGATTCTTGAATCGAGCACACGTTTTATCGCCAACAAAAAGGCGTGGCAGGATAAATGGAAGCGGCAGAAGATGGAGAATATCGTGATGCTCCTTAAGGGCGCCCTTGCAGCTGAAGAAAAAGTGGGACTTAAGATGAATGTATCTGCCGGTTCTCTGAAACGGGTAATGAGCCTGCTGTCGGCCATGCATTCCCCTACCATATCCGCGCTATCCGATCAGGGGTGGTATGCCCTTGAGGTAATGATCAACGACAAGGTCGTGCGCGATCTCATCCCGAAACTCAAAAAAGCCGGGGCATCCGGAATCGTCGAGTATCAACTGAACAAGGTCATCCCGTAATACGGATTATTCAGCAACACGGGCTGCTTTCCCGATTACCACGACTTTGCTCCGGGCTTTTTATGGCGCAGTTTGAAACAATAAGATCGAGGGAGTTTTCAGGGAAATGCTTTTCAATGTTTTCTATATAATCATGAGTGAAGTGTACATTAGCAGGCGTCTGCACATGATGTTATTCAAATTCTCGGGATTGAAATTATTCACGAGCATTTTCATGTAATCACCGAATTTGTCCTGGTTCAGCAGATATCTCTTAAAACCGCCTATGGGCGTATTTGTAATGGTTATGAGCCGGCTGAAAGTGATGCCGTAGATTTCCTTCAGGAGCTTCCTGTAATCCTTTTCCAATTCTTTCTCGGACGGGGGCAGATACATCCCTTCGGGATTATAAACAGATTGATCTGGATGGTCTGAATTTCCTATCGTTTGTGTCTGCCTTCCAGTTGCATAAGATTACTTCACCTGAGGAGGATGAGATGAAAAAGGCTTGCCATCGAATGCAACGTTATGGTCTATCTTTTTCTTTTGAGGAATAATGCTGTCAGAAATATGGCGGTGGCTGTCAGGACTATGCTGCCGCCGGGAGCGATGTCGAACTCGTAGGAGATGAACAAGCCTGCTGCGGTCGACAGCACGGCGACTCCGCACGAAGTTGCTATCATGAAGTGCAGATTTTTTGCGAACAGTTTTGCAGTTGCGCCGGGGATAACGAGGAGGGCGGAGACAAGGACAATGCCGACTATCTTCATCGATATTACGATCGATACCGCAAGAATGATCAGGAACATGGTATTGACGGCCCTTACAGGGATGCCGCTGACACGGGCTATCTCCTCATTATAGGTCGTCATGTATATCTCCTTTAAAAAAAGGAGGATGAGTCCGATTACTACTACAGCCACGACCATGGAGATCTGTACTTCCCCTGCGGTAATCGCCAGTATATTTCCGAAGAGATAGCCGTAGAGGTCGACTGTATATTCCTTCGAAAGGCTTATAAGAACAATGCCGAGCGCCATCGAACTTGCAAAGAATATGCCGATTGATGCATCCTCCGAGACCTTGCCCTTCCTGCTGACAATCTCTATGCCGAGAGCTGTTGCAGCGCAATAAACGATTGCAGTAATAACGGGGTTTATCCCGGTGAAGAAACCGATGGCCACTCCCCCGAAAGCCGCATGCGATATCCCGGCTCCGATGAAAGACATTTTCCTGAGTACGACGAAGACCGATACTATCCCGGATATCAGGCTGACGATTATGCCGACGAGTAATGCCTTCTGCATGAAGGCTGAACTGAGGATCTCGACCATAATGCCTTCTATACCCTTCTCAAACGCTCGCACTTCTCGCAGATATCGGTATGGTGGAGAAGGTCGACATCTTTTCCGAAGAGATCGTTCAATACGGTTTCATCCAGTGCGCCGACGGGGTCCCCCTGATAATGAAAAGTATAGTTGAGGCATGCGATCTCGTCCACGTATGCAGGAATGGTGCCGATGTCATGAGATGCCATGAGTATTGTAATATTAAACCTTTTTTGAAGACCTTTCAGCAGGTGGTAAAAGTCCCCCTGTCCGATCACATCAATCCCGGTGTTGGGCTCGTCGAGCATGAGAATTTTCGGTTCCCCGGCCAGTGCCCGCGCAATCGACGTCCTCTGCTGCTGCCCGCCGGAGAGTTCACTGAAAGGGACGTATTTAAGGTCCTCAATGCCCATTACTGTGAGGTATTCCAGGGCTTTTCTCCTGTCTTCTTCCTTCGGCCATCTGAGCATGCCTATCCTGCCGTATCTGCCCATCATTACTATATCAATTACCCTTATCGGAAAATCCTGGGCAACCTTTGATACCTGCGGCAGATAGCCGAACATCCGGCCTGATTTCAAGACCTCTTCAGGAGATTTTCCAAAGACGCGTATATCGCCTGAAGAAGGTTTTATAAGGCCGAGTATCGCCTTAAGGAGTGTTGTCTTGCCGCCGCCGTTAGGACCGACAACTCCCAGAAACCTGCCCTCATCAAGAGAAAGGAACAGGTTGTTCAGCACCTCTCTTCCGTTTAATCTGACCGTAAGGTTCTTTATCTCGACAGCTTTCATGATCAGTGTTTCATGACGGGCTATTTCATGGCTTTTTCTATTGCAGAAATATTATATTTCATCAAATCAAGGTAAGTCTCCCTGCCTTTTTGCCCCCCGATAGGATCAAGATAGAGGACTTTTGCTCCGCTCTCTTTTGCAATCACTTCAGCTATCTTCGGGTTGAACTGAGGCTCGACAAAGACGACCTTTTTCCCGATGGCCTTGATTTTTTTTATAATCTTCTGCATGTGCTTCGGACCCGGCTCTTTACCCGGAGATTCCTCGATTACTGCCGCGACCTGCAGGCCGTACCTCCTTGAAAAATAATTCCACGCAGGATGGAAGGTTACGTATTCCTTTGTACTGAACTCTTTGACCCTCCCGGAAATTTCCGTGTCGAGTTCCGATAACTTTTCCCTGTACTGCGACGCGTTCAACCTGTAATGTTCGGAATTTTCAGGGTCTGCCTTAATGAAGGCATTTTCTATCTTTGTGATTATGCCGCTTGCAATAAAAGGATCGAG
The DNA here is from genome assembly GCA_002328665.1 of Nitrospiraceae bacterium UBA2194. Taxonomy (GTDB): domain Bacteria; phylum Nitrospirota; class Thermodesulfovibrionia; order Thermodesulfovibrionales; family SM23-35; genus UBA2194. Next base: position 8,764 of record DCVG01000122.1, read on the forward strand.
CCATATATGCGGGTCCGCACTTCTGTGCCCGTGAGAATGCGGGTCTCTTAACAAAGAAACACCCGATGATGAATCTACTATAATAAGCTTTTTATTCGCTGCGGCCTTTATGATTTTTTCGGCCCAGAACTCGAGACCCGAGCCGATCTTGATAAATACCCCGGCGTTCGAGATATCCTGAATCGCCCTGGGAGTCGGTTCATAGGTATGAGGACTTGCACCCGGAGGCAGCAGCAGTTTCACATCAACCTTCTCCCCTCCCACCTGTCTCGCAAAGTCTGCAAGAGGCGCGATGCTCGCTATGACTTTTGTTTTTTCGGCGTAGGATGGAACAACGCCTGTCAAAAAAAAAGCCAGAACAAATAATATCAAAGGCTTCATGGCAGTTTCTCCTTTTCAGGGTGCGCGGATGAGGCGCATGGGATTAAACAGGATGTGTTATTTTACATAAATTTGCCAATAAATTCTGATACTTTATGGAACAGGGCGACAAGTTCAGGAAATTCTATTGTAAACCATAAGTGTCCAAAACAGGAGATTGCTTCGCTTCGCTCGC
>DCVG01000122.1:9456-13840 GCA_002328665.1 Nitrospiraceae bacterium UBA2194
GGCAGGAAAGCGACATTAATGGAATTCTTCCGCCTTTTATCCAATAGGAAATAATCATAAAAAGGAGTTAATGAGATGACCGAATTGGGAAAGATCCAGAGGCCGGATGTTGAAACGTTTTCCGGCAGGAGGAAGCTGTATTGTGTTGCGAATATCTACACTATTGAAGATGCCCCGGAAGACTACAGGACGCTCGTCGGCAAGTACTGGGATGAGGTGGTCCTGCAGATAGAGAAGATCGAGACAGCGGGTAAGATAAAAAAGATATTCTGTGAGATCATCTCGCAGAAAGGCGAGGAAGCTTTGGATATGTGGTCGAAGGTTAACGAGCGGGTGCCGGAGATAATCAGGAAGAAGATCGGGGAAGGCGGCGTTCTGGTCCCGATTGAAGATGAAAAGATTCTGGGGCAGTATACTGATTGGGGGAATTGTCTGAGGGTGATCTTCACTCAGCAGGTTTTTACGAGGGTGCTCGAATTTTATAACGAATTTGCAGAGAAGAGGTTCCAGCATATCATGAATGTCATAAATACCAACCTTGTGGAAGAAGAGGCAGGCCTGCTTATCATGAAGGACGAAGACAGGGCGAAACTGCAGTTTCCCGCAGATATCGAAGTCTTCCTGATAACACCTCCGTCATATGATGATATCGTCAGATGGTTCAGAAAACGGTTCAGAATGAAATCACAGGAACAGGATAAGGAAGAGAGCTGATACAGGAGTTTACCCGCCTCTGGCGGCGCCGAAGGCGACCATGGGCCAGGCCGTTGCTCTTCAGAAATGTCCTTCGATCCATGGCATTTCCCCCCTTCTCTTTTATATTTTAAGTTTACCCTGTATTTTGGGTAAACTACAAACACAACGGCTTATTCTGAAGGAGTGAAAAGTGCCGATGGGACGAAATGTTTTTTTTGAAAGCAGAAGGTATGCGCTTGCGATATTCCTGGTTTTGATGGGAGGGATATTTCTCACAGGCTGCGAAAGCGGGGAAAACAGCAAGGCGGTACAAGAAAAAGGAATTGCATGTTCAGAGGATGCATTGTTAAAGGGAGCTAAACAGGGCGAGAGGGAGACAGTCGAAAAATGCATTCAGGCAGGGGTCGATTTGAATTATAGAGACTCAAACGGATGCACAGCTTTGTTGATTGCTGCTGAAAGAGGGGATATCGGGATAGTGAAATCGCTTGCAAAAAACGGCGCTGATGTAAACGCAAGGGACAAGGACGGGTATACAGCGCTTATGTATATCGCATATCAGGGGGATATCGGTATGGCAGAGGTGCTCCTTCAATACGGTGCGGATGTGCGTGCGAAAGACAAGGACGGCTGGACTGCATTGAAATTCGCCCTGTTGCAGGGGAAAACCGAAATGGCTGAATTACTGAAAAAGCATGGAGCGGAAGGCCGATAAGATACGTTGAATCCTCATTGAAGTTCGATACCCTTTCTGCTATGATAACGCATAAAGAGAAGCGGGCGGGTATGGATCAACCAAAAGCAAAGAAATCTTTGCGGCTCTTGCCTTATAAGGCAGTGACGGTTTTCATGGGACTTCTCGGAATCTGTTCGCTGGTCATTATCGTAATATTCCTCCTTCCCCTTGCCATCCCTTATATAAAAAATGCCCTTTCATTCCACTATATACGGAAAGCGTTGGATATCGAAAGGTCGTTATCGGCGCTTATCAGGGATGTCATACCCACAAAAGTTTCCGGACAGGACCTGACGCGGTGGATCGGTATTGCCGTCTCATTTGTATTGTTCAGGATATTTATGAATCTGAGGGGTCGTTTTGAAAACAGGATGACAAATCTGAGGGTCATCAGCGACTACGAAAACTGGAGGACTCAGATGAACCTGTCCGATGATTCGAATATCCTCAGCCCGCTGAGAGACCGGATAAAGACCTTCCAGACCGCGAACAAGAAGGACAGGGAGGAACTTTTAAAACTCTTTGCAGAGACGAAAAGGAAACTTGATGCAATGGGAAGGGACCTCGCTTTCCTCTCGATCGACATTGTGAACTCGACAGGGTTGAAAGAGGGAGAGGAGAGAGCCGCCATCGAGTACGATTTCAAGGAGTACAAGAATTTTGTGGAACAGAAGCTCAATGCGAACGGCGTCGTTAAATCTACCTGGACCCCCGACGGGGTGATGAGCTGTTTCCCGACCGTCGACTCTGCTGTGCAGGCGGCACGGGATGTGCTATCCGGACTCGGGGACTTTAATAAGAATATCAAAACCATGCGTGGAGACTTCAATGTCAGGTGCGGGATCAATGCAGGCTATGTATATTTTGACGAGACACTTCCTCTTGAGGAACTCTCCGACAGGGTGATTGACATTGCAGGGCACATGCAGAAACACGCAGCTCCGAATTCCATCAGCATAGCGAAGCCGGCTATAGAACCGCTGCAGGATAAGGAGGGTTTTGTCTCTACGAGCAAGGTTGTGGACGGTTATGAGGTATACATGTTTGACAGGAGGAAAGTCCCGAGGGAATGACCTTGAATAAACCTAACTGTTGCATTAGAGCGGAGGCAGAGGTGATAAAAAACCCTGCAAATCGGAAATCTAATCCGCCCCCTGAGAAGATGATATGGGGAAGACAGCGGGAATTATAATAATAGGCGACGAAATTCTTTCAGGGAAGGTCCAGGATTATAATTCCTTTTTTATGGCGCAGGAATTGTGGTCGCACGGGATCACCCTATGCCGCATATCCATTATCAGAGACTCCACCGACGAAATAGCGGAAGAAGTGGTGGACTTTGCCGGGAGGTTCGATTATGTCTTTACCTCCGGGGGGATCGGGCCGACACATGATGATGTTACGATCGAAGGCATCGCAAAGGCCTTTCGTGTTCGACCGGTTATCGACGAGATTTTGAAGGCGCGCCTTGAAAAAAAGCAGGGCAGCCTCTCGCCCGAACAGTTGAAAATGGCTGAAGTCCCCGAGGGCGCTGAACTTGTCGATGACGAAACGCTTTCCTTCCCCCTGATTAAATTCAGGAACGTCTATATCCTGCCGGGTATCCCGCAGTTGCTGAGAAAGAAATTCCTTGCCATCGAGAAGTTGTTCGATGAGCCCTCGATATATCTCAAGAAAGTCTACGTCGATGAAACCGAATCGAAGATCGCGCCCCTGTTGAATGAGATAGTGAGGAAGTATGAAAAGGTCAAGATAGGGTCATACCCCGTACTTGACAATAAGGACTATACCGTGATGGTGACGCTGGAGTCTCTGGATAAGGAAGTCCTGGCTGAGGCCTTCAAAAGTCTTTTGGATCTCCTGTCTCCCGGGAAACTTATCCGCGTTGAGGAATGAGATAACCGCTGGAAATCCTTTCTTTGTTCCCGCTTTATAAAACAGACTTTTTCAGCAGCCTGCCGGATATCGAAGCTCATTGTATTAAATATATGGAAAAGACCGCGATACCTTTTATAGAATATTCCATTCTTTGAGAGAGCAAGCCAGGGCATATAAATGGGTATACATTTCAGGATCAGAGATTTTGCTTATCCGCTTTCAATATTGAAACTGAAGAGGATCTTCGACAAAAATCAGTGGCTTGGTGAAGAGGCTCTTCATGAATATCAGTCGGCAAAATTGAGGCAGGTCATTACACACGCCTGTAAGAATATCCCTTACTATCAAAAACTTTTTGAAGAAAACAGTGTCACGCCGGCTGACATTCAAACTGTTAAGGACTTGAAGAACATCCCTTTTCTCAGAAAAGACTTGCTGAGGAGCAACTTTAATTCTCTGCTTGCCCGTGATGCAAAAAAGTATAGGCCGGTCTTGCTTTCCACCAGCGGCACTACAGGGGGCAATCTTAATTTTTATGCCGATAAACCATCCAATGTCCTTGAATTCGTGTATTACTGGCGTTTCTGGAGCTGGGCCGGCTATAAACTCGGGGATACCTTTGCCGTATTGACCTCTGAAGATTTTGTCTACATTAAGAAAAACAGGAATGCCTCGCATCGTTTTAATCCTCTTACGAGGGAATTATCAGTCAACAGCATGCTCTTTTCACGTAAATATCTGGACGACCTTACCGGCATATTCAGAAAGTATAAGCCCCTTTTTTTAAAAGCCCACCCTTTAAATCTATATATGCTTGCGCTGCTATTCAACGATAAGAGGGATCACGGGGTTTCGTTCAAGGCGATATTTTCCCAGGGTGCAAACTTGCTGCCATATCAGAGAGAGCTTATTGAAAAAGTTTTCCAGTGCAGGATTTTCGACTCCTTCGGGCATATGGAAAGAACTGTGGCGATTTCCCAGTGCCATAAAGGTACTTATCATATACACATGGACTATGGAATAGTTGAGTTTGAAGATCCCATGATTCCTGTTGCGGATGAACTTGATGAAGAT
>DCVG01000017.1:0-3964 GCA_002328665.1 Nitrospiraceae bacterium UBA2194
CACTACAGTTCTATCGTTACCTTATGTATGCATCCGTTACGTAACGGCGCATCATGCGGTGGCAGTTGAAGTAATATGCGTTCTTGCCTATTGCATTCTGCATCATCCGGACCCATGTATGCCTGGCGCTGTAGTACATGGGAATGATAATTGTTTCGAGTTTATTGTAAAGGTCATCCGCGTCCCTTGTATCCAGATTATCAGTGAGCGTGGTCTCCGTCGGACTCGGGCCTATTGACCAGCCGGTGAATCCTTCGATATGGCCCTCTATCCACCAGCCGTCAAGAACGCTGAAGTTCATTACGCCGTTGTGCGCCGCTTTCATGCCGCTTGTCCCGGACGCCTCCCGGGGCCTTAAAGGGGTATTAAGCCATATATCAACGCCGGATACCATCTTGAGCGCAACGTCCATATCATAATTTTTCAAATAGACCATTGTAATTTTACCCTTGAGCCTGTCCTTAATCGAAAATAACTTTTCGATGAGCTTTTTCCCCAATTCGTCCTTCGGATGAGCTTTACCAGCGTAGATAATCTGCAGCTTTCCGGGACCGATGCTTTCGAGTCTGTCAAGGTCGCTGAATATGAGATCCGCCCTTTTATATGCAGTTGCCCTGCGTGCAAAACCGATGGTAAGGATATCAGGGTTCATCTCGACACCTGTAGTCCTCCGGACATAATCAAGAAGCGCCTTTTTTGCCTCCATATGGGTATCCCATATCTCTTCATCGGGAACACGACCGATCCGCACGAACAATTCCGGCTCATTCGCCCAGCCGGGGAGGTACTTGTCATAGAGCCTCTTGAAACTGTCGCATGTCCATGTAAAAGTATGCACTCCGTTCGTGATAGCGCTGATCTCGTACCCCGGAAACATACTTCTCGATACTTCGCCGTGTTTTTTAGCGACTCCGTTGATGAATTCGCTCAGGTTGAGTCCGAGCCTGGTCATGTTGAGGTCATCCCGTCCCCCTATTTCCTTCAGAACATTTAAAGGGATCGGCTCACAGAGAATTTTGGTAACCAAGTCGTAAGGGAACCTGTCATGGCCGGCATCAACCGGGGTATGAGTTGTGAATACGCAGAGGTCCTTCACTTTTTCGACGTCCCAGACCAGTTTTTCGTCCCAGACATCTTCAATGGGACGTTTGAACCTGTTTAGGAGTTCGATCGTAAGCAGGCTGGAATGCCCTTCATTCATATGATATTTCTTTATCTCAAAGCCGAGTTGATGAAGCATTCTCACCCCGCCGATACCGAGGATAATCTCCTGTTTCAGTCGGTATGCAAGGTCGCCGCCATAGAGATAATGGGTGATCTCCCTGTCCTCCGGTGCATTCCCGTCGACATCCGTATCGAGAAAAAAAATCGGCACACAGCCGCGGGTAAGACTTTCCACATTATATTGCCATGCCTGCACCAGAACATCTCTCCCTTCAATCCGCACGGAGACCTTATGCGGAAGGAGATCCATATATTTTTCCGGGTCCCATGACACAGGGTGTTCAGTCTGCCTTCCGCGTTCGTCCAGCTCCTGGATGAAATATCCTTTTTTCGTGAGGAGCGTAACAGCAACCATCGGAAGCTTCAGGTCAGCGCCCGCCCTTATCGTATCTCCCGCGAGAACGCCGAGACCCCCGCTGTAAGTCGGGATGTCGTTCTGAATTCCTATCTCCATTGAGTAATAGGCAATTTTAGGTTCTTTTATCAGTTCTTCAAGACAGACGATATTCATAAGTTGATATTTTAACCGTTTACATTCCGATTGCACAATAGACGGAGGGCGGAAAAAATCAGACAGGGCAGATCAGTCTGCCGAGTTTTTCTGTAAGGATCATGTTTTCGGAATAGTCCACGGGACAGTCGATAACACAAGGAACTTTCCGGGCAAGGGCTTCCTGTAGAACCTGAGAAAGCCCTTCCTCTGAAGTAACCCTGTACCCTTTTGCTCCGAATGCATCGGCTATACCCGCAAAATCAGGACTTTTGAACTTAACGAAGAAATCCTTTCCGAATCTGCGTTTTTCCTTCCACTCTATAAGACCGTAGCCGCCGTCATTGAATATCAGACAGACGATATTGAGGCCGAGCCTGACAGCGGTATTGAGTTCGCACATTGACATGAGGAACCCGCCGTCACCGACTGCCGCGATAATATTCTTCTCCGGGTACAACAATTTTGCGGATATGGCGGCGGGCAGGGCAAAACCCATCGAGGCGAATCCGTTTGAGATGATGACCGAATTTTCTTCATAGGCGGGATAGAACCTCGCTATCCATATCTTGTGAGCGCCGACGTCGCTGACAAGGATGTCATCTCTTCGCAGCGCTTTCCTCATATCGTTTATTACTCTCAGGGGTTTGAGCGGAAATCCCGCGGTCGAAAAATGCAGGGCATGGTCCGAGAACAGCTTGAGCTTATGATAATAAGAGATGTCTTTTCCCGAACGCATCTTTTCCGTAAGAGCGGAAAGAGTGGTTTTTATGTCGCCGATAAGTTCAAGCGGAGAGTAAGAGGCGTCTGTTTCAGACGGTGTCAGGCTGATATGTACTACTTTCCTGCGGCCATCCGGGTTCCAATAGGACGGGCTGAATTCAACAGGGTCGTATCCTACGGCGATTACGAGGTCGGCTTTATCGAAGCCGCAGGATATGTAATCTTTTGACTGAAGCCCTACAGAGGATATAAAACACTCATGGTCCGCAGAAAGCGCGCCTGAACCCATAAATGTCGTAGTCACTCCTATATGTGTTTTAGATGCAAAATCGCTGAGTTGCTTCGTCGCCTTCCCTCTCAATACCCCGTTTCCTGCAAGGATCAGCGGCATCCGTGCGTTTGTAATGAGGGAGACCGCCTCGGCAAGCGCTTCGGCAGGCGGTTCGGAATGCCTTACGGTATCCTGCGGCAGCGGAAACCCGTCCGTTTCCGCTGAGGCGATGTCTTCAGGCAGCTCGATATGCGTGGGCCCCGGTTTTTCAAGAGATGCCGTCTTGAATGCCTTCCGGATGATCTCGGGTATTGTACCGGGGATTTCTATGCGGGCATTCCACTTTGTAACCGGTTTGAGGATGCCCAGTACATCGATATACTGATGCGATTCCTTGTGCAGCCTCGGTAATCCGGCCTGACCGGTGACAGCGACCATCGGCGAAAAATCGAGAAGCGCGTCCGCTATTCCCGTGATCAGGTTTGTTGCGCCCGGCCCGAGTGTGGAAAGGCATACCCCCGGTTTACCTGAAAGTCTTCCATAGGCGTTAGCCATGAAGGCGGCGCCCCGTTCGTCATGGGTCAGAATAAACTCTATCTTCGAATCACACAGCGAATGGAGGAATTCGATATTCTCCTCACCCGGAAGTCCGAAGATATACCTGACACCTTCGGCCTCGAGACATCTGACAAATAATTCAGACGCTATCATAGCAGCTCATCGAAATCGACGATGTGCCGGAATTCATTCGAGGGTACCGGCTTCGTCTTTGAGTTTGACCGGGCTTTATAGAGGATATGCCTGATCCCGTATTCTCTCGCCGTCTTCAGGACCTCTTCGGTGTCGTCAATAAAGAGGGTCTTTTCCCTCTCGAATCCCAAATGTTTTTCAGCCTTCGCCCAGAAACGGAGATCTTCCTTCGGATAGCCCGCATCGAATGAAGAAAGCACGCCGTCGAAATACTTTCCGATGAGCGTTTTTTTGAGTTTCAGGTCGATGGATTTGTAATGGGCGTTCGTTACAAGAAAGACCTTCTTCCTCTGTCTTTGCAACATCTGCAAAAAATCCTCGACATGCGGATGCACTTCTATGAGATGCCTGAGCTGCTCCTTCAGCGCCGGGATGTCGATATCAAGCTCCTTTGACCAGAAATCAAGGTCCGTCCAGTTCAGTGTCCCCTCGTGAATCTTGTATTTTTTCATAAGTTCTTCCTTTGCCCTGCCGAACGTTATGTTATGTTTCTCGGCATACGTTTC
>DCVG01000017.1:4092-20290 GCA_002328665.1 Nitrospiraceae bacterium UBA2194
GGGATACTGGAAACCAAGAGCCGGCGATTACCGGGTAGTCTGCAGAGTTGAGGAAAATTAAGTATGGATATTCGCTGTTATTAACAGAAAAGACGTTTACAAAAAGATTATTAAAAAAATTTGACGCTGAGAAACTTCTTCCTTCCAAACGCCGTCGGCGCATGTTACAATGGTTCAGAGTACTATTAGAAATATATACGACTGCATGGGAGGTTCCATATGCCTGAATACGACTATGTGTGCAGCAAGTGCGGCAGGGCGTTCTCAGTATTTTTTTCATTCAAGCAACTTGAAGAGAAGCCGACTGTCAGATGTCCCCAGTGTCAGAGCGATCAGGTCAAAAAGCAAATCACCGGCTTCTTTGCAAAGACAAGCAAGAAATCATAGCTCGCACGTCCTCAGATAGAAACATATTCTTATAGAGGATCTGTGCCCCAACCTGTTTGCTCGCATAAGAACTAAACTCAGTTCTAAATTCAACTGACCTGTCCATGCAGGATTTCAGGAAATAGTTGAGATTTGAACTGTTAATGACTGAAAGGTCGGGTCCTGTTTTTCACAAATTAAAGAGGAACTAAAACGGCAGGAACTTGGGCATTTTGAACCCTTTTTTGCCCTTGAACATCTTGAGCATTCTTTTTATCTCTATATACTGTTTTACCACCCTGTTGACGTCTGCAACGGTTGTGCCGCTTCCGAGAGCGATCCTGCGCCTCCTGCTTCCCTTAATGATATTGTGGTCGCGTTTCTCCTTTTTCGTCATCGAGTTGATTATGGCCTCGACTTTGACCAGTTCCTTCTCATCGACGTTGACATCCTTCATTTTGCCGAAACCGGGTATCATGTTGAGAATATTCTCCAGAGGTCCCATGCTCCGCATCTTCCTGAGCTGCTCCCTGAGGTCGTCGAATGTAAAGGAATCGTCCATGATGGTCTTCTGAAGCTTTTCGGCCTCTTTCTTGTCGAAGGTCTGCTGGGCCTGCTCGATGAGACTCAGGACATCGCCCATTCCGAGTATCCTCGAAGCGATCCTTTCCGGGTAAAAAGGCTCGATCATCTCGATCTTCTCGCCGGTGCCTATGAACTTGATGGGTTTTCCGGTAACCGACATGATCGAGAGCGCAGCTCCACCCCGTGCATCGCCGTCCATCTTGGTGAGGATTATGCCGTCGATGCCTATCTGCTCCTGAAAACTCGTGGCGATATTTACTGCATCCTGTCCTGTCATGGCGTCAGCCACAAAAATAACTTCGTGGGGTGAGACGCTCTCCCGTATGCGTTTCAACTCGCTCATCAGGGAGTCATCGATGTGAAGTCTTCCTGCGGTATCGAGAATCACGATGTCCCTTGCGTCTGTCTTTGCTTTTTTGACCGAATCCGCGCATAGGGCAACGGGATCGGTTGTTTCCTTCGAAGAGTAAACGGGAACCTCGATCTGCGAACCGAGCATGACGAGCTGGTCGATGGCAGCCGGGCGCTGGAGATCCGCCGCGACAAGCAAGGGTCTCCTGCCTTCTTTCTTGAAAAGCCGCGCCAGTTTGGCGGATGTGGTGGTTTTTCCGGAGCCGTGAAGCCCGGTCATCATGATGACCGTCGGCGGATTCGGCGACAGCGTTATCCTGCTGTTCGTCCTGCCGAGCAGGCTGCAAAGCTCTTCATTGACGATCTTTATGACCTGCTGCCCCGGGGTGAGGCTCTCGAGGACCTCTTTGCCGACGGCCTTCTCCCGGATCTTCCGGACAAAATCTTTTACTACCTTGAAATTGACATCCGCCTCCAGCAGGGCAAGACGGATCTCTTTCAAGGCAAGATCCACGTCTTCTTCTTTTAAGAGGCCTTTGCCTTTTAATTTTTTGAAAATCGATTCTAATTTTTCGGTAAGAGATTCAAACATTACGAGAGATACTTGTATTCCCGCGCCGGGTTTCCGGAGTGCCGGCCCGGAAAGAAACTATGCAGCGAGGAACGCATCGAGCTTTGCCTTAAGCTGCTGTTTCGGAACAACACCCACAATCTGGTCGAGTTTCTCCCCGCTTTTGAAAAACATGATAGTAGGTATTCCCATGATTTTATATCTGCTGGCAACCTCGGAATTTTCATCGGTATTGAGCTTCATGACCTTTATCTTGCCGCTGTACTCTTTTGCCAGTTCCTCGACCGTAGGTGATATCATCCTGCACGGACCGCACCACGCAGCCCAGAAATCGATCATTACCAGTCCCTGCGCCTTGAGCACCTCATCCTCCCAATTGGCGGTTGTAGCTTCAAGTATTCCTTCTGCCATATATTCCTCCTCCGTCCCCGGGAATACGGGGAACTCGATTTGATTAATTATATTTCCGCTCATGATCTTTGTCAACGTATTACCCCGGAACCATTGATTTCCGGCAATTGACACTCTTCGGTTCTTTCTGCTATTTTTAACCATGAAAAAGAGCTTTCTTTTTGCGGTACCCGTCCTGTTTCTGCTCTGCGGCAATGCATACGGTACCGAAATAAAGGGGCTCCAGCCCGTCGACCCCTATGGAGTCTTTTCAACGTTCAGCGCAGAGAGCCTGCCTAAAGGGAAGGCTGCATTTTCAGGTGGCGCCGAGGTATCCATTGATCCTGATTTTTATATGTTTATCTTCAGGACGGCTTACGGCCTCACCGACAACCTCGAACTTAATCTGACACTGCCGTATATGCTCGGCGCGGATACGACAGACGGGTTTCAGGACGCGTCTATCGGTTTAAAACACAGGTTTTTTGAAGAAGGGAAATACGGTCCCTCTCTTGCATACATCCTCAATGTTTCGTTACCCTCGGGCAAGGATGAATTATCGACGGACGGACGCCTGGGAATCGGACTTGTAGTAAGCAAGAGGGTAGGCCCGGTGAACGGGCATCTCAACCTGTTCTACGAACAACCCGGAAAAGCGAGTCTCGATGAGGAGATATCTTTTTTGGCGGGTCTCGATTTCGCCGCTTCGCACAACTTCAAATTTCTTGCCGAACTCTATTGCAGGAAGAGCCATTTTACGAACGATATCGATACGGTAGAGGGAAGGCTCGGTTACAGATTCCAGACGACCGACTTTATCTACACGACTTTCGGAGCAGGTTTTGATTTCAAGAACAGAACGCCCGAGACCAGGGTGATATTCACCGTCACTTTCCTGTCACATGGCGAAAAGAAGCGTATAAAAAAGATATACGAGGAGGAATAGGAAGAAGATGTTCGATGTCGGTATGCCCGAGCTGATCGTCATTCTTATCGTTGCACTCCTCGTCATCGGGCCGAAAAAGCTGCCCGAATTAGCGAAAGCACTCGGAAAAGGGCTGAGTGAGCTGAAAAATGCTTTGCAGGATATGAAAGACACTGTCGAAGAGGAATTCGAGGAAACGACCTCCGAGATCAGGGAGGCGGTAACGGATGTAAAAAAACAGATACAGGCAGAGGTAAGGGACGTAGGTAAGACTGTCGGCAGCTCTGTTCAGGACGTGAAGAAGCAATTTGAGGCCGAATCCGAAGAGATTAATAAAACGCTCCGGGAAACTGAGCAGGGGGGTGAAGATCACGGTGAAGACGGATCAGGGGGAGCGGGCAAATCATCGTAATGAGCGTCGCGTCAGGGTCGCTGATCTTTTCTGAAATCCTCATTGATACAATGGTCGTGATCCGGCGGATGGAGGTTTAACTTGGCTGAAACCAAGGTGATGAGCTTTATGGACCATCTCGGTGATCTGAGGAAAAAGATCACCGTATCACTGATAGCCGTTGGCGTCATGTTCGTTGTCTCGTTTAATTATTCCGAGCAGATCCTTAAATTCCTTATGTTCCCGCTGAAGTACACTCTGGATTTTTCGGTCAGGAAGATGTATCTGTACTATGCCTTTCACGATAAGCTCCCCAATACAAAGCTCGTATTCCTGTCGCCTGCCGAAGGGTTCTGGATGAACATGAAGATCGCCCTCGTTGCTGCGCTTATGCTTTCCCTGCCTGTTATTTTCCAGCAGTTGTGGAGTTTCATCTCGCCCGGTCTCCATTCAAAAGAAAAGAAATATGTCGTCCCGTTCGTTATAATCGCCACTGCGCTCTTTCTCGTCGGAGCAGCCTTCTGTTTTTTTATCGTGCTGCCGTTTGCAATGGGGTTCCTCCTCACTTATAAAGTCGGCGATTTTATGATGCCCATGCTCTCCGTCGGACAGTATGTAGATTTCTGTCTCAAGTTTGTCCTGGCATTCGGGGCTGTGTTTGAACTCCCGATTATCATCGTCTTTCTGACACGCATGGGATTAGTCACCCCGCAGACGCTGGCGAAATACAGGAGGTATTCTGTTTTGGCGGCTTTTATCATTGCCGCCATTCTTACGCCTACCCCGGACGTATTCAATCAGACCTTAATGGCAGTGCCCATGATAGTGCTTTATGAGGTGGGCATACTTGCTTCAAGGATATTCGTAAGAAAAGAGACGCAATAAATGCCGACAATAAGGGGTAAAAGCCTCAAAGCAATCGCTTACGACATTGCCGAGGGGTATGTCGTTGTCAATCCCCTTTTTCTGAAGCCGCTTGACGGCGAGTCGCTCAAGGGCCTGCATCAGGAGATAATGAAAGTCCAGGTGGAGATAAGGGGCGAGAGATTTCCGCAAGGCGAAAGCAAGGCGATCAGGTGGAGAAATACGAGACTGCAGAGACTCAATTCCGCCGTGATGATACTTAAAAATTTTGCGAGGGAGAGGAGACTTTTCCTTTTCTGAGATTTGACTGCCTTTAAAATGCTATGGTAATTTTTAAGCATGGAATTAACTGAAGAGATAAAAGAGGCAAAGGATATTCTCCAGAATATCATTAAGTCAAAAAAGACTATCAGGATGTATCCTCAGAATAATCCGGTCTACATGAAAACGATTGAGGATTCCTATGCGAAGTTCAGCAGTTTTTTTGATTACAAAGACAATCTGTCGCTTAGGATCAAACAGAACAGCATCTACTACGATTCCGAGCAGATATATTACAACCCCGAAAAAGAGGACAACCTTGCACTGTTTTTCTTCAAGGACGGGTTAAGGGAACTTACGTTCGGAAGGGGGATGCTCAGGGATGAGCTCGAGGAATTTTTAAGGATCGTAGCCCTTGACTTCGACAGGGACGCTATAGATGACGATATCGTGACACTGCTGTGGGAGAAAGACTTTCAGAATATCCACTATATTGTCGATGAGACATTTCTCATAGACATGGAAGAAGAAGATTACCAGAAAATAACCGAGGAGAAGGCAAGAGAAAAGGTTACCGACGTAGATGACCTCATGAAGGCGTATACCGACGGATTTATGGAAGAGGATGTCAAGACCATCTCCGTTGTGCCTCTTTCGGACAAGGACCTCCAGACTCTTGTCAAGGAACTGGAAAAGGACTCCGCCGGGAAAACCGGAAAGCTTTTCGCCATAATCTTCGAGATGATCTATCAGAAAGAGGGCAGGAGTGATCTTGAGGATGCGCTTTCGTTTCTTAAAGACGCGATACGGTATTCAATGACGTACGGAGACATTCACACTGTCCTGGACGCCATGAAAAGGTTGAAAGAGATCATCGATGATCCGTTGATGTCCGAGGATGAAAAGAAGCTGCTGAAGACACTCCCGCTTTTTTTGGGAAGTGAAGAGATTGTGGGCTCCCTCGCCGAGATTCTCGACAGCGGCATGGAGATAGACGGGAAGGTCTTTGAAGAATTTGCGAACCATCTTGAAAAAAATGCAATCGCCCCCCTCGTGAAATATCTCGGGGAACTGAAGACCATACGCGCGAGAAAGTATGCGATAGAAGCGCTCACCGTTACCGGCAGGAAGGATATGCCTCTGCTGGCGAGGGGACTTGACGATCAGAGATGGTATGTGGTCAGAAATATTATTTATATTCTCAGGAAGATAGGCGACAGGAGGGCGATCGAGTACCTTCTGCGGATCGTGCGGCATTCGGATATAAGAGTGCGCAAGGAAGTCATCAGGGCTTTGGGGGAACTCGGCAGCCGCGAGGTGGTACAGACACTCAGGGAGTGTCTCGACGATCCCGAGGCGCAGGTCAGGGTTGCCGCTGCAAAGGCCTTTGCAGGCATAGGGTCCGAGGCCGCAAAAAAGATACTCCTCGATAAAATCTCGGGCAAGGCGTTTAAGGAGAGGGATTTTGAAGAAAAGAAGGAATTCTTTGAAATAATTTCCAGGTGGAAAGACGCGGAAGTTTTCGATTTTCTCGTCAGGATTTTAAAGGCGAGGTCTTTTTTCGGGAGGGCGAAGATGTACGAGAGCAAGGCGTGCGCTGCTTTTTCGCTCGGGCTTATAGGGAATAAAGACGCACTGCCTGCGCTTGATAAATTTAAGGACTCCGGCAACAAACTCCTGAGGGATTTCGCCTCCTCTGCTATAAGGAAGCTTGAATATGGACAATAAGGAAGGAAAGGGGTTGCACAGAAATGCACAGGACATTGTAAATCAGTTGTCCATCATTTTAAGGACGGCCCAGATCCACGACCCGGGAAATATTGCCGTAACAACGGCAATAGAAAAATTTCTGCCCCTCATCAGTCAGTTTGCCGACGGCCGGCAGGACATTGTGCTTGAACTTGTCGGCGAGTTTTTCTATATCGACGATACGAGGATCCGTTATTCTCTCGAATATCTCCTCAGTTTCGATTTCCTGATCAGGGAATTCAAGAAGAGAGAGATAGGAAAGGTCATTTTTAAAGAAGGGGTCGGGGCCGGCGACATCCAGCTGTTTCTTAATGCTTTTATAGCGTCGGGGTTCTCGGACACGCCCTACGAAGTGATGTCCGATAAAATTGCCGATTCCGAAAACATGGGTGTCGACCGGCTGAAGAAAATAGCGGAAGGAGGGGAGACAGACGCCAGAAAGGTGGTGAAAAAGTCCTATTTCAACGCCGTCTCATATACCAGGGGAGTGATGACGAAGATCAAATCCGGCGAGAAGGTCAATATCAAGAAGGCAAAGAGGATAGTGGAATCGATGGTCGACCAGTTGCTTGAGGAAGAGAATCTCCTTGTCGGAATGACCGCCATAAAGGATTATGATGAATACACCTATCACCACTCGGTTAACGTCAGTATCCTTTCGATAGCCCTCGGACAAAGGATGGGCTTAAGCAAAAAGATACTTACGGAACTCGGCCTCGTCGCGCTTTTCCACGACATCGGAAAGATCGAAGTCCCGGCCGACCTGCTGAACAAATCGACAAACTTTACCGATGACGAATGGATACTTATTAAAAAACATCCTGTATGCGGGGTGAAAGCGATTTTAAGGCTCAGGGGGCTGGACCATACGTCCATAAGAGCTTCAATCGTTGCATTTGAACATCACCTGAACTATGATCTGTCGGGATATCCGGTGGTGAAAAGGTATCCGGAACTCGACTTCTATTCGAGGATCGTGAGTCTCGCCGACCAGTACGATGCGATGACTTCGTCGAGGGTGTATTCGAGGATACCCCTTGCTCCCGACAAGGCACTCAGCGTTATGATGGAGAGGGCTGCGACCCAGCTCGACCCGCTGTTGTTCAAGTTTTTCATCAATATGATAGGGGTTTTTCCTATCGGGACCCTTGTGATGCTCGATACGAAAGAACTCGGCCTTGTATATGAGAGCGATATTATATTCGCCGACAGGCCCCGGGTGCTTGTCATTATTGACAGTGGCGGACAGAGGGTCAGCGGTCCGGTTGTAAACCTTGCCGAAAAAGATGAAGCGGGCAGGTATTTGAGGTCGGTAGTGAAGACCCTTGATCCGAACAAATACAAGATAAACCTCGCGGAATACCTCCTGTAAGTTGTAAATTCCTTAAAATAGTGGCATTGTTATCATATTGAGAAGTTTTTTGTAATCGGGCGTGAAGAGGTAGGGATGTCGTTATTTTATTCTGCAAGACATGACCGTTGCCACCTGAATACTTCCGTAGAATACGTCCTGGACCCGTTTTCTTCTGAAGAGGTCTATGAGGGTGTTATCGAAAATATCAGTGAGTCGGGGATGTGCCTTATCGTGTCCCATCAGTTGCAGGAGGGGCAGGAGATAACGATTAGAACCCTTATGTTTCTGCCGTCTCAGACAGCTGCCGTATGCTGGATAGAGCCTCATGATGATCTTTACCGGGCCGGACTGAAATTCATTTAGCCCGGTTCATATTCAATGCAGAAGGGGTTGTGGGTAAAGAGGAGGTATCCCCGTACTTTCTTCGAAAACAGCTTCTCTGCCGCATTTGAATAGATTTCCATCTGGTACCTGTATTTATCACGAAGTTCCGGAAGTTCCCGCTCTTTTACGGGATACGTCTTGTAATCGTAGACGAATGCCGTCTCACCCCTGAGGATTACTCTGTCGATCCTTCCTCTGAAGATGGTGCTCCCGCTGCGCAATATGAACGGAAGTTCAGAGAAGGAATTTTCCCGGGGAAGGATAATGCCTTCAAGATGCCGGGAAGCATCGAGTTTCCGGAAATCGTCCAATATAGTCTCCAGCAATCTCTTTCTGCCGGTATCGGTAAAAACTTCGTTTCTCAGGAGCGTCATAGCCCTTTTCCCGATATCATCAGGCTGAATGATTCCTTTCGAAAGTTCTTCAAAAAGGCTGTGAAAGACTCTTCCGAGAAGGACCCAGTCTTCACCGTGTCTCACCCTTATGTCCGGATCTTCCGTTACATCACGCCATTGAAACCGCGGCTCATACGGCAGGGGCTCCGTATATACCGGCCCCCGGAAAAAGGGTGCGGAGGCAACAAAGGCATATTCCTGCGAAGGACGGGAAGGGGTATGGAGTGAATCTGCTTCCGGGGCATTAAGTATCCTGAGGGAATCGATGTGCCCGAGGTTACCGGTTATGTATGCAAGCCTTCCTGAATGCTGTTTGTCTTTTTTCGGTGCGGCGAGCATGCAGAGAAAGTCCTGCGCCCTTGTCACGGCCACATAAAAGAGTCTCTTTTCTTCTTCGAGTTCCTTTTCCTTCCGTCTGAGAAAATGCTCCATCTTTTTTCTCTTCTGCGAATCTTCTTCATATGCGAGGAATAAGGTTTCATCGTCTTCCTCCAGAACAATGGAACTGCTTCTGGGAGCGTTCTCCTCGTCGAGTGAAGGGAGGAAAACCATGGGAAACTGGAGCCCTTTGGCAGCATGCACCGTAGTGATCTTCACGGCGTTCATTCCCTCGGTATTTATGTTTGCCTTGGCTTCCTCTCCGGATTTCGAAAGAATGAGCTTTTCCCTGATCTCGAGGAGCGAGTATCCCTGGGACTCGTATTGTCCGACGAGATTGATGAATTTCTTTATGTTGACATGCCGCTGCTTTTCCCAGAAATACCGCCAGCCTCCTGTTCCGGAAAGCGCGTCGTCGAGCAGCTCGGCAACGGGAATATATTGCGCTTTTTCAATCCACGATGCGATCATGGAGAAAGCGGAGTTGACGCCGGCGTTTTTTGAAGTCCGCATCTTTTCGACAAGCGGTACGCCGGACCGGGAAATCAGTCCGAATAATGTCCTGTGGCCGATGCTGAAAAGGGGCGACCGCAGGACACAGAACAGACTGTAGTCGTCCAGCGGGTCAATAATGACGGAGAGCAGCTCCCGCAGGATCGCAACCTCGGGTTCGTCATAAAATCCTATCCCTTTAACCACAATAAAAGGTATGCCGTGCCTCCGCAATACGTCCTCAAAAACGGTAAGATGGGTCCGCTTCCTCAAAAGAATTGCCATGTCGCCGAATGTACATGCCCTCTTTTTATCCTCCTCCCAAACCTCATATCTGCCGTAAAGAGACAGGATCCTTCCGGCCATGGCCTCTGCTTCTGTTTCGCGGTTTTTTCTCGTATTTTCGCCCCCCTCCGCAATAATGAGTTCGACGCTGCCTTTATCATCCCTCGTTGCCCGGAAGGGGGTATAAGTGGTACGCCAGCTCTCGTAAAGTCCGGGCTGCATTAACCGGGAGAACAGGCTGTTCGTAAAGTTCACTATCTCAGGAAGGCTCCTGTAGTTTTCCCGTATTTCTTCAAAATGATATTCCCGGCCGAGCCATTCCGAAAACAGTTCCTTCGCCTTGCCGAACAGACTGACGTTCGCGCCCCTGAAGAGATAGATCGACTGTTTTTCGTCGCCGACGAGAAATATGGTAGGGACCTTTCCGGAATCCCTTTTGGCGCCCATACCCGACCTCCATTCCTCGGTGAGCCTGTCGATGATCTTCCACTGAAGGGAACTCGTATCCTGGAATTCATCGATTAAAATATGATCGGTATGCTCGTCAAACGAATAGAGGATGTTCTGCCATTGGGGGTTTTTTATAATGGCCTCGTAAGACAGAAGCTCGATGTCGTTAAAATCGATGAGACGCCGCTCGATTTTTTTGCGGGAGTAACGCCTCAGGCATCTCTCGTAGAGATCGAGTATCTTCTTTTCCTCGCCGTCCGCCGGGTGGCGCTCCCTTATCATGAGGTCTGCATGGGGCCTTCTCTTATGGAGCTCGTTCAGGGTCCTGTAAAGACTGTCCCAGCCTTTCATGCCCCTGCTGACGATCATGTCAAAGAACAGGTCCGGGTTTTCCCTTTCATTCATGAGACTCTCGTAAACGGAGTCGGCCCATAAGGAGGATGCGGTGAATTCGTCCATCACTTCAAGGGAAGGATCGTGACCGAGTTCGATCGAAAAACGCTTCAGCAGTTTGAGGCAGAACGCATGGATTGTCGATATGCGCATAAGCGGCATCTTCTCGACAACAGCGGCAAACAGTCCGGGGTTCTCTTTTTTAAGTATGCCGAGAATCCTCTGCTTCATTTCCGTGGCTGCTTTCTCGGTGAATGTTATGGCGAGTATCTTCTCTATTTCGGAACCGCCGAGCAGAAGACTGACATAACGCCTGGCAAGTTTCTCGGTCTTGCCGGAGCCCGCAGGAGATGAAATGATGACGCTCTTTGAGATATCGAGATATTTTTCCATGGCCCTACGCCGTTTCCTTCATTACGCCGGGGAAGGCCTGCGATTTTTGTATATAGGGGCAATACGGCCTCTCGGGACAGTTCCTGCAGGTCAGTTCATAAATGGGGTCTGCGGTAAAGACGCCGTCTCTCATTTTTGCAACCGTTTCCCCGAGGTAGCGGAGACATGCGGATATATATTCATCGATAGAGCGGCCCTCCTTCCTGTCGTTCCTGCCGGGTATCCAGGACAGGCGGACGTCTTTCAGCGAATAAATGCCTGCGCGGTCAACGTGAAACCCCATGGATTTCATCAGGGCCGCATACAGGAACAATTGCAGGGTCGCTCCCTTCGAAATTACCTGTTGTCCGCTGAACTGGACCGGACCCGTCTTGTAATCGATGATTTCAACTGCGCCGTGTCCCGCTTTCTTATCGATCCTGTCGATCTTTCCTCTCAGTTTTATCCCCCTGATAATTTCTCCTTCAACCGCGACCTCCGCATCCATGAAGGCGAAGCCTTCAGCCCTGATTTTCCTCTCGATTTTACAGATATCCGGGATGATGGATACGAACGTGTCCCTTATCACCTTCTTCCAGTATTCCTCCAGGCCGTAAAGAGAGACAATTCGGTCGACTGCCGTATCTGCTGCATGCGGCAGGTCTTCGAATTCCTGCCATCCCTTCGACAGCAGCGCCTGCATGATCTCATGTGCAATGGTTCCGAGAAGCATCGCTTCTATCTCATATTTCTTTATCTCCGGCGGCTCGAGACAGAGGACTCTTTCCAGATAGAACTTCCTCGGGCAGGCCCTGTACGAATCTATATCGGTAACACGTATGAAAGAATCTTCCCCGAACATTCTCCCGGCAGCTTTTGCGCCTATTCCTTTTATCTCGCAGATATAAGATGAAAGCGGCGTCTTTCCCCTCAGGATGAGGTCTTCCTCAACTGAAAATATACCGTAAACATGATGTTTCACCTCTTTGTCCCAGTGGAGAAACGGTGACGGAAGGAAAGATTTGTCGCCCTCCATTGACGGATATGAGAGATGGACGGTATGTGCCGATTCTATCGTCTTCCAAAATGCAAACTTCTGGAGAAGCAGATATTTGCCGAGGTTCCGGAGGCCGAAACGGGTCCTTACGCTGTCGGGCAACAGATGGTCGATATCCGGTTTGGACGGCAGGTCGCCGTCTTTAAGTCCTCCGAAATACAGGTGTTCGGGTTCCAGGCCGTGCATGTCCGAGACGGACATTACCTGAACACCTGCAGCTTCCGCTTCCGTCCCGGTTGCGTTAAGGACAAGTTTCATGGAGTCTGTAAAATCCCGTAAACCTGCAGGGCCGGAAAGAGTCAGGGTATCGATGAACGAGAGTTCCCTGAATATCCCGGCGACAGTCTCTTTCATCTCCCTTTTTTCATCGGACAGCCCGCTGAAATCAAGCTCATCAAGAAGTTCGGTGATGACACCGCAGTACTCTCCATATGTCCCCTTATTTTTTATCGATTCAAGAGGAGAGAGTTTTTTAAAGACCCATTGCAGCTCTTTTTGAAGACAGGCCGGGACACCGCTGTTTCCGGCCGGGGGCTTCCGGGAGGCGCCTCCTGAATTACGGAGCGAAAGCCAAGCCTCTTTTCCTTTGACTATGCCTGAAAGAAGGCTTATGCGCGGGATCTGCTGCCTGAGGGATTGAGGAAGTTTTCTGAAGAAAGGTGACACCAGAAATTGTGAGAAGGGTATCCTCGGATAATCATCGGAGACGGAATCAAGTAAGGCAAGAAGATCCTTAAAGGGTTTAGTCTCCCCCAGAGGCTTCCGGGAAGACAGGGCATGAGGAATTCCGTATTTTTTGAAAATGCGCGTCAGCATATCCGAGTAGACGGTTAATTTGGGAAATACGACACAGGTTTTGTTGAGATTTTTTATCTTCCCTGAAATGAAAAAATTTTTTATGCTTCTCGCTATTCCTTCAATCTCGTCTTCAATACCCGGATACGAGTAAAAAGATGGCGCCTCAAAATCGCGGGGTTGCGGTACGGAAGGCAATTCAAACTTAAAGTTATTGATTATAAAATCATTATAACAAGATGTTATAAAAGAGTATTTAGTGTTATATGGCATTGCGATTAATACATCTTTTGCAGTCAGCATAAGTTGTTTTATGATTGCCTTTTCTGCAGGCGTCGGGTCGTAGAAACCATCGAGGATGAGGACGGAATATCTGATGTTATGCTCCCCGACCATTGCCGGACAAAGAGACATGCAATCATATTCATCAATGGCTGAGGATTCATCCAGCAGCTTCTGATAATATCCGATTATGGAAAAAGCTTCGGATGACCTGTGCGAGACTTCTTCAGGAATGCCGAGGCCGTTAAAGATGTTATTCAGTTCTCTGCCGACTGAATCCATATCCTTTTCCGTATGATACTGCTTTATCTCGCCCATGAATTGCGCTATGGCCGATGAAAAACCGATCCCCCTGCCTGAAAGCTTTGACAGGACAACCGGTATAAGAGCGCAATGGATGATCTTTCTGTCCCCGTAGCGGGAAAACATCCTTTTCGAGAACTGTCTCAACGTCACCATTTCCGGGGGCACATAGCAGTCTCCGGCCAGACAGGAAAACTCATGCTGTGCATCTCTTATCTTGATTGACGACGGAGCCATGTAGAGGATGCCTGAATAATCAGGTCCCTTGACGTTCTTCAGGGCTTCGCCGAACAATTGTCTGGTGATTCCCCTTGAATTGAAAGGCATATAAAAGACTTTTACCGGCATAACGCTCAGTTTTATTATATCATCAGGGTGCGCGGCACTTGCGATTTTCTTGCAAATTAATATTTAATATTCATGTATCACATCTATAAGGAGAACATATAGACGATGATTGTCGGTAAACCGCTTCTTACTACGCGTGAAATCCAGGAAAAGGTAAAAGAACTCGCCGGCAGGATATCCATGGATTATGCCGGTAAGGAACTGCTTGCAGTCGGCATCCTGAAGGGGGCGTGCATGTTCTTCAGCGATCTTGTGCGGTCTGTAGAGGTTCCCCTCACAATCGATTTTATTGTCGCTTCAAGTTATGTGAAAATGGACACATCCGGCGAAGTAAGGATCCATTACGATATAAGGGAAGAAATGTCCGATAAACATGTGCTTTTGATAGAAGACATTGTCGATACGGGTATCACGCTCAATCAGATAAGGGAGAGGGTTCTTGCCAGGGGCCCGAAGAGCCTCAGGATCTGCACATTTCTTGATAAAAAAGAGAGGAGGGTCGTAGATGTCCCCCTGGACTATATCGGTTTTGAGATACCTAATATGTTCGTGGTAGGCTACGGCCTGGACTGCGACAATAAATTCAGGAACCTGCCGTATATCTCCGTATTCAGAAAGAAGACGTAGGGGTTTGCGATGTTCGAATTAATGGTGGAAACGCACTTTTCGTCGGCGCACCAGTTGAGGGGGTATAAAGGCGCATGTGAGAGGCTGCACGGCCATAACTGGAAAGTGCAGGTATATGTCCTTGCAGGACGGCTCAATGATATCGACATCGCAATGGATTTCCATGATCTGAAGAGGATTACCGAAGAAGTCCTGGCGCCGCTCGACCACGGATTCCTGAACGATATTTTTCCCTTTACCGAAAAAAACCCTTCTTCCGAGAATATTGCGAAATGGATTTATGATTCCCTTAAGAAAAAGCTTGACGACGGAGACGTCAACCTTTCCGCGGTAACGGTATGGGAGTCGGAAACAGCCTCGGCCACGTATTTCGAGGAATAAATTATGTTGAAAAAATATCTGAAAATGCGTTCATATAAAAATATACACATGATATTTTTACAGGGCCGCCGGAACACCGGCTCTGAGCCGCTTCCGCCGGCGCGGATGTCGTTTCCTTTTCCAGAGTCGGAATAATTGTTCCAAAAGCAGCTTCTTTTCTGTTAGAATTAAACCCCGGGCGCAGCATCCGGAACAGGAAGCCGTAGCCGGGCCGGATGGGCTCTCAAATCATGCATCTTATACCCTGATTCTTAAAGACGGAGGACCGCTGATGGACTACTTTTTAAACGAAGAGCAGATGATGATAAAAGACCTTGCAAGACAGATAGCAGAGGAAAGAGTCGTTCCCGTGAGAGAGGAACTCGACGAGAAAGAAGAGTTTCCCTGGGAAATAATGAAAGTGCTTGCGCAGGCGGACCTCTTCGGCCTGTTCATCCCTGAAGAATACGGCGGGCTCGGCAAGGGCGGCTTTGACCTTTGCCTGGCGGTGGAAGAACTCTCGAGGGCATGCCTTGGGGTAGCCACGTCATATGCGGCAAATGCGCTCGGCACATACCCGATGCTTCTCTTCAGCTCCGAAGGACAGAAGAAGAAATACCTTCCGGATATAGCTTCAGGGAAAAGGCTTGTGGCTTTCGGACTTACCGAGGCGAATGCAGGAAGCGATGCTGCGGGTATTCAGACGACGGCCAGGCGTGAAGGGAATGAATACGTCCTCAACGGCACTAAACAGTGGATTACCAACGGCGGAGAAGCCGAGATTTATACCATTATTGCCATAACGGACAGATCAAAGGGCCCGAGGGGAGCATCGGCCTTTATTGTTGAAAAAGGTACGCCGGGCTTCAGTTTCGGAAAGAAAGAGAAAAAGATGGGAATAAGGGCTTCATCCACAAGAGAACTCATATTCGAAAATTGCAGGATACCTGATGACAATCTCATCGGGAAAGAGGGTTTCGGCTTCATCATAACCATGAAGACACTTGACAACGCAAGGGCCGGAGTCGGCGCACAGGGTGTCGGCGTTGCCCAGGGAGCGTTCGATGAAGCCGTAAAATTTGCGCGACAGCGTATCCAGTTCGGGCATCCGATAATAAGTTTTCAGGCTGTGCAGCATATGCTTGCAGACATGGCCACGGAGATAGAGGCTGCGAGGGCGCTGGTATATTCTGTAGCGCGGTTCATGGACAGCGGCGCAAAAGATGTATCGAAGGAATCGGCAATGGCGAAAGTCTTTGCTACGGATATGGCGATGAGGGTTACCACAAACGCAGTGCAGGTCATGGGCGGCTCAGGTTATATGAGGGAATATCCCGTTGAAAAGATGATGCGTGACGCAAAGATACTTCAGATCTATGAAGGCACGAACCAGATACAGAGGAA
Organism: Nitrospiraceae bacterium UBA2194; assembly: GCA_002328665.1. GTDB lineage: Bacteria > Nitrospirota > Thermodesulfovibrionia > Thermodesulfovibrionales > SM23-35 > UBA2194. The sequence goes on from DCVG01000017.1 coordinate 20,225, forward strand.
TATCATAGGTCAGGCGTTAATCAGAGAGGCGGCCAAAAAATAGGAGAACAGCCTCATTAATGAGGC
>DCVG01000066.1 GCA_002328665.1 Nitrospiraceae bacterium UBA2194
TCTGCCGCTCCAGGGTTTTCTCGAATCGGGCATGAATTCCCTTGCGGCGCAGGTTGAGCCTTTTCTCGGCCAATCGTTCTGGATCAGGGGAATTATTGTAGACGGCCTGATCGGGGGCGCGGGAACAGTCCTGACATTTCTTCCGGTGCTCGTCTTTTTCTTTACCGCCATGGCGTTTCTCGAAGATGTGGGATATATGGCAAGGGCTGCTTTTGTCATGGACAGGTTTATGCATGTGATCGGCCTTCACGGAAAAAGCTTTCTTCCCTTCTGTCTGGGATTCGGCTGCAATGTACCGGCTGTCATGGGTGCGCGGATATTGGAAGCGGGCAGGACGAGGCTTCTCACGATTTTTCTCACCCCCTTTGTTCCCTGCACTGCAAAACTGGCTGCGGTAACGCTTGTTGCGGCTGCCGTGTTTGGCAGCAAGGCGCTTCTCATCTCTTGGGCGCTTGTTGCCGGAAACATCCTGGTCCTTGGTTTTTCGGGGATGATAGCAAGCAGATTCATTTTTAAAAGAAAACACATGCCTTTTATAATGGAGCTGCCTTTTTATCATAAACCGAACCTGAAAACAATAGGAGTCGTTGTCTGGAAAAGGATAACGGCATTCATAAAGAAGGCAGGAACGATTATTGTGTTATTTTCCGTTCTTCTCTGGCTATTTTCCCATATTCCCGGAGGAGATATTGAGGGCAGCATCCTCGGTGTAATAGGGCGAGCAATTGAGCCTATGGGACGCCCCATAGGGCTTGACTGGAAAATGATTGTGGCTTTGTTGTCCGGCGTAGCCGCAAAAGAGAATTCAATAGCAGCTCTGGGCGTGCTTTACGGCGTTGGAGAGGAGGGCGTCAGGGAAATTCTCCCAAATGTGATGAGCCATGCTTCAGCACTCTCTTTTCTCGTTATCCTCATGCTTTTTGTCCCTTGTGCTGCAACGCTTGTGGTCATGAAACAGGAGATGGGAGGCTGGCGCTGGTTCCTGTCCTCTTTTGTCTTTATGGTTTTTCTGTCTTACTTGTCCGGCATGGTTATCTATCAATTAGCCTTAGTGGCAGGAATATAAGCCGTATTTCCCACGGTGGTGTTTGTAAGGCGTGGATGGAACCGGCCGCTGCGGGAAACAGGAACTGTGAGCAGCGATGATAGAACCGAAACGACTGGCAGGGTATCTTAAAAAATTCAGGATAACGGGCAAACCTTTTCTCGCCTTTCAGATCGAACCTTCTTCCCGATGTCAGCTCAAATGCCTTATGTGCCCCAGGACCGTTTTCCCCGATGAGTGGGTGAACGGCGATATGCCCCTTCCTGCGTACAGAAACATAAGCAGGTATTTTCATCTTGTTGAATATGTCCATCTCCAGGGATGGGGCGAACCGCTTCTTCATCCCGAACTTCCTGCTATGGTTGCAATAGCCAAAGCTGAACGCTGCGAGGTCAGTCTCACGACAAACGGGGCGCTGCTTACACGGAATATGTCAGAAGAACTGATAAAAAAACGCCTGGACACCATTGTTGTCTCTATCGCTGGAGCAGCGAGGGAAACACATGAGGATATCCGGCGCGGTTCTCATTTCGAGCAGATCATCGATAATATCAGGGCTTTGGCAGGTTTGAAATTGGAAATGAGATCAAAGACCCCCAGGATCGTACTTTCTTTCCTGATGACAAAGACGAACATCAGTGAGCTTCCCGATGCAGTGGGACTTGCAAAAGATATGGGAGGCAACGAATTTCTCGCTGCGAATCTGGACTATATTCCAATACAGGCCCTGGATGATCTGAAGGTATTCTCTCCGGACAAGGAAGACCCTCAGGCCGGCATGCATATTGATGCGGCCCGGACAAGGGCCCGGGAGATCAGGTTGCCGTTCCGGTCCTATCCGCTCAGGATGGAGGAAGTGACCATGTGTGAGATGGACCCCCTGCGGATCGTTTTCATATCATTTGACGGCTGCTTATCCCCGTGTGTCTACCTGAACCTGCCAAAGAGAGGTTTAATCTCAAGAATTTTTTGCGGGGTCAGGGATTCAATGCAGAAAGTATGCTTCGGCAGCATTGCAGAAAATGATTTCATGGAGATATGGAACAGTGAAGAGTACAGGAACTTCAGAGGATTCTATGCGAGAAGAATGGCGGTCAACAGGGAAGCCTTCGATTTTATCGACACCCTTCAATCCAAAAACGATCTAACGGCTGTGTTCGAAAAACAGGATATCCTTTTCAGAGAGAATCCATTGCCAGCGGTATGCCAAACCTGCTATAAGGCATATAGTATATGAGAACCTTTCAAGGAGAAAAGCGTGGAGAAGAACCTGCACAGACTTCCAGATCTGCCAATAACTGTTTGAGGTCGAGACTATACGTATGAGCCACAACGGTTAGCGGGTCGAAAAGATTACTGCACAGAATGCAGTTCCCTGATTGTGTTTCGTACTTTTTAAAGACAGCTTCGGTCTGTCTGCACAATTGCAGCACCGTCAAAACGGTCATGTCGGGTTTTATATGTGGTATGTCTTTTGAAAAAAGTTCTTTCACAGTAAGGCCCTTCTTCTTGCACCTGCATCAATACTGCCATGATATTTATTCAATATTTTTAACTGTATCAAAACGTTCAGCAGAATTTAAAACGAAGTCAAGCGCACGGGGGATGTTCTCGATTATATCCGAAATCTGGGTAGCGGGAGTCGGCATAGTATAATTCCCTGCAAGTATGTTGACCCGTGCAGCAATAACAGCGGCCTTACTTGTTTCCATCCCCGACTCTATGAGGGCAGAGACAATTCCCGTCAGGGCATCACCAGTACCACCTATAGGTTCCAGAGCCGGCTCATTTGGACTGTCAACGACTGCTATTATCCCGTCCTTATCAGCTATATAATCCCGCTCTCCCTTTACCAGAATATACCGTGAAGCATTTTCATGTGTGTAAGCGCGTTTAATGAGATCCGGCGCAAGGTTTTCTTCATGCAAAATAAATCCTCTGGTATAAAACGGATGAGGCGCGTCTTCGTCTGCCAAAAAAGCGAGTTCTCCCGCATCAGGGGTAAACAAATCGAATAGAGGAGCGTTGCCGCTCATTTTGGCCATATACATTGATCCTGCATCAGCAATGAGAACAGGACGGGATGCTATTTCTTCGATTGCGAACATGATTCTATTACACCAGTCAACATCAGGTTGTAAATAATGAAAGGCCATTGTCGTAAATTGTGCGGTTCTGATATGATCTGCGAGGAATTTGTACAGCCGCCTGCTGCCGTCTCCCAGTCCGGTATCGCCGACCAGATACGCAAAAGGAAGCGGGTTTTTCAGGAAGTCCAGTGTCTTGCAAACTGCTGCGATAAGGGCTGGGGTCCCCCTGTTTATCCCAAACGAATGTCCCTGAACCTTCAACTCGTCATTCTGCACAACGACCTCACCCGCTACAAGAGGGAAATTTTTATCCGGAATGGTTCCGACTACCGCGAGCATCTTGTTTGCATTTCTTCATATGCTAATTGCAAAGCATAGCCGCAGAGTGTATGGCCGATTGATCGGGGAGAGGGGGCGTCTGATAGGTGTTTGCCGATCATTTCACTTGCCAGATAGGGCACATCAGGACACCCGCCATCTGAAATATTCACAATGATCATCGTTTCTTTATCAATCGTAAGTTTCATATTGGCTGCCCTGATCATGATATAGTTGCCGAAATCCTTGATATGAAAAAGGTCTACCGGTTTGAGGAGGGTATTGCTGACAGGAACTACCTGAATCGGTTTTACTCTCACTTCATCCAGTTTCCTTAAGATATACAGTTTTTCGATAAGTGGAAATTCTATGACGAGATCGCAGCCTGTCCGTATTTCGGGAGGAGGCCCCATGACACGAATCTTCAACCCCTCTGTTTTGAGAATATTCTCTGCCCGTATTACCTCGCTTGTATTCTCAAATACGAGTATGCCCCGATCCTGATTCTGCGTTAGGGGTATACTTTTTACTTTTTTCTTCGCAAAACTGAACAGGGGCATATCACTCCTTTTTGATCGTAATCCGGTACCCTTCACCTTCTGATCGAACGTCTGCAACCCGCTATCCCTGAGATTGTGCTGCACGGCTTACGTTTTCCTTGGATGTATCCGTATCCACCATAATGACTATTTCGCCTTTATTGACCTTCTTGATTTCGTTGAGAGTCATTAACACGGGCTGCGGACATGAGAGCCCTCGTGCTTCGACAATAGTGCTCATGTTTCAATCCTCCTTATACTGTTTTCCTCATAGTGAATCCGATGAATAGACATGCTGCCAGTCCGATTACTACCGCAGCTATACCGTTGGGCCCAACGCCGTTCGGTAAACTCGCAAGGCCGAAATTATGAGCAAATCCTGCTCCTACTATCATCCCCGAAACAAATACTGCAGCATCGCCGTCTCCTTCACCTGCCAGGAAAAGCTGACGCCCTGGGCAGCCACCCGCAAGGGCAAACGCGAGACCTGCCAGTACCATTCCGGCAAAATTCCATATTTGCATTGTGTGAGCTACCGGCTGGCCGATAAAACCAGGATGGAATTGGTTGAGAATCAGATTCATAATAAACGCTGTAATAGTGAGGCTGAGGACTCCCAGAAAAAGATGTGACTGACGGAACAAAATCAAATCACGAAAAGCTTCCATGGTACAGAAACGGCTTCTCTGTGCCAAAAAACCTACTCCAAGACCAACACCAAGAGAAACTATCAAGGGGGCATGCATTGAGCCGGGCCCCTTGATACTATAAAACAGAATATTGCCTCTGGCCTGTCCTTCTCCCTGAGGGTCGATAAGCATCATGATGAGAAATCCCAGGATAGCCAGGGGGACCACCCTACTGATGTATGTGTCTGTTGGGTGCGTCCCAGGTTATACCCGCCCTTGAGAAACATTGTGCCGATCCATATGCCAGTAATGAGTCCGAGCAGGCCCATAATAGCATTCCAGTCTCCGCCTGCAAGACGGAGGAGGGCACGCCACGGACAACCCAGAAAAACGAGGGCTCCGATCATGGCAAAAATTCCCAAGACAAACCTGACAATAGGAGCAGAACCGACTCGCGGTCTGAATTCTTTGAAAAGATACGCCGCAATTAATGCTCCGAGAACAAAGCCGATAATCTCCGGGCGCATATACTGGACAACTGCGGCTCTGTGCAGACCAAGAGCGCCTACAATATCCCGCTCGAAACAGGCCACACAGATACCCATATTCCTCGGATTCCACCATTTCTGCAGTAATGGTGCAAAAATACCGATACCTATACCGACACCTATGATACCCCAGCGAGATGCGAAGAAGTTTTTGAAAGTTGCCATTAGTAACTCCTTTGAGGTTATAATATTTTTTTCCTGTAATAGGTTAACTCAACATTATGCTATAAGTTAAATAGTTAATATCCATAGCAACATTGTTCTCAATAGCTTCTATCAATATGTTGCGCCGTTTTTTTAAAGCTCTGAAAGAGGACAGTTTTTTACTCATAGCAGAAGATACAGCATACGAGTTAAAATAGAATGTTTTCTCTTTTTGTGAGGATGCAATATTGTCTGAATGAAATGAGGAGATTATGGAACTGGATGAAGTTATCATAACAAAGGCGATTATCGATCGATTCTGCAATAAGCTGATTGCTCATCTTGAAACCGATGTGGCGATTGTGGGCGGGGGCCCTTCAGGTCTCGTTGCAGGCTATTTTTTGGCCGGGGCAGGGAAAAAAGTCGTTCTTTTTGAACGCAAGCTGAGTGTCGGCGGCGGCATGTGGGGAGGAGGCATGCTTTTTAATGAAATCGTCGTTCAGAAAGCCGCGCTCCCGCTAATGAAGGAATTCGGGATTTCATACCGTGAGTTCCAAAAAAACTACTATACCGCTGATTCCGTTGAATCGATCTCTACCCTCACTTCCAGAGCTGTGCAGGCTGGGTTGACGATCTTTAATTGTATCAGCGCCGAGGATGTGCTGATGCGTACATCACGTGTTACCGGTCTGGTGCTGAATTGGACTGCGGTTGAAATGGCACGTCTGCATGTCGACCCCCTGGCTGCCCGTGCGAAATTTGTTCTGGACACGACAGGGCACGAGACATCAGTGGTCAGGCTGGTCCAGAATAAAGTACCGGGGAAGCTGAAAACGCCCAGCGGCAAGATCGAGGGAGAGAAATCAATGTGGTCTGATAACGCCGAAAGCTTTACCCTCAGGAACACGCGGGAGGTATTCCCGGGGTTATACGTGGCAGGAATGGCAGCGAATGCAACGTTCGGAGGTCCCCGCATGGGGCCTATTTTCGGGGGGATGCTCCTTTCCGGAGAAAAAGCGGCAACCATGCTTTTGCGGGCTCTTTCATCGAAATCGAGATAAGCAGAGAACTGCGGGAAAGGTTTTTTCAAAACTCAAGAATGGCCCCTGTGTGGAGATGCTGCAGCTTCTCTCCAAGCACGCCTTTGAGAACAGCATATGCCTTTTGGCCCGTGCAATGTCCTGTATAGATCGTCTGCACCTGATAATCGAGCATTTTCCCCGCGATGTTCTGAATTTCACTTTTACTTTCCGCCATGGTGTTGCGCTTCGGCAGGTCTATCAAATGGAAGCCGCCTATGACTGCCCTGATCGGGATCCCGTCAAATTTTTTGGCGACGGCATCGATCATATTGAGCGCGCCGTTTTTCGATATCCCTCTATCATAATAGAATGTTTCAACAGGAAAATCATTGCTCGGGCAGAAGAAATTGCGCTGAAATGGAAAAAACTTGCCATGATTATGGGCAAATGCTTATAATAATAGATGTCAAGGCCGAAGAAATGCAGATCTGTTCAATGCAGACCTGATGCGACCTATTTTAAACCGAGGGGGATCCCGCTGGTCGCTCTCGATGAAATTACTATGTCCCTGGATGAGATTGAGGCTTTACGGCTTGCCGATTATAACGGGCTGTATCATAAAGATGCGGCACTTGAGATGAAGATATCCCGGCAAACATTCGGGAGGATACTGAATGAGGCGCGCAGAAAGGTTGCCGAGTGTCTTTTAAAAGGCAAAGCACTGAAAATAGAAATACCATAATAAGGAGGATCAAACAATGAAAGTATGTTTTCCCGTCGAGATTGAAAAGGGCATGGAGAGCGAGGTGTATGGCCATTTCGGAACTGCGCCGGCATTTATCGTCGTAGAGACCGAAAATAATGAGGTAACCACCATCAACAACAACGATCAGCATCATGAGCACGGTGCATGCAACCCGCTGAAAAAATTTAATGGCCGGCAGATTGACGTTTTGGTAGTCGGCGGCATCGGAATGGGGGCGTTAAACATTCTGAACCAGTCCGGCATCAAGGTATTCAAGGCACAGGCCCCAACAGTGCATGAAAATGTAGCCCTGCTGAAGGCAGGGAATCTGCCCGAGTTTAGTTCCCAGCATACCTGCGCGGGCCATGGACACGGCGGCGGCTGCGGCCATTAAAAAAATCGTGTTATCCTGTATTCACCGCATCAAAGAATAACTTACATGGAGGTTGCTATGGCAAAGGAAAAAAAGAGGATTGCTATCATCGCCTGTAAAAACATCAAGGGTGTGAGTTGTGTCGGAGGTTGTCTGAAATGTTTTAAGGGAATTGCGGAGAGAGCCGGCGAGTACGAGCGCTGGAAGGATTATGATCTCGAAGTGATAGGAATGGACGACTGCGGCGGCTGCCCCGGTGTCATTATGCCCAAACTCGTTCTCATGAAGGATATGGGAAAGCTCTACGACAGAGATTTTGATGCGGTTCATCTTGGCACCTGTATTATGAAAGCGACCCAGACGGCAAACTGCCCCATTGACGTTGAAAAACTGAAACATTTGATCGAAACAAAGATGGGGAAAGAGGTTATTCTGGGGACACACGCGTATTAACATCAATCGCGTGCTTCTATTGCATTCAATCAGGCGGGCATAGGGTGTCCTGCCTGTAGCGAGGTTTCCATGCAGAGATTCAAGCAATATATCGGCAAGGACTTTATTCTGGGGAATGTACGAGACTCGGAGGCACTCCTGTCGGCTGGTTTTACTTACGACAGCCTCCCTGACTCGATCGGGGATTTTGAAGAGTGCGAATTTCTGTCGGACTTCAACGGACAGCCGCTCTTCCTGTGCATAGCGGTCCTGACGGGTAAAGTCAAAAGAATAATGTTTGTCGCAGGCAACAGGGAAGACCCGGATGAGGTGAGGCCGCTGAGCGAAGCCGAACTGAAAAATCTGCTGGACCAGAGAGGCGGAGCGCTGGTAAATTTTTTTGAACACATCACCCGGTGAGCATCACTGTCATCCGAGCTGCGAATCTCCTCAGCAGGGTTTTTTCGCCACGGCGACTCGTTGAGGAGAGATGACTATATGCCTGTCTGTCATATGGCCTATATGCAGTTTCCGGGTTAATGTATCTTCATTAATGCATCGGGATGTGTGATCACGATGACCGGGAAGGTGCGGTCAGCGCTTACCAGTTCTACTGCGCTCCCAACATACGGTTTCTCTTCTCTCTCTTTCGAACGGGACCCCATGATAATCAGATCCGCATCCTTTTGGTGTGCATAGCCCAGGATCGCCCGGTATGGTTCAGTCCCCCCCCATATGTCATAGTGGGCATTCATTCCATCGGGCACTCTGCTGCAAAAATCCTTTATCGTTTCCCTGGAAATAGTGCCTTCGGGTCCGCTTTGATTTTCCATATGCAAAAAGAATAGCTCTGAACCGTATTGCTGCGCCAGCTTTACCGCAAAATCAGAGGCATGTTTGCATGATCGGGAAAAATCCACACATACCATAATCTTTTTGAAATTCAGTTTTTCCTGCGGGATGATGCGGCCTATAATCATCACCGGCGTTATTGTATGCACGATTACATCCGCGACGGTATTCCCTATGGGGAGGCCGATCAACTCCTTTTCTTCTTCTACCCGTCCGGCATGGGGTCCGAGCACGATCAAATCTGCCCCAAACTTCCGTGCCCATCTCCTTATCTCTATGCTGGGCTTTCCATATGCCAAATCAATCTGGTAATGAGCATACTGTTTCAGTGCCCCCGCACATCTCTTTTCCAGTTCTTCTTTCACGGCCTTTCTGTACTCCTCACTTGTAGCAGTATCTTCCCCTGTTTTGTAGTGCCTCACACTCTCCAAAGGACCGCATTCGTGGAAATAGGAAGGCTCAAGGACGTGCAAAACAGAGAGTTTTGCCTCGCTTTTCTTCGCTATTTCCAGGGCATTTATTACCACTGCATCACATGCCTCCAGCATATCCGTTGCTGTCAATACCCACTTAAACATTATTCCCTCCTTCAGGACGATTATGAGAATAATTAAAAGTCTTTCCCGGCCTATGTGCCTATTCCCATTGTAGCAAAAAATTGTAGCAAAAAAAAGGTTCTCATTTCCAATACTCATCGCGGCCGCGAATTCCAAAATACAGGCGCTTCTCTTACAAGCGGCGACTTTTCGGAGAAGAAAAGGGAAGGATACTGAATATGTCATTTTAAAACAGAAGCGGCAATGCGAAAAAAATTATTGACTTTTGAAAAAAATTATTGACTTTTCATGAATAACTATGATAATTTTGCTTGCCTGAATATACTTTTTTAAAACGACAGGCAGAGATAAAACGGCGGGCAAAACACGATGGGCAAAACGGATATTTTTTTGAGAGTCGTGGTAGAATACGAAGACAAAATAATCTTCAGGAAAAGGTCAGAATATGAACAATTCATCTAATTGGGATTGGGATACAAAAGAAAAGGTAGTGGCGGATATCAATGAGTGGAAAAAGAAATTTTTCGCTATTCGCGATATTGTTCCCAGTGATGATGGAGAGAAAATAGCTACGATCGTTAAAAATGAAGAGAGAAGATTTTTCACCTGTGTAAACGGTGAGACATGGGAAGAAACCTTTGAAAGGGTGTATTCATTAAAGTTCACTCCTGATAACAGACTGCTTGCACTTACATACAGGGACTATGAATGGGCTGTTGCAGTCGACCATGAGATGTGGGAAGAAAAATTCGATTACCTCTGGAATCTTACGGTAAGCCCTGACGGCAATAGTATCGCGGTCAACAACCGAACAGGCGAGATGACAAGCGGAGTTTGTTTGAACGGCAAGGCATGGGAAAATAGTTTCCCCGAGGCAAGGGACCTTGTTTTAAGTCCTGATGGAAAAAGGACTGCTTCCCATGTCCAGGTTAAGCCGCGTGCCGAACTGGACATTCTGGGATTTATGAAGAAAAATTATACCGTTGCAGTTGATGGGACCCCATGGGACAACACTTTTTTGAATGTCTGGGGAGGTATCTTTAGCGATGACGCCAATCATGTTGCAGCTGTGGCAATGACAGACATGTCTCAGTATACGATTGCGGTGGATGGCAGTCCGTGGGAGCAGCTGTTCGGCGCTGTCTGGGAGCCAATTTTCAGCCCCGGCAGTTCTGATGTTGTTGCCCCGGTACAGACACCCAAAGGCTGGACTCTTGCTATGAACGGGAAACCGATATGGGGTAATTTTTCACAGGTATGGAAGCAGACATACGGTCCTGACGGCCAGAAATTGGCAGCTGTTGTTGCCACTGACGTTGGGAAATGGACAGTAGCAGTGGATGGTTCACCATGGAATACCGTATATAACCAGATGGTATTATCCCCGATATTCAGCCCTGACGGGAAAAAGGTTGCCGCGGTAGTAAAACATAAAAATAAATGGACAGTTTCTGTGGACGGTACTCCATGGGCTGAAACCTTCGATAACATATGGGATCCCGTGTTCACTCCTCATGGCGATCAACTGGTGGCGAAGGCTGAGAAGAACGGAAGATATTTCATTACGGTGAATGGAAAAATAGGGAAGAAGAATTACGACTGGCTCTGGAATCCAGTTCTGAACCCTGATGGGACAAAGATCCTGATAAGGGCTATAGATAAAGGGAAATATTACCGCAGAATAGTCTCTGTAAACGAAATCTAAACTTTATATATAGAGAGGAAATATGGAATTTTTAGGGAGTACAGCACTATACAACATTCTCAGAGGACCTCTCGTGTGGGTAGCTTTTCTTGTTTTTATCGGAGGGAGTAGTTACAAGGTCTATACTTTGCTTTATCTGGCAAAAAAAGAAAAAGTGATTTTTCCATTCATAAGCCTGAAAGCTACTCTGAAATCTATTTTTCACTGGCTTATCCCTTTTGCTTCAAGGAACTGGAGATTAAGACCCGTCATGACAACTGTAACGTTTCTCTTTCATATATGTCTTGTCTTTACCCCTATCTTTTTACTCTCACATAATATCCTCTGGCGTGAGTCATGGGGGATAACATGGTGGAGCCTCCCTGAAAATATTGCAGATATCATGACCATGGTTGTTATTTTTACCTGTATTTTCTTTTTTCTCAGAAGGATTTTTGCTCCGGAGGTCAGATTTGTAACGTTTTCCTCAGATTATTTGATCCTTGCCATTTCTTTTTTGCCGTTTCTTACCGGTTTCCTGGCGTATCACCAGTGGGTTCTTCCGCATAAGGCTATGGTGAATCTTCATATCCTATTTGGTGAAGTTATGTTGATAGCAATCCCCTTCACCAGATTAGGCCATATGTTTTATTTCTTTTTGACAAGATCATGGATGGGTTCTAATTTTGTCGGCCTCTGGCATACAAGAGACTGGTAAGGGTTTTTTGAGATAGAGGAGGATAAGAATGGCAGTAAAAAATGCAGCAAAAGAAGCCGTAAAAGAAAAGTATGTAAGCAGGGATTTTAAAGAATATGTAAGAGACGTCATTCCCGATAAAGGCCTTGACGAAACAATAGCAGGACTTACCCCGGAGAAGATAGAAAAGACGATAAAGGCGGTTATCGGGGGCCGTTCTTCAAGGATAAAAGCTGTAATGAACACCTGTATCCATTGTGGTCTTTGCGCAGAGGCGTGTCAATGGTATTTATCTAATGATAAAGATCCTACCTATTCGCCGGTAGCGAAAATGAGGATGACCATATGGGAGATGATAAAAAGAGACGGGAAGGTCGATGCGGAATTCATTAAACAATGTGCGAGGATAGTATTCACGGAATGCAACATCTGTCATCGTTGCAGCATGTATTGTCCTTATGGATTGGATATAACTTTTATCATCGGAATGGTGCGCCGCATCTGTTTCCTTCTGGGGGTAATACCACAGCGCCAGCTCGATCAGGCGCAGGCCCATATTATTACTCAGAACCAGGTCTGGCTTTCCGAGAACGACTGGCTTGATGCCATACAGTTCATCGAGGAAGAGTCGGGTGCGGATTACATAGACCTGCGCGTTCCTATTGATAACGAAGGAGCGGAGGTTATGTTTCTGCCCCTGGGCGCCGAGCCGAAAACCGGGACCTACCATATAGAGCGGACCGCGAAGATTATGCTTGTTGCAGGGGTGAACTGGACGGTCCCGGGCAAGGGTACATGGGACTGCAGCAGCATGTCCATGTTTGTCCGTGATATGGTGACCATGCAAAGGATTGTGCGCGGGCTTTACGAGAATGCAGCCCGGCTGCGAATTAAAACAATGATGTTGACCGAGTGAGGGCATCCTCGCTTTGCCACAAGTTTTGTGGCACCGCCGATGCTGGGATACAGAGAACTTCCCTTTGAAGTGAAGCAGACAGGGGAAGTTTACTATGACCTCCTTAAGAGCGGGAGGATACAGATCGATCCGAGCAAGAAGATTAAAGTGCCTGTCACGCTCCAGGACCCGTGCAATATCATACGACGGGCCGGGGCAGCGGAGAAATTCAGGTATATTGTCAATGCAACCTGCGAGGATTTCAGGGAAATGAAGCCAAACAAGGAGCATAATTACTGTTGTAATGCAGGCGGCGGGCTTGCTGCATTGTCCAATTGGGCTGCCCACAAGGCCATAGGAAACAGGGTAAAGGCTGAACAGATAAAGGCAACAGGTGCGAAGATTGTCATTACCCCGTGCCATAACTGCAGTACCGGTATTAAAGACGTAATTAAAATTTGGGAACTGGGTGTAAAGAACATGTTTTTTGATGAACTAATAGTTAATAGCATGGTAATTCCTGAGAAATTTAAAGTACAGAAATAAATCGGGAAGGATGAGAATATTATGAAAAAAGGGTTGATTGTTTTTATTGTCGGACTTTGCTATCTCATCTTGCTCATCTACGGTATCGGCAGTATCTATTCCGTAGAAACTCCTACTGAGGTCAAAAAACCTGTTCAGAAGATTCCCGTTCAAGACCTGGAGGATAAAATATCTATTGCACATACGGAAATTTTTGGATTACTGGAACGCCCTCAGGTAATTTTTGATCACAAGAAACATGTTGACGCTTTGATAAAGGATGGTAAACAGGAATGGGAGACCTGTGACTCCTGCCATCCATGGAATGAGGACAAAACGCAGATGTCCTTTATTTTTCCCCGGAAAGTTGTAAAAAAAGATAAAGATTCCTATATGCATGCTTATCACGACGAGTGTATCGATTGTCATAAAGAGATGATATCTCAGAAAAAGAAGAGTGGCCCTGAGACCTGTGGCGATTGCCATTCTGAAAAGCTTTCCCTCTTGCAATACAGATATCCGGTCACCGAGTTTGATTTTGCACACCATGAGAACCATGATAAGAAACTGAAAGAAAAGAATATCCAGGACAGCTGCTCATACTGCCATCACATTTATAATGAAGAACTTGTCTATGAAAAAGGGAAGGAATGGTCATGTTATTACTGCCACGAGATAGGCAGAAAGACGGGACCGGTTCTCGCAGTCGAGACGGGCATTATCGGAAAAAAAGGCCTTGGTTTAGAAAAGGTCTCCCACATGCGGTGCCTGAACTGCCATCTTTACTTTAAAAAGCAAGATCAAGGCAAGATCAAGGCAAAAGACGAAAAAGAGGCCCCTATTACATGCGTGAAGTGCCACACGGGCAAATATAAGACAGTTGTCGAACTGGAAAAGGTTCCACGCCCTGACAGCGGACAGGCTGAAAAAGCATTTATAGAAATCGAAAAGTCCAGGATGAAGGGGGTTCCCTTTGACCACAAGTCACATCAAACCCAGTTTAAGACATGCAGGGGCTGCCATCATGAAACACTGAATGCATGCAAGGAATGTCATACGATCGTCGGAAATCCGGACGGGGGCAATGTCAATCTCGCCGCCGCTTACCATGCTATCTCCTCTGAAAGAAGCTGTTCGGGGTGTCATGCTGTCAAGCAGGCCGCGAAAGATTGTAACGGATGCCACCATGCATTGATGCCTGTTGATGCCCGGACAAAGGAGCCCAAACAGAAAACCTGCGCAATCTGCCATTCCGGAAAACGCGAACTTCTTCCTGCTACAAAACTTACTGTTGCGGGACTTGATACTGAAAAGGTCAAAAAGGAGGTTGAAGTAAAGATTCTTGAGAAGGAATATGAACCTTCGAAGTTCCCTCACCTGAAGATTATTGAAAAACTGGTAAAAATTTCGAATGATGATAAATTAGGTTCCTATTTCCACAGGGATCTCCAGACGCTCTGTGAAGGATGCCACCACCAGAGCAGGGCCGAAGCAGAAGCAAGAAAAGACGAACCACCCTATTGCAGGAACTGCCATTCAATTGCTTTTGATCCTTTGCGCTTCAACCGACCGAGGTTGCTTGCTGCTTATCACCGCCAGTGCATACAGTGTCATGAAAAGATGGAACTTGAGAAGCCGAAAGAATGCAAGGAATGTCATAAGGAAAAAGAAGTACGACCGAGAGATATTCTTTCAAAACCGGTGGAAGCAAGCCGGTAGAAAGAGGAGGATTGGATGTATATATTTGAACAGCTATTTTCCCATCACGGATACGAATATGCAGTAGCCGTGCTGGCAATGTTTGTTTTTATATTTTTCTATTTTATTCTCACCTCAGAAAGGAAATAAACTGCATGGAGGCTAACTCATGAGTATTAACAGAAGAGAATTCCTGAAGCGATCATTAACCATAGCAGGGACCTCGTTGCTCAGTGGTGGAGCTATTGCCCATGCTGCAAATAACCCTGATCCTTCTATTTTTTCTACCGGCAACACGGCAAACGAAAAAAACTGGAAATTATGGGTTGAGAAATCCGAGGCCCTTGCTCCTGTAAAATACGGAGTTCTTGTTGACACGACCCTCTGTATCGGTTGCCGGAGATGTGAGTGGGCATGCAATGAATGGAATAACAATCCAAACAGGCCGGTAAAAGAGTTTGAAGCGTCGGTATCCCAGCAGAAATCTGTTTTTAATGCGGTGCGGAGAATGCACGCAGGTAATTTTACTGTTGTTAATCGCTACATAAGCTCCAAAGACGGAAAGCCTATATATGTGAAACGGCAGTGTATGCACTGCGATGACCCGGGGTGTTTATCTTCGTGCTTTGTTGACGCATACAGGAAGGCAAAAAACGGTCCGGTTGTTCATAATGCAAGCGTGTGTATAGGATGCCGGTATTGTATGGTTGCCTGTCCATTCGACGTCCCTGCCTATGAATATTACGCACCCCTGAATCCGCAAATCACAAAATGTACCTTCTGCTTCGATAGAATCTCGAAAGGCAGTGTGCCGGCCTGTGTCGAGATTTGTCCTGCCGGAGTGATGACGTTCGGTAAAAGAGATGATCTCCTTAAGCTTGCTTACGAACGGATAGGGATGCGCCCCGACAGATATATTGATCATATCTACGGAGAGAACGAGGTAGGAGGCACGAGCTGGCTCTATCTGTCATCAGTTCCTTTCCACGAAATAGGCCTGAGAACAGATATTGGTAAAACACCTATACCGGAATTGACCAAGGGATATCTTATCGGGGTAAAAATGTTCGAAATAGTCGGTGCCTGGCCGCTTGTTTTCGGGGCCTACTATGCTATATCTAAGGCCCGCAAGAAAGCTAATGCGGGACATGAATCATCTGCAGAGACGGAGGGAGAAGGCCATGGCGGAAAACACTAATTCCTGGTTCAGGGAAAAGATACTTCTCGGTAAATCTAACAGAGATTACATTGCCAGCATTGCTACACCTGGGAATTTCATTGCTGGCCTTATCATCATTTTTGGAGTTATCGTAATGATTTATCGTCTTTTCTTCGGTCTTGGACCAGCGACGAATCTGACAGATAACTATCCATGGGGCTTCTGGATCGGGTTTGACATACTTGTCGGAATTGCCCTGGCAGCTCCAGGTTTAACTCTGGGTACGGCTGTCCATCTCTTCGGTATGAAGAAATATCACCACTTTGTTCGTCCCGCAATTCTCTCAAGCCTTCTCGGATACATTTTTGCGGTCTTTGCGCTTCTTTTTGACCTCGGCCGTTATTACCGTATCCCTTACCTCATAGGTTGGTCATGGGGATTGTCTTCGGTTTTGTTTCTGATAGGTTGGCATTTTACCCTTTATATTATTATCTGTATCATAGAATGGAGCCCCGCGCTCTTTGAGTGGTTAAATCTCAGGAAATTTCGCGAATTCTTCAACAAAATTGCTATTTGGGCAACTATCTTCGGGGTCATAATAGCTGGAGGCCATCAGTCTGCACTCGGCGGTTTGTATCTTATCGCTCCTGCAAAACTCCATCCCCTCTGGTATTCAATGTTCTTGCCGGTATTCTTCCTTCTTTCTGCTATATTTGCAGGAATTTGTATGGTGATCGTTGAAAGTACCATCACCCACGGTGTTTTTAAAGGGCAGCTTAAAAACTTTAATCAGGCTGAATTTGACAGACGTACCATCGGTCTCGGTACCGCTGCAGCGGCAAGTTTATTCATCTACTTTATTCTGAAAATATTCGATCTGGCCCATTCTGACAACTGGGCATATCTGAATACGTTCTATGGTTTCTGGTATCTGGTTGAGGTAATTGGTTTTGTGCTTCTTCCGGCGATGCTCTTTGCGTCAGGAGTAAGAAACGGAAATGCAAAACTTATACGGCTTACGGGATTTCTAACCGTGTTTGGTGTTATATTAAATCGGCTCAATGTCGCTATTTTTGCATATAACTGGCAATTCCCGGCCTCAATGAAGTATTACCCAAAGTGGATGGAAATTTCACTCTCGATCGGCGTGGTCGCGATGTTGATTGTTGCGTATCGTTTTATTGTCAACAGAATGGCAATAATGCATGATCACCCTGATTACGAATCAGGTCACTGATCTGCGGGATTGAAGCAAAGAAAAATAAGGAGCTCCTTAAAAGGTATGCTGCTGTTTTAAGTTGCCAGCGATTCTTTAAATGGCGGCTTGAGTGATTTTTTCTATTTCTTTCTGAAGATATTCTAATGCTTCAATAACTTTATCCCGTGAAATTCTCGGAATTGTCATCATTAGATTCTTGATTTCGTTTTCATTCTTTCCGACTGCTTTGCTGATATAAAATATATCGATTTTATTATCAGTCATAAGACAACCGCATCCGCCTGCTGAACCTAAAAAATCACCGTTTGTAAAAATAGGCACAAGAAATTTTAAAAATCCCGCTTCACATTCATCGATAACGGGCTTTCTGCTCTGTGAGACTTTTTTTGCGAAATTTTGCTGGGAGGCAGCACATATAACACGGGAATCGCCTGCCTTAATGAGAGGACAAAGCTCATTTGCCCATCCGACAGGGGCGTGAATAACCTGATTGCCTTTATTATAGATACAACTGTTAAATCCAAACCGTTTATGAATATCTTCAGCCAATTGCTTCCATGATTCGACAGGAATTATATCAGTTAGTTCCATTTTTAAGCCTCCTGATGATTAATTGTTGTATACTATTTGAATTGGCAGAAAAATATCAACAGGTTTTCCTGCATCTGCAGTATTCATCAGGGAGTTCACGACTTATATAAGGGAGAGGAACGACTGCGCAAAAGGTGATTTACCCTCTGCGCAGTTCTGTACACTGAAGCGCAGGATTATTTGAGAAAAATACTTTTTGCGAGATTCGCGTCATCTTTTTTGGTATAGACGACTGCTACGTTGTCACCGGCTTTGATATCCTGAAGGCTCTTTTTTTCATTACCCTTAGCTATCTTCGTTTCCATATCGGTAACAGCAATAATCTCTATTGTTTTATCCTTGAATTTTTTTGTCACTGTAATAGTACCGGCGCCTTCATTAACTGATTTTACCGCCCCCGTAATCTGCAATGCTTTCGATGCTTGCCGGAGCTTAAAATCATGCGACTCCGCCTTTTGATTTTCAGACGCATAAGAAGAGGCTGCGATACAAAATGCAAAAGAAAGAGACAATAGAACTATTAAGCATTTCTTCATGAATATCACCTCCTTTCGTATATTCGGTAATTCAGACATAATCGTATTATACTTATTGCGCTCCTCAATTATACATAAAATAAGCATGGCTGGAAAGATTTTTCTTCATAATTTCACATGAAATTTTGAAACGATGTACATCCCGGGCAATTTAGATAATTCCTTTGCAGCCGCCCAGCGCTCAAGCCACTTTCCCGGAACGAACGAGTCGAGAGAGAAATCTGGACATCTTGTTCCATCTTTGTGGTAAAATTAAACAATTTTTTATAAGGAGCATATGCATCTATGAAGATGACAGGAGCTGAGATATTTATTGAATGTCTGAAACGAGAAGGCGTCACGCACGTTTTCGGCTACCCCGGAGGAGTGATCCTGAACATATTCGATCTGCTCTATGACAATAAGGACATACAGTTAATCCTCACACGGCATGAACAGGGAGCCGTCCACGCAGCTGACGGGTATGCGCGGTCGACCGGGAAGCCCGGCGTGGTGCTTGTAACATCAGGTCCGGGAGCGACAAATACCATTACAGGGATTGCCACGGCTTCAATGGATTCAATCCCCCTTGTTGTTTTCTCCGGACAGGTGCCGACCATGCTTATCGGAAACGATGCATTCCAGGAAGCCGATATAGTAGGAATTTCCAGGCCTTGCACGAAATATAATTACCTTGCCAAGGACGTTAAAGATCTTTCTAGGATAGTAAGAGAGGCATTCCATGTCGCAACAACCGGGCGTCCGGGACCGGTGCTAATAGACCTCCCCAAGGATGTGACCGCGTCAAAGGCGGAGTTTATCTGGCCCGAGATTGACATCAGGAGCTATAACCCCACATACGAAGGCAATAAGTGGATGATAACACAGGCAGCACACTTGATCGCCAAATCAAAGAAGGCTGTTATCATTGCCGGTGGCGGGGTGATACTCTCGGGAGGCTCCGGAGAACTCAGGGACCTCGTTGAAATCACGGACATCCCGGTAACCATGACCTTAATGGGGCTTGGCTCTTTCCCCGGCTCCCATGGCCTCTCCCTCGGCATGCCGGGCATGCACGGTACTTATTACGCAAACAAGGCTATACAGGAGTCCGATCTGCTGATTGCAGTCGGAATGCGGTTTGATGACAGGGTTACGGGCAAGCTCGATGCCTTCGCGCCTCATGCAAAAATAATTCACATAGATATCGATCCGACTTCGATCCGGAAAAATGTCCGTGTGGATGTCCCGATAGTGGGTGATGTGAAAAGGGTTCTTACCGTCTTGAACAAGGTATTGAAGGAAGACATCAAGGAACAGTGGGAGGAAGTGAGAAAAGCATGGCTCAGGCAGATCGATGCCTGGAAAAAAGAAAGGCCGATGACATATACATACAG
Source organism: Nitrospiraceae bacterium UBA2194 (assembly GCA_002328665.1). Taxonomy (GTDB): domain Bacteria; phylum Nitrospirota; class Thermodesulfovibrionia; order Thermodesulfovibrionales; family SM23-35; genus UBA2194. Next base: position 19,675 of record DCVG01000066.1, read on the forward strand.
TGAAGACGTAATTAAACCACAATACGTTATCGAGAAGATCTATGAGCTTACCAGGGGTGATGCCATCATATCGACTGAAGTCGGCCAGAACCAGATGTGGGCCGCGCAGTTTTACAAGTTCGATAAACCGAGAATGTGGCTGACCTCCGGAGGACTCGGCACAATGGGATACGGGTTTCCTGCTGCAATCGGCGCCCAGCTCGCCCATCCGAATAAGCTTGTTATCGACATAGCGGGCGACGGCAGTATCCAGATGAACATACAGGAGCTTGCAACGGCTGTCATAAATAAACTTCCTGTTAAAGTCGCCATATTAAATAACCGGTATCTCGGGATGGTCCGGCAGTGGCAGGAACTCTTCTATAACGAGCGTTATTCCTATACCCATCTCGAAGTAGTTCCCGATTTTGTGAAGATAGCAGAGGCGTATGGCGCGGTAGGATTAAGGGCAACAAAACCGGGTGAGGTCGAGCCTGTACTTAAAGAGGCATTTAAGATAAAGAAAACCGTATTTATGGATTTCGTCGTGTACTGGAAGGAGAAAGTCTATCCAATGGTACCTGCAGGCGCTCCGATCGACCATATGCTTTTTGAGGAAAAGGAACAGAAAACCGAAAAAAAATTGAAGGCGGTGAAATAGATGAGGCATACAATTTCCCTCCTTGTGGAAAACAAATTCGGAGTGCTCTCAAGAATTGCAGGCCTTTTCAGCGGTCGGGGCTATAACATCGAGAGTCTCTCCGTCGGCGAGACTATAGACCCCCAGATATCGACTATGACCATTGTGACGAGCGGGGATGACCAGATTATAGAACAGATAAACAAACAGCTGAATAAGCTGATCGATGTCATTAAGGTCATCGATATGACAGAGCTTGCTCATGTCGAGAGGGAAATGGTGCTGATAAAGGTTGCTCCAAAACAGGAGAACAAGGCTGAAGTTTTAAGGCTCGCGGAGATTTTCCGCGGGAGGATCGTGGATTCCAGCCAGCATACCTATACTGTAGAGATTACAGGTGACGAAAAAAAGATAGAGGCGATCATCGAACTCCTCAAGCCCATGGGAATTAAGGAATTCATGAGGACCGGGAAGATAGCCATTGCCCGCGAAGGGACGAAGAAAGGTTGATCCTGATAATTTCGTAAACTCTCTCCGCAGATAAACCATTCATACACCTCATGTCATCGCATTTTTTCTTTAAACAGGGCGCACAGGGCATTTCCGCCCTGATAATCGTGTGGCCTTCTCCGTAAGGGCCTGTTCTTCGGGGATCGGTCGGGCCGAAGATAGCATAAACGGGAATCCCCAGGGCTGCGGCGATATGCATGGGGCCCGAGTCGTTGCTTACGACAAATTTCGCCTTTCTCATTACTGCGATTAATTCCTTCAGACTTGTCTTCCCGGCAAGAGAGACTGCCTTCCCGTTCGAGAGAGAGACAATTTCGTCCGCAACATCTTTATCGCTCTTGCTGCCGACAATTACCGATTGCACCGGCAGGCGCGAAGCAAGTTCTCCGAACTTTCCCGGAGGCCATCTCTTCGTCTTCCATCTCGCTCCGGGAACGATTACGTCATAAGGTTCGCGGATGTTGAATTTTGAATTTTGAGTGCTGAGTGATGATAAAGACAGTGCCGGAGCAAACGGAAAGTAAAAATCCGATACATCACAGCCGAGAAATCTGGCAATCTTTAAATATCTGTCAACAGCATGGACATCTTTGCCGCCTGCGACCTTGTGGGTGTAGAAAAACCTGCTCCCTTCACGCGCCTCTTTGAATCCAATCCGAACAGGCGCACCCGAAGCCTTTGTTATGACCCCGCTTCTGAAGAGACCCTGAAGGTCGATAACGAGATCGAATTGTTCTTTTTTCAGGTCCTTAAATAAATTTTTGATCTCTGTGACGGTATCTTTTGCGTTATTGATCTTTTTCCACGAGTCCTTATGAATAATCCAGAGCCTTTCTATCATCGGATTCCCATCGAGGAGGCCTTCGAGTCCCTTTGCGATAACCCAGTGTATCTCAGCTCCCGGGAAACAGGTCTTCATGGCGTTCAGGAAGGGAAGGCTGTGGACAACGTCACCGAGAGAACTCGGTTTTACGATAAGAATTTTGCGGGGGAGGTTTTTTAGTCGCAAGTTATCCACTGTGTCATGCCCTTTCCACTATCCACTTCACCGCCTCTGTAAGGTTCTTCGCTACAAAATCCGCGTATCGGGATTCTCTCAATTCACCCCTCTGTACCAAAATACCCTTTGCACCCACAGCCTTTGCCGTCAGCATGTCCGCTTCTTTATCTCCCACCATGTACGATTTTTTGAGATCAATCTTATGCCGCGCCCTTGCCCTGAACAGCATTCCAGGCTCGGGTTTTCTGCAGGAGCAGCGGTCATCGGGGTGATGGGGACAATAATAGAAATCGTCAAATCCGTACCTTTCGGTAAATATTCTGTTCACATTCTGTACAAAATCCTCATCAATAATACCCCGTGCGACGCCGGACTGATTGCTGATGCCGATCAGTTTGAACCCTTTTTCTCTAAGCAATTCAAGACTACGAATATCATCGAATATACGGAAATCGGCCATCTTGCCGATATACCCCGCATCCCTGCAAAGGGTTCCGTCCCTGTCGAAAAAAACGGCAGGTTTTTCAGGCAGCACATTCTTTATTCCGTAATAAACTTCGTCCGACGCAATTGCATACATGCATCTCATATCATTATTTCGGCATGTGCGTTCGAAACAGGGGCTGCATGAGATGTCGGGTTTTATTACCACGGAACCATGAGCATTTCCGGGGGGCGGGCCTGTGAGCAAAGGGTCTGTGGAGCCGAATATCGCCACTAGCGGTGTTCTCACAGCATATGCGATATGCAGCGGTCCTGAATCGTTGGTGAGAAAAACATCGCACTCCGAAATAAGCGAAATAAGCTCTCTGAGAGATGTTTTACCTGCCAAACTCAGCAGGGAGTGTGATGTCCGGAATTCGGGGATAACCTTTTTATATATCCCGTCAGCGACATCGACTTCCGATCCGCCGCCGAAAAGGACTACGCTTCCGCCCGTATCGCTTATAAACCAGTTTGCGACCTCGGCAAACCTCTCCGGGAACCACCTCTTGGCTGAACCGTAGGTTGCGCCGGGGTTCAGGCCCAAAACAGGTCTTTTGAGGATAGCAAGCGACTCCCGCGCATGTAACCTTTCTTCAAGAATAATATGGATATATGGATTTTCGTACTCTGCTTTTAGCCCGGCCTGTTCCAAAAGGTTCAGGTAGTAAAAGATCTGGTGTGTTTGATTTCCCTTCCGGGGAACAGGGACCGGCCTTGTCAAAAGAAACCCCCTGCCGTCTCTGTTATACCCTATGCGCTCTTTTATCCCGGAAATGAAAGATATCAGGGCTGCGTCAAACGCATTCTGAAACAGAATCGACCTGCAAAAACGCCTCTTTCTCAGCATCATCGAGAGCTTCAGTTTCCCTATCATCCCGCAATGACTGTCGGAATAGAGGATTATATTGTCCAGGCTCGGGTTATGTTCAAATACAGCGGACACCCACGGCTTTACGAGGAGAGAGATTTCAGCTCCGGGTAAACCCTTCCTCAGGGCGGTTAACGCCGGCAGTGTCATGACTGCGTCTCCTATCCAGTTCACACCCCTGACAAGGATTTTTTTGCATGACTGATCTGACATATACAGTAGTTTAACATGTATAAGTTGCAACGGTGCACTATCGGATTATAATGATAATATGTACAAAAGAATCCTTGCCGCGGTGAATGAATTTACTAATTCCGAGATAGCTGCAAAATATGCCGTCTTCCTTGCAAAATCCTGCCGCGCGAAACTTTTGCTGGTTTTTGTCGCCGAAGACAAGCTTGACAAAAGTACATTCAGGCGCGCTGAGTCTGCCCTTGAGAGACTCTTCATCGAGGCGGAAGACAACGATATCGATATCGAAAGCATTACTGAAAAAGGAGACCCTTTCAAAAAAATATCGGAGATCGTAAGGAGAAACAGTATCGATATTGTTTTTACCGCTACAAGGAGAGGAGATACGGAGAAAGGATTTTTTGCAAAGACCCTTGCAAGAGAGTTCATGGTTAAACTGATGTGCTCTGTGGCCATGGTGAGGGTAGTCCGCATGTCCAGGGGGTATCCCGGGAATATTCTCGTACCAGTGAGGGGCCGCATGACGCACATTGAAGAAAAGGCGGGCTTTGTAGCGGGACTAGCGGAAGCATTCAATTCTTCGGTGACTCTCTTCCATCTCTCCGATCCGATAACCGGTTTTTTCCATGGAGAAATCCACTTGAAGCCTGCTGAAAGAGAAGAGCATATTCCGAAAGACATAGTGCAGTTTGCCGACTTTCTTCACAGGTATAAGGTATACCATGAAAAAAAAATAGCCTACGGCGCTGTTTCAAGGTCTATAACGATAGAGGCCGCCCACAAAAGAAACGACCTCATAGTCATGGGAGCAAGCGAGAGAAGCCTTTTGAAAAGCATTGTCAGCGGAAATCCCGTTGAACAGGTCCTGCGCGAAACACCCTGCAATCTTATAGTCCTCAGGCCGAGACCTCAACATCCGTGAAAATCCAGAGTCTGCCCAAAGAAGACGTTTTTAAATCCCTTCTGACTTCCGAGGCCGGTTTGACTGAAGAGGAAGCAAGAGGAAGGCTCCATGAATATGGCCTCAATGAGATAAAGGAAGTCAGAAAGAAGCCTTTATATCTCAAATTTATTTCGCAGTTTACGCATTTTTTAGCGATTCTCCTCTGGATTGCCGCTTTCCTCTCCTTTTTATCCGAGTATCACCATCCCGGTGAAGGCATGCTTACTCTCGGCGCTGCAATCATCGCAGTGATATTCATCAATGCAGTATTTACTTTTATTCAGGAATACCGTGCGGAAAAGGCTCTTGAAGTTCTTAAAAAACTCCTGCCTTTTTATGTGAAGACACTTAGAGACGGAAGAGAAGATGACATTCATGCTGAAGAGGTGGTCCCCGGAGATATTATCCTGCTTACAGAGGGGGACAAGGTACCTGCGGATGCAAGGCTTATAGAGTCTTCGGGTTTGAAGGTCAACAACGCACCGTTGACCGGTGAGTCCTACCCGATATCAAGAAGCCATGATCCGTTCGACGGGGAATTTTTCGAGAGCTTCAACATTGTTTTTGCAGGGACAACTGTTGTGAGCGGATCGGGCAGGGCCGTCGTATTTTCAACAGGTATGACGACTGAATTTGGCCGTATTGCCCACCTGACAAGCGGGGTCGAGCCAGGTCTCAGCCCGCTCCAGAAAGAGATCATCAAAGCAACAAGGCTTCTGGCGACGATCGCCGCTGCTGTCGGTATATTCTTTTTTTCCATGGGCTTCCTAATCGGAAGGAGTTTCTGGGAAAACTTTATCTTTGCAATAGGCATAACGGTAGCACTTATTCCCGAAGGGATGCTCCCGACAATGACCCTCTCTCTCGCCATAGGCAGCCAGAGAATGGCGAAGAGAAAGGCGCTGATCAAGACACTCACATCGGTTGAGACCCTCGGCGCAGTAACGGTGATATGCACGGATAAGACGGGTACGCTTACGCAGAATAAAATGGCAGTGGCCAGGATATGGGTTAACAACCAGGTTATCGACACAAAGTATGCGAGCAAAGAAAATGCAGCCGGAATATTACGGATAGCTTATTTCTGTAACAACGCACGATTTCTGGATGGACAATATAAAGGAGACCCCACTGAAGCCGCGCTGTTTAAAGCTGCCAGAGAAACGTTAGGAGATTTGCATGCAGAGCGAATTAAAGAAATTCCCTTCGATTCCGAAAGAAAAAGGATGACCACAGTTCATGCAGTCTTTCCCGCCCCCGCTTTAGAAAAGAGATCTCCCGCTGCCTTTTCTCTATTAGAAGCGGGTGGCGGGGGGGTAGTCACATTTACAAAAGGCGCGACGGAGAATGTACTTCCATTATGTGCTTATATGGCGATCAATGGTGAAAGAGTGTCGATGAACGACAACCTGAAAAGAAAGATAACCAATGGCTATCATGCCTTAACTGATATGGGCTTGAGGGTGCTCTCTTTTGCTTACAAGGAAATCGAAGGCCCTTCGCCTCCTGAGGATATAGAGTCCGATATGGTCTTTGCCGGGTTGATTGGTATTGAAGACCCCCCGCGGCCTGAAGTGCCTGAAGCAATAAGGAGATGCAGTGAGGCAGGTATCAAAGTCATAATGATTACCGGAGATGGAAGCAGAACCGCCCTTGCAATAGCGAGAGAAATAGGACTTGTCAAAGGAAATCCTGTTGTAGTCGAAGGGCGTGAATTTAATGCGATGACTGATGATCAACTCAGAGAAAGCCTCTCATTCGAAGACGTAATTTTTGCGAGGATGACTCCAAAGCACAAGATGAGGATCGTCTCGATCCTGAGGGATGAAGGTGAAATAGTGGCAGTGACCGGCGACGGTGTGAACGATGCTCCCGCACTTAAGAAGGCGGACATAGGAATAGCGATGGGCATATCAGGCACGGATGTAGCAAAAGAGGCGTCCGACATAGTTCTACTCGATGACAACTTTGCTACTATCGTGAATGCGGTTGAAGAGGGAAGGACAATATATGAGAACATTAAAAAATTCATTACGTATATCTTTGCTTCCAATATTCCGGAGGCAGTCCCGTACCTTGCATATATACTCTTCAGGATTCCGCTCCCTCTGACCGTTATCCAGATACTTGCCGTTGACCTTGGGACCGATATGCTCCCTGCGCTTGCGATCGGAGCTGAAAAGCCTACCCCGGGGGTGATGAAGCAACCGCCGAGAAAATTGAAAGAACGTCTGCTGGACTTCCCTTTGATTGTCAGGTCGTATCTGTTTCTTGGTCCGATAGAAGCTGCCGCGTGCATGTTCGGTTTCTTCTACGTCTTGTATTACGGGGGATGGGCTTGGGGAGAGATGCTTCTTCCAGAAGATCTGCTTTATCTCCAGGCAACAACCGCGTGCCTGACGGCGATAGTCATTACGCAGATAGGGAATGTTTTTGCATGCCGTTCCTCAAGGGAATCCGTCTTCCGCATCGGGGTATTCTCGAACAAGCTGATATTCTGGGGTATCCTGATTGAACTCCTGCTTCAGTTGTTCATCGTCTATCATCCCTCTGGAAACAGGCTCTTCGGCACTGCCCCCGTAGGCCTAAATGTATGGCTGATTCTTATACCCTTCAGTGCCGGGCTTCTATTGGCGGAAGAGATGAGAAAAGCCCGGGCGAGGAGAAGGCGCGGATGAAGAGGCGTCAGTAGGGACTGTTAATTTGTGGATTGCTTTTCGATCAAGTCTATGATAGCATTGGCGTCTTTATAGCCGGGGCTGATGCTCCCGTTCGGGAGGATGATTGTCGGGGTTCCGCGAATACCGAGGGTTTCGGCGAGTTTAATGTTCTCTTCGATCACTTTTGTTTCGCATTTAGGCGCAGGCAGAGGTTTTTTTGCAAAGGCATCTTCAAGAAGCGCGATGGACTTCTCACAGACTATCGCTTTTGCCTTTACATCCGCGCCCTTGTGGAATGGGAGGGGAAACATCTTTATAAGAAATGCGATATCTTTCCTTTTTTCTATAACCTTCTTCATCTCCTGATGGAGTTTTTCGCAGTACGGACAGTCGGGATCGGTAAAGACAATCAGCCGGTATTTAGCGTCTTTTTCTCCCATCACAAGCGCATCTTCCAGAGGGATCTTCGATGCATCAACCTTGTTTATCTCGGCGAACCTCTCCTGCGTGAGATTTGCTTTTGTTTTAATGTCAAGGAGGGAACCGGAGAAAAGATATTTTTTGGAAAAATCAACATATGCAATCGCCTTCTGTCCTTTTGCTTCAAAAGTCAATTCCCATAATCCCTTGACCTGAATGGGACGGCATTCGATAATCTTAATATCGGGGAGCGTATCTCCAAGCAAACTTGCAGCCTCTTCATTGGTTATCTTGTGGCATTTGATACAATCGTGGTTGGCAGGTTGTTCAGTGCCTGAAACAACAGCCGCAGAAAAAAATCCGGCGAATGATATTAATATGAATGTGACTACACAAAATTTTCTCATCCACAAGATTAGCATATGTTATCCGAAAAAAACAATAAAAATTTACTGAAATATTCAGCCTGCATAGTTGAGCTCTTTTAGTGTCTCCGACTGTCTATGAGTAATGAGGTTGTCGATGATCTCGTCAATTTCCCCTTCGAGGACACGGTCGAGCTTATGGAGGGTAAAACCGATCCTGTGATCGGTAACGCGGTTCTGGGGGAAGTTATAAGTCCTTATTTTTTCACTCCTGTCACCGGTTCCGACCTGTGATTTCCTCGCGGTTGCCCTTTCCCTTTCCTGCCTTTCCATTTCGATCTCATAAAGGCGTGAGCGGAGGACCTTCATCGCCTTTTCCTTATTCTTGATCTGCGAGCGCTCATCCTGGCACTGCACGACAAGTCCCGTAGGGATGTGAACGATTCTGACAGCCGAATATGTTGTATTGACTCCCTGTCCCCCAGGGCCGGAAGAACAGAAGGTATCTACCCTGAGGTCTTTTCCATCGACTTTGATGTCGACCTCCTCTGCTTCAGGCATAACCGCAACAGTTGCCGCAGAGGTATGGATTCTCCCTGACGCCTCTGTAACAGGGACCCGCTGGACCCTGTGGACACCGCTTTCGAATTTGAGCCTGCTGTAAACGTTTTTGCCCTGGATGGATATAATGACCTCTTTAATGCCCCCGAGACCCGTCGAGTTCAAATCTATTGTCTCGACCTTCCATCTCTTGACTTCGGCGTATTTCATATACATCCGCAGCAGATTGGAGGCGAAAAGGGCGGCTTCTTCACCACCTGTCCCTGCCCGTATTTCCAGTATTACATTCTTCTCATCCCGGCGGTCTTTCGGAATGAGCATTACCTTAAGCTCTTCCTCTATCCCCGATTTTTTAACATTAAGCTCATCGAGCTCGGCCTGTGCGAGTTCACGGAGGTCTTCATCCCCGGTTCCGAGAAGCTCTTCAGTATTCCCGATGTCGGCAATGAGTTTGCCGTACTCCCTTATCTTTTCCACGAGCGGCTGCAGTTCAGCCTGTTCCCTGGAATATTTCTGGAGCTCGGCCGGTTTCGACAAGACCTCCTGGTCCATCAGGAACCCTGTCAACTCCTCATATCGTTTTTCTATCGCCCTGAGTTTATTGAGCATTGGCTTCTTCCAGTGCGAGTACTTCTTCGAGGGCCTTGACAGCCACCTCAATCTGTGCCTCATCCGGTTCCCGCGTTGTCAGCCTCTGGAGCATCAACCCGGGAAGGATCAGCATATGCATTAACGCATTCTGTTTCATCTTTGCCGAAAGCCGTAAAAATTCATAGGAAAGCCCGGCGATCAGGGGGATAAGAACGAGTCTCGAAAGGAACTTATAGCTAAAGGACCATTCCTGGGGGATGAAAGAGAAGGTGAAGATGCTGATCACCATAACNNTGGTATTCGAATATCCTCCTCATGTCTTTCCACATACCGATTGCAATGATATATACCAAAAATACCGCTACCCTGATGATCCCGTCGACAAGGTTAAAGAGCACCGAGCTCTTTGAAACCGAAGCAAAGACGAGACCGAGCAATTTTGTCGCATAGAGCGGAAGCAGAATAAAAAGTCCTATGCCGAGAAGTATCGACAGTCCGATGGTGGCGCCGATCGCAACAGGATTCAAGGGCTTCCCGTCTTCTTCCTCCTCATACGCTTTATTCGCAGAAAACTGTATTGCCTTAATGCCGATAAACATGGCATGAAACAGCGCAATGAACCCTCTGATAACGGGGAGCTTCAGTATCTTAGGAAGCTCCGAGAGCGCTTCTTTTTTCACATGTATCTCCCCTTTCGGGTCTCTGACAGCTACTGTCCAGGCTTTCCTGCCCTTCATCATGACTCCCTCGATGACAGCCTGTCCGCCTACATTTTTCATTTATACGTTACCTCCGAAATAATTCATTCTTGTCACGCTTTCGTCCCGGCTACAAGTTGCAGGCTTTGCGAACCTTCTACCGGACACGCCCGCCTGAGGCGGACGAGCCGTGATGAAAGAGTACTTATGTTCCAAAAAAAAGCCGTTAGCCATGAGCAATTGACTAACGACTCTTAACCTCTTCCGGTATTTACTTTTTAGTACGGGCAGCTTCTGACTTTGCGTACTTTCTCTTGAACTTCTCTACTCTTCCTTCAGCGTCAACGAGCTTTTGTTTACCTGTAAAAAAGGGATGACATTTCGAGCATATATCCACCTGGATCTTTTGTCTTGTCGATTTCGTTGTAAATGTCTCCCCACAGGCGCATACAACAGTCGCCTCAGTGTATGCAGGATGAATGCCTTCTTTCAAAATGAACCTCCTCGAATATGGGTTACTGTTTATCATAATAAATTTACAATAATTTTAGCAAGATGCCGGCCGTTCTTGCAGGAAACAGACGGTGGCTGGTATCATTTAAACCATGAAAAGCTACCGCAAAGAGCTCTGGTTTAATGTTCCCACCCGCCGGGCGTTCATTAATATAACCTCTGACGTGGAGAAATGTCTCAGGGAGAGCGGAATCCAGGAAGGCCTCGTGCTTGTAAACGCAATGCACATTACCGCATCCGTCTTTATCAATGACGACGAATCAGGACTGCATCATGACTACGACGTCTGGCTTGAGAAGCTGGCGCCCCATGAACCTGTCTCGCAATACCGCCACAATGTCGGCGAGGACAACGCCGACGCCCACATGAAGAGGCAGGTTATGGGCCGAGAGGTTGTGGTGGCCGTTACCGAAGGTAAACTGGACTTCGGCACATGGGAACAGATTTTCTACGGAGAATTCGACGGCAGGAGGAAAAAGAGGGTGCTTGTCAAGATAATAGGCGAATGAAGAAACTTGCCGTTACGATGGGAGATCCGGGGGGTGTCGGTCCTGAAATCGTAATTAAGGCGCTCTCTTCGCCGGAGATCAGAAAACAGTATGTACCTGTAGTTATCGGCGATGTATCTGTTATTCACGATGCTTTAACCCTTCTCAAACTTCCCCTGAGATTAAGGACGATTAAATCACCGGAAGAATCCCGGCAGGATGGGGGGTCGATCAGCATTATTTATATGCCCCCTCCTGAACGACCGTTCGAAAAGGGGAGAAGCAGTGACTTTCCGAAAAGGGTTTATATAAAAAACAGGCCCTCTGCCGAAGGCGGCAGGGCCTGTGCGAGTTATATAAAAAAGGCTGTTGAGCTTGCTTTAAATAAGGAGGTGGACGGCATTGTCACTGCGCCCATATCGAAAGAAGCTCTGAAGATGGCTGGTTTCCGCTGGCCCGGTCATACAGAGATGCTTGCGGATT
>DCVG01000068.1 GCA_002328665.1 Nitrospiraceae bacterium UBA2194
AGAGCCTGATAATGCAAACCGTTACGTTTATCGTGGATCTGTATACGCGCTGATGGGACAATTTCGTGAGGCAAAAGTGGACTACCAGAAGGCTTGCGATTTAGAAAATGAGGAGTTAAAAGATTTTTGCGCTAAATTTGCCGAATTTAAGGGAGTGTTAGCAGAAATAGAAAAATGGCAACCACTTGGAAAAAGCGGAAATACATTATATTTCTATGATAAAACCAGCATAAGAAAACAGCCTAATGGACATATCAGAGTATGGATGAAAACGACGGTAGAAGATATACCTACCTACGTAGAAGAGCGTAAGAAAAAATATCAAAAAACTGAGGGATATGAGAACTATTCTCACTCTTTAATGGCGTGGGAATTTGATTGTAATAGTGTGAACATGGTTAGAATATCTGTCATTGACTATGATGATGAAGTTTTATATTCATCCCATGAAAAATCAATAAAAATGACGCCTGTTGTCCCTGGCAGCATTGGTGATTTGTTATATAAAGTGGTCTGCAAAGAGAAAGGTAAAAAGGATTAAAACGGTATGAATTAAATCAGGGGATAGCCAAAAGAAAATGGAATGGAAAACGGCAAAAGGATTTGCAGATTTATATATTGAAGGAAGAATTAATTTGCCAATTTCTTTTGATTTCACATCCCCATTGAACAGAGTAAAATCAAATATAGCCAGACTCGAAGGAAAGTATGAAGTAACTACAAACAAAAAGACAAAACAACATTACAAAACTCAACTCGAAAAAGAGGTATTAAATTTTGTAAGTCTTAACAAATTAAGTGCCCTGGATGCTTTTAACCTTAAACCTATAACGGAATATAAAATATACATTGCACTTCATGAGCTTTCTCAGGCAACAATTGCATTATTAAATTCTGCTTTTAAAAACCATAATAAAAAAATGAACAAGCAAAGAAGGAAAGTAATCAACTATCTTGATAAAATTTTAACTGTAAAATTACTACTTTTAAAATCTGAAAAAGAATCGCTACTAAAAATATTGGTTAGGCTAAAAGAATATGATAAAAGAAAAGGTATATATCACCCTATTAAAGCGATTGAATATCATAAAGAAAAGAATGAGCCTTCACTCCTGTACTCACTTTTAGGTGATAAGATATCAGATAAACTTCATGTAGAAATAATGGAAAGACTTTTACTTGTTCCTTGTAAAGTACCTGATGGTAGACCATCTGATTTCTTCTATAAGGCGCTACAGATTATCATTTTTAAATATTTCAATGGGGAATCCAATATCCCCATTGAAAAGGCTAAAGGTCTGGCAGCAAAAGTTATCAACGAATATTTTATAAAACAAGGTTACTCAAAACTTGCCACCCTTAATGGTAAAAACATAGACAACGCCCTTCATAGCAGTTAAATATCCCTCTTTCATTCCTAAAAACTTAAAAATTTTTTTTTAGTTTTGAGTAGTCAAAATCTCTCTTGTTATCATTTATGAAATTAAAAGGGAGATTATTTAGAGTCTGTGTATAAACTAAGAATTAAGTTGTTCGTCATTCCCCGACTCGATCGGGGGATGACAAAATAGGACTTTATACATAGACACTATTTATATCTCCTAAGAATAAGCAACAGGAGAGATAGTAAATGGCAAAAAGCAATCGCAAAATACCCATCAATGATATTTGGCTTGCATCTTATCAGAAACTAAAAAACAATGCGCCAGAGTTAACCCTTCAAGGCACGAGAGTAGTTTTTGAATTTGACACTACCCCTGAGTTTTACAAAATAGCGACGGAATATAACAGCAACCCTGATGTTGCACTCCTCGACTTTATTTCCGTAGTTAGAAGATTAAGAGCTGAAATGCTTATGACGAAAGGATTGGAGGGCAAGAAATGAAAAAGAAAAGACTGAAAGTAGAACCTATAAAACCATGCAAACTGACAAGTAGCAAACGCAATACCTTAATATCTCTCTTATCGGAACTTAGCGAGCAAACTTTAAAAGAACCTTACACTAAAAGCACTTCAACAATTGTTGATTGCTGCTCATTCCTAATTGAGATATTAGAGTCATAAGAAAATGAAAAGACAAGGAAAAGAAATAAATGTCAATGAAAAGGAACAATAAACTCCCCCCATTTGTTGCATTACCCTGGGAGATGTTAAATAGCAAAGCATATAAAGGGTTAAACTTTGCCTCAGCAAAAGCTCTGCCTTATTTTTTAGGGAAAATTAAAGAAAACTATCGAGACCCTCAACGTTATCTTATTGAATTTTCCTTTTCGTATTCGGAAGGGCATAAACTTAGATTCGCGCCTTCCACATTCAGCAAGGTCGTTCAGGAACTGGTAAAGACCGGGTTTATTGACCCTATAGATAAAGGCGGCCTTAGAAGCGATGGAAAAAGCTACAACCGCTTTAAACTTTCAGAAAGATGGAAACAATACGGGACTAATGAATTTGAGCTATTAGACTGGAGATGTTTTCAGCCCAAGCAAAGATCAAGAGCTACTTCAAAAAGCGAAACGTACAGCTTCAAAAAAGGAAATAAATATGCTTCGAATGGCAAAGTTATTTCACAATTTGAAGCTGTAGGGACATTTTAGGCATGAAAATCATTTCACTATTTGAAGAGTCTTCTATATATAGCCAGTCTCTATTCTTTTTTTATTACTTGATTAAGCCCAAGCCAATAGGAGAAATATGAAGAAAACTACTCCGTTAAAAGCAATTAGGCAAAAGTGTATCGATTGTTCAGCTTTTGAATTGAAAGAAGTCAGAGAATGTCCGTCTGAAGACTGTTCCCTCTACCCTCTCCGTATGGGTAAAGGCAGCAGGGCAACATTAAAGAAGATCAGAGCCTATTGTTTGTGGTGCTGCAATGACCAAAGCACTGAAGTTAAGCTATGTCCAGCAGTTCAATGCTCGCTATGGGAATATAGATTCGGGAGAAGACCTCAGAAAAGGCTGAATTTGTCAAAAATCGCCACGACAGAGGGGGTGTTGGCGATTAGTGTGGTATGAATAAGGCAATGAATCATTATGCTTTTTTTTATCTATGCACATTTTTGCAGAATATGTTAAACATCGGGTATTTATGGCTTATAAACAGTTAAGCATGGAAGAAAAGGCAATAATAAAGCTTCTCTATGCTGAAGGCAGAAGTTATCATGCTATTTCAAAGGAACACAATCGAAGTCCTCACACCATTAAAAAATATCTCTCCGAACCTCAAACCCAGAACGAGGTTGCAGTAAAAAAACAGGAATTAGCTGATATGTATGAAAATATGGCTCGAAAAATGGTTGAGAGTATTACAGACGAAAATATAAAAAAGATCAATGCCTATCAGCGAATAGTATCATCAGGCATATGTACCGATAAGATGAGATTACTGAGAGACCAGTCCACAGAGAATATCGATCTGCGAACTTTACACTTGAGCCTTGAGGAGCTTAAGAGACAGGAACAAGAGTTGCTGAAAATTATCGGGGAGAAGGAAGAGGTTGCCGAGGTTGATACGCAAGATATTGTGACTGAAGAAAAGGTCAAAGAATATTGAATAGTCATTATTACAATTTTCAAGACAGTGAGGGAAATGATATCTTCTCAGTAAGGCAGCGAGAAACATACCCCCCCTCAAACAGAGATGCTTTATGAAATCCTTTGCCAAGAATATAGAGCTTGTCAGAAGAGAAGCCCTAAGCGAAAACGATAAAGGCATGGCTGAACATGGGGAGCTTGACTTTACTGCAGAGAGAAGGGACTTTATCCATGAGGCAGAGCAAGAGCTTAAGTGAAGGCGGAGCTAACATTACCATCTGAGCTTGTTAAAGAGATAGCCAAAGAAGTTATGGAACTCTTAAAGCCTGTGCTGTCAGGTAATAGCAATCATAAGGATGATATTATTTTTGATGTCCAGAGACTTGCTGAGTATCTTGCAGTATCCAAACAATGGATATATGAACGATCACACCTGAAAGAAATACCACATATCAAGAAGCAGGGTTTGTTACGCTTTCGGAAAAGAGATATTGACAAGTGGTTAGATTCAGATAAAATACCAGCGATAGACACATCCAAAACTATTTTAAAGTCTATAGGGAAGGGGAGAGCACTTCCGTATAAGGGAAGTGTCGTATGCTTAAACCCTTGATAATAAAGGCTCTACAGAGGACTGTATAGTTAACTGTATACTGCATTTTCTCATTGACAATAGACAATAAAATAGCTATTATAATAGACAAATAAAGCATTGAGGAGAAATGATGCAAATAACTATTACTTTAAAAGATCAGGAATTGGAGTTTCTAAGGAAAGTACAGGAACTAATCAACAGTAAGACAACATCACCTGAAAACCAATATACCCTTGAAGATGTTATTCATGAATGTATTACAGCTGCTATCTCTTCAGGGGTAAATATGCAGAGAGGGCAGGCATGAAATTTATAACTGTGTCTGAACTGAGGAACAAAGCTACTCAAATTGTTGCGGGTATCGAGGATACCAGAGAGGAGGTGATAGTGACAAAGAACGGAAAACCAGTTGTATTGATGCGGTTCATCACAGATGAGGTTTTTAGCCTCAAAGAAGATGAAAACGAAAAAGGGAAGGCAGGTGAAAAGAGACATGGCAAAGGGCATTTATAAGCGTGGCAATGTTTACTGGATACGCTATGCAGGGCTTGATAGTCGAACGGTTTATGAATCATCCGGCAGCGAAAAGTTTAGAGATGCGGAAACCTTGCTAATCCAGCGGAAGCAATCTATCAAAGACGGTAAACAGCCTGAGATCAAGAGAATTGTAAACCACACTTTCAGAGAATTATCAGAAAAGTATTTAGAATGGATTACCGGAAGGCAGAAATCAGCAAAAATTAAAGGATACATTATAAGACAGTTAGTAGATACCTTCGGTAGTCTTCCCCTGAGAAGATTCAATACCGCCCTTGTAGAACAATTGCAGACAGACTCAATGAACAGAGGGTTAAAGAATAGCAGTTGCAATAAGGTTTTAAATATCCTCAAGCATATGTTTACAAAGGCGGTTGAATGGGAGATGGTAGACGATGACATATTGAAACGTATCAGGAAGGTAAAGCCTTTACGGGATGACGGAAAGCGGTTGCGCTATCTCTCGAAAGAAGAATCTCAGGTTTTAATTAATGCCTGTGATCCTCACTTAAAGCCGGTTGTGATTGCTGCATTGAATACCGGCATGAGAAGAGGGGAAATCTTAGGCTTGAAATGGGATGAACACATTGACCTTAGACATGGGTTCATATTACTGAACAAGACAAAGAATGGAGAAAGGCGGGAAATCCCTATCAATAAGACACTGAGAACGATTCTGCAAGGCTTAACCAGAAGGCTTGATGTTCCCCATGTTTTTTTTGATTCAACAAACGGGAATCCCTATCAAGATCTGAAAAGAAGTTTTAAGACTGCCTTGAGGAAGGTAGAGATTCAGAAATGCCCTGACTGCAATTACCAGAAACCAAGACTAAAGACAAAAGAGGATGCAGAGATATGCCCTCAGTGTAATGTCAAAATGGTGGTTTTCAAAGGCATCGATGATTTTCACTTCCATGATCTCAGACATACCTTTGCTTCACATCTTGTTATGTCAGGGGTAGACATAACCACAGTCTCAAAGCTGTTAGGACACAAGAGCTTAACCATGACATTGAGATACAGTCATTTAGCCCCGTCTCACATGGTCAAGGCTGTAGATTTGCTCGATACAGCATTGAATGGGAAGATTAGCTCAATGGGTGAACGTTTCTTTGATACGAACTATACAAAAACTATACAATCGGCAGGGGTTAAGTAAGATGGAACCTACTAAGTGCCTGATTTCTATGGTAGGCGCGAGGGGTATTGAACCCCTGACCTCTTCCGTGTCAAGGAAGCGCTCTCCCACTGAGCTACGCGCCTGCAAGAGCATTTAAAATACCATTTCCCCATGCATTGTTGTCAACCTCACCAGGGAAATTTTCCTGCAATAAATCAATTTATCAAAAGGATTCTTCGAAGTCTGCTTTGTTTTTCCCGATTATTTCCTGCCACGAGATGGTGGATATATTAAAATGCCATTTACCGAAAGCTTCGGGATTGCCGGCTAACTCATTTGCCTGCTTAACTCGGGAAATATCTGTTTCGGGTTTACGAATATATTGACATGTTCCGAATCATGGCTATAGATTATAAAGAGAAATCCATGCGTCCGTAATCAAATTTACAGGTTGAACAACAACAATGCAGGACGAGAAAAAAACAAAAAAGCAGCTTATTAGCGAACTGGCTGAAATCCGGCGACAGTGTGCCCTGTTGGAAAAACCGGACCCCGACCGCTACGGGGCGGAGGCAGCATTAAGGGAAGATGGCGAAAAATTTCGTAATATAGCGGAGACGACGGTTGATGCAATTATTCTGGCGAACAGCGATGAGGATATCATTTTCTGGAACAATAGCGCTCAGAGAATCTTCGGCTATTCCGAGGAAGAAATACTGGGGAAGCCTTTAACTGTTCTTATGCCCGACCAGTACAGAGCCGATCATCTAAGGGGAGTGCAGAGAGTGGCTTCTACCGGCGAGTCGAAATATTTCGGCCGGATAACCGAGATGCAGGGTCTGAGGAAAGACGGAAGTGTTTTCCCGATAGAACTGTCTGTTTCGATGTGGAAAACAGATCAGGGGATGTTTTTTTCAGGAATAATCCGAGATATCTCCAATCGAAAGAAACTGGAAAGCGAACTGGAGATAATGGCGACAACTGACAAGCTCACTCAGGCATTCAACAGGACGAAATTTTACAAAGTAATCAAGAATGAATTTGAGAGGGCAAGAAGATATGGTCATCCTTTGTCCATGGTTATGTTTGATATAGATCATTTTAAAAGGATAAACGATACATATGGTCATTCTGTAGGCGATTATGTATTGCAGACGTTGACCCGAATAGTAAGCGAAAATCTCAGGGAAGTAGATTATCTCATACGCTGGGGAGGCGAGGAGTTTAATATAATTACCCCTGATACGGATATAAAAAGAGCAGAGGTGCTGGCAGACAGAATTAGAAAGGCTGTTGAGAGCTATAGGTTTGACCAAGCCGGCACATTAACAATCAGTCTCGGTGTCGCGCAGTTTATGGCTGACGATAACGAGGATACTTTTGTCAAAAGGGCCGATGATGCCATGTATGTTGCAAAGAACAAGGGAAGAAACCGGGTTGAAGTATGTGCATGAAATCGGGCGAATTTCCTTCTAGCAAATCTCAAGGGCAGAAAAGAAGTACGGGATCTCGTATGAGGCGGATTCTTTCGAATCAGACCCGTGAACGATATTGTGCTCTATATCTGAGGCGAGATCGGCCCTTATCGTGCCCGGCGCTGCATCCTTTGGATTTGTAGCCCCCATGATCTCTCTCACTTTGACGATCGCATTATCGCCTTCCACAACCATCACTACAATCGGCCCTTCCGACATGAATGCGGTGAGACTATCGTAAAAAGGTCTCTCTTTATGGACGATGTAAAATCCCTTTGCATCGTCTTTCGACATCCTGAGCATTCTCAGCGCAGCAATCCTCATGCCTTTCTGTTCAAATCTCTTTATGACTTCGCCGATCACGTTTTNNCATAAGATAAATTTTATTTGAGTAATCTCCCCTAACCCCTCTTTATAAAAGAGGGGAATTGTCCCCCTTTCCTAAAGGGGGACTGAGGGGGATTACCGGAAACTTTTGGAAATCAATTTACTCACTTTATATTGATAACTGTTTCAATAATTTTCTGACAGACTCGCACGACCTCCTGAATTGCGCCTTTTCTTCCCTGGTCAGTTTTACTTCAACAATCTTTTCAACACCTTCTTTCCCAAGGATGACCGGAACTCCGGCATAAATGTCTTTTATACCATATTCTCCATTGAGATAGGCTGTGCATGGCAGCATTCGCTTCTCATCGAGAAGGATTGACTTTACCATCTGGAAAGTGGATGCGGCAGGAGCATAATATGCGCTGCCTGATTTAAGAAAAGCAACGATTTCCGCTCCACCGTTTCTTGTCCTCTCTATCAACGAATCGATTTTCCTTTTTGGAAAGAGTTCTGTTAACGGGATACCTTTCACGGTTGTGAACCTTGGAAATGGTACCATTTCATCGCCGTGCCCTCCGAGCACCAGCGCTTCTACATCTTCCGGCGATACATCCAGTTCCCATGAAACAAATGCGGCCAACCTCGAAGCATCGAGGATACCTCCCATGCCCATGACCCGTTTGCAGGAAAACTCAGTGGTCTTCCATGCAAGCTGTGCCATAACATCCATCGGGTTGGTTACAACAATTAAAATAGCATGCGGAGATGTCTCTGCTATCTCATAACAGACACCCTTGACAATGTTTGTATTTGCATGAAGCAGGTCGCTCCTCGACATGCCTGGTTTACGTGCAAGTCCGGCGGTAATCACAATGACATCAGAGCCTGAGGTTTCAGAATAATCGTTCGTTCCTTTGATCGTCGATGATGAATTCCAGAGCGGACATGCCTCTGCCATATCGAGGGCCTTGCCCTGAGGTATGCCTTCGACAACATCGAATAACACAACATCGGCAATGCCTGACTGCACAACAAGCTGTGCAGTTGTAGCGCCGACATTTCCAGCGCCTACAATTGATACCTTTTTCTTCATGGCGGAATAAAATTATAAGGGATAGCGAAGAATAATGGCAAGGGAACGGAGGAATGAAGCAAATCAGGCTGTCAGTTGATTGTACGGATGATTTTCAGGACGAGGCAGAAGGTGGGTTCGTCGGCGCATCCCTGCTTTGAGGACTTTGCCGAAAATCTTTAATTTTCGACAGGCTCTTCAGGAAGCCTCTCCAGCTTCACCTTCGAAATCCTCTGCCCTACCATCTCCGATATGGTAATCTTCTTTCCGTCCGATTCGACGATATCGCCGACCTTCGGGATCCGCTGAAGGGCGGTCAATAGAAACCCGCCGAGGGTTTCATATTCCGTGGATTCGGGGATTTCTATGTCGTGGTCTTCCTTAAGGTCCCGTATGCTCATCGATGCGTCCACAAGGAATGTCCCGTCGCCAAGTTTCACGACGGGGCTTTCGATATCATATTCATCCCGTATTTCACCCACGATCTCCTCCAGAAGGTCTTCCATCGTAACGAGGCCTGAAACCCCGCCATATTCGTCAATGACCAAAGCCATGTGGACCCTTTTCTTCTGCATCTCTTTCAGAAGATTGCTGATATTCATCATCTCCGGGATGAAATAGGGAGGTTTAATGAGTTTCCTGATATCGACCGCACCTTTCGTGAGAGCGTTCAGGAAATCCTTTACATAGAGGATCCCCCTGATGTCGTTGTGGTCTTTGCCTATGACGGGGTAACGCGAAAACTGCTCTTCGGTGATTACGGTCTTTATCTCTTCAACAGGCATGTTCAGTCCGATGGTGACCATCTGTGTAGACGGCACCATGACTTCTTTGGCAGACATGTCGGTAAACTCGAAAACGCTGTGGATAAGTTCCTGTTCAGTCTCCTCAAAGACTCCCTGTTCGCCGCCTTCCCTTATGAGCATCCGGACTTCTTCTTCGGTAATTGCCCTGCCGGTATAGGTTTTTTTGCCGAAAGGTTTCAGCAGAATATTGGTACTGAATGTCAGAATCCGGACAAAAGCAAACGCCGCCTTTGAGAAGACCTCGACGGTCTTTGCCGTTTTCAACCCGACTCGTTCGGGATTTGTCAATGCAATGGATTTCGGAATCAACTCTCCGAAGATGAGAAGAAAATACGTGATGATGAGCGTTACGATTCCGATCGAAATGACTTCAGCCGAAGCAGCTACAGGAGTTACCGGGATCTTCTGGATAGCAGGTTTTATGACCCGTACAGCGGTTGCGCCTCCGATGGCTGCGGCTATTACTCCCGCGAGAGTGATGCCGATCTGGATCGTTGCAAGGAACCTGTCCGGTTCTTCCTTGAATTTCTGGAGGATGAGGGCGCGCCTGTCGCCAGCCTCGACAAGCTGCCTGATCCTGATTCTCCGGGTTGCCACGACCGCTATTTCGGCAGCGGCAAAGAAGCCGTTTATTATGATGAAAGCGATGATGAGAAGGACGTCAGACCACATGGTTTATAGATGATTCGATGAGCAGAAGGTTATCGATATGGTTGTCGGGAAGCTCTATTGTCTTTAAACTGTCACTTTCCATTGCGGAGATTAGATGAGTTTTCCTATGATGGCGTCCGCCATCCCAGATGTTGTCGCCGCCGTGGGATCATCGGGTGCGGGTTTAAGGTCGTAAGTAACATTGCGCCCCTCTTCAATTACCGATGCCACGGCTTTTTCCAGCCTTTCAGCCGCCTGAAATTCGCCCAGATGTCTCAGCATCATTACACCTGAAAGTATCATAGCAAGAGGATTGACTTTGTTCAACCCTTTGTACTTGGGGGCGCTGCCGTGAACAGGCTCAAAAACAGCATATTCTTCACCAAGATTCGCACCCGGCGCCACTCCAAGCCCTCCTATAAGACCTGCAGCCAGGTCGGAAACGATGTCCCCATAGAGATTGGGAAGAACCATTACATCATAAAGCTCGGGTTTCTGGACGAGCTGCATGCACATGTTGTCCACTATCCTGTCTTCGAACTCTATATCGGGATACCCTTTTGCAACGTTTCGCGCCGTTTCGAGGAAAAGGCCGTCCGAATATTTCATGATGTTCGCCTTATGGACCGCTGTTACCTTTTTCCTTTTGTTCTTTCTTGCATATTCGAATGCGAACCTTGCAATCCGTTCCGTGCCATAGACGGATATGGGTTTGATGCTGATGCCGGAATCAGGCCTGATCGTTTTCCCCGTCAGATCATTAATGAGGTGTATAACTCTTTCTGCATCCTCCGACCCTTTTGCAAATTCGATGCCGGCATACAGGTCTTCTGTATTTTCCCGAATAACGACAAGGTCTACGGCATCAAAACGCGTCCTCACGCCTTTGAACGTTTTGGAAGGCCTGAGGCAGCAATACAGGTCAAGGATCTGCCTGAGAGTGACATTCACGCTTCTGAAACCTGTGCCTACCGGCGTAGTAACAGGACCTTTTATCGCGACCTTATTGCGTTTGATGGAGTCGATGACCCTTTGGGGCAGCGGCGTGCCCTCTTTTTCGAATACATCTATGCCTGCTTCCTGAACATCCCATTCGACAGGGATGCCTGTGGCTTCGATCACCCTCTTTGTCGCTTCTGATATTTCAGGGCCTGTTCCGTCTCCGGGTATTAATGTGATCCTGTACATTACGGATCGACCGTCAGAAGCTTTTTGATAACCTCCGGGTACCTGGCAGTCAACCGTAATTCGTCATCGGTCAGAGGTTTCTGCGTATGCAGGTTTGCATACTGGACGAGTTCGAGCACCCTTCTGGCCTCGTTGTCGTCATGGAAATGAATACCGAGCTTGTCGTAAACATGCCTGAAGCCCTTGATCCCGCCGTACTCCCCGGTTGTGATCATCCTCCCGGTTTCGGCAAGCTCGGGCTCTCCCCTCCCGACATCCTCCGGGTCGTAAAGTTCATAATTGCGCCTGTCCTTCAATGCTCCGTCCGCATGTATCCCTGATTCATGGGCAAATGCATTTGAACCGATTCCGGGCTGGTTGATCGGGATCGGGATATTAAAAGCATATGAAGCGTATCTTCCGATCTTCCAGGCTTTCTTCAGATCGACATGTTCGTCCAGCGGCAGTTTATCTTTCAGCCCCTGTGAGAATTTAAGAGCCAGAATCGTTGAAACAAGGTCGCAGTTGCCGCAGCGCTCGCCGTAGCCGTTGATAGTCGTATTAATATAGGAGTCGACTCCTGTCTCGACAGCTCCCTGCGCGCCGGCAACGGAAACAGCTTCCGCCATGCCGAGGTCGTTATGACAATGCATCTCTATCGGAAATTTTGTAGCAAGGGCCAGTGCCTTGGTCCTCTCGTATATCGTTATGGGATCGTCGGTGCCGAGGGTGTCGCAGTATCTGAACCGGTCCGCTCCGGCTTCTTTTCCGGCAAGGGTGAATTCTATCAGCCTGTCGAGCTCCGTCCTGGATGCGTCTTCCGCGTTTACGCCGACAGTCTCCGCGCCGAGTTCCCTTGCCGCCTTTACAGCTTCAACAAGTGATTTGACGAGGTCTTTAAATGTCTTTTTTCCCTGGAACTTCCCCCTGATCATGATCTCTGAAGTCGAGATGGAGATGTTCAGATGTTTGAGTTCAGGGCAGTTTTTAAAGCTCAGCCTTACATCTTCGGGAATCGCCCTGCACCAGCCTTCAAGGTGAATCCTCCCGATGGCGCCGAGTTTTACAAGCTCAAGATTTGCATTGATATAATTGACCTCGTGCTTCAGGGTCGGGAAACCTATTTCACTCTGGAAAATCCCCATCTCATCAAGATAGATATTCAACATCGTCTTGGAGAGCTTGGGAAGAAGAATCCTGGAAGTCTGGACACCGTCCCTGTTCGTTACATCGATTAAATATACTTTAGCTTTCATTTATTTCATCTACCTCTTTTAAAAGGATGCCACGCATGCATTCATTTCAGTCATACGGGATGCTGCAGAGTTAAAACATTACTTTGCGGAGGAAGCTGAGAGTTCCTCAAACTTGATCCAGTTTACTATTATTAGCATAAATTCATTAATATTACAATAAGTTTGGGGTCTTCACGCGGTAACAGGACAAATAAAGACTGGAAAAGAGAAGAGCACTTTGTTAAAATTAAGACCGGTTTTACGAAGAGATATGGATTTTACAGGACAAGTCGGTATCGTAACAGGCGGGACGCGCGGCATCGGAAAGGCGATTGCCGTGGGGCTGGCAAGAAGGGGAGTCAGTGTTGTCGTTGCGGGCAGAAACCCCGATGCAGCCCGTGAGGTCGCGGCGTCTCTTTCCGCCATGGGTGTAAAAGCGCGCGGGATTAAACTCGATGTGTCGCACTCCGGGGAAGTGGAGCAGGCCTTTGAGGAAATCCGCAAGGAATTCGGCAGGATTGATATCCTGATAAATAACGCAGGGATAACGAAAGACGGACTCTTGATGAGGATGAAAGAAGAGGCATGGGATGACGTGATCGACATAAACCTGAAAGGGGTTTTCCTTTGTACCAGGGAGGCCATCAGGGATATGGTGAAGCAGAGGTACGGCAGAATAGTGAACATCACGTCAGTGGCGGCTTTCATGGGTAATCCGGGCCAGGCCAACTACAGCGCTTCCAAGGCAGGAATCGTCGGGTTGACAAAGACAGTTGCAAGAGAATATGCAGGCAGGGGGGTTACAGTTAATGCTGTTGCTCCCGGTTTTGTAGAGACTGCAATGACGGATATCTTGCCTGATAACATAAAAGAAGACATGAAGAAACTCATTCCTTTGGGCCGGTTCGGGGTGGTGGAAGATGTTGCAAACGCCGTGGTCTTCCTGGCATCGCCTGATTCGGGATATATCACAGGACAGGTAATACATGTGAACGGCGGCATGTACATGTAACATTTAGCGCTTAAACAGCAGGAACAGGATTCAAGCCTGATTTTTGCATTGTCGATTTTGAATTTTGAATCTTGAGTTTTGAATTTAATTATGGAGGTGTGTGAATGGTCGAAGAAAAAGTTAAGGAAATAATATCGAAGCAGCTCGGAGTAAATGCATCCGAGGTTGTACCCGAGGCGTCTTTTGTTGAGGATCTTGGAGCGGATTCGCTCGATACGGTCGAGCTTGTTATGGCTTTCGAGGAGGCCTTCGGCATCGAGATACCCGACGAAGACGCTGAGAAGATCGCGAAAGTCAAAGATGCCGTCGAATATATCAACAATAAAAAGGCAGCCTGACGCAGACTGAGAGCCCCGATGGATAAAAAAATAGTTGTTGTTACGGGAATCGGACTGATTACCCCTCTCGGCATTGGCGTTCAGAAGACATGGGATTTTCTTCTCCAGGGCAGGTCGGGCATCAGAAGGATTACCCGGTTTGACACTGACCAGTTTCCTACGAAGGTAGCCGGCGAGGTGGACGGGTTCAACCCCGAAGATTACATCGAGACCAAGGAGATAAAGAAGATGGACCGGTTTATCCATTTCGCTCTTGCGGCATCGGCAATGGCGATGGAAGATTCGGGGCTGAAGATTACCGACGGAAACGCGGAACGGATTGGGGCCATTGTCGGATCCGGAATCGGCGGACTGCACACTATCGAACATTATCATTCCGTGCTGCTCGAAAAAGGTCCGAGAAGAATTTCGCCTTTTTTTATCCCCATGCTCGTTGTGAATCTTGCTTCCGGACAGATATCGATCAGGTACGGTGCAAAAGGCCCTAACTCTGCCGTGGCCACCGCCTGTGCAACTGGAACTCATGCGATCGGAGACGCCTTCAGGATCATTCAGCGGGGAGACGCCGACGCCATGATTGCCGGAGGCGCAGAGGCGGTGATAACCCCTCTGGGCATAGGCGGATTCAACGCAATGAAGGCGTTGTCCACCCGGAACGACGAACCGGAAAAGGCAAGCAGGCCCTTCGATCTGAACAGGGACGGTTTCGTGATGGGCGAAGGGGCCGGCATATTAATACTCGAAAGCCTCGAAAGCGCGGAGAAAAGGGGCGCAAGGATATATGCAGAAATTGTCGGTTACGGCATGACGGCCGATGCGTACCATATCACCTCTCCGTCTCCGGGAGGTGAGGGCGCTGCACGGTGTATGGCTGTAGCATTGAATGACGCAGGGGTAAGTCCTCTGGAAGTTAATTACATCAATGCGCATGGAACATCGACAAAACACGGGGACGAACTCGAAACAAATGCCATAAAAAGGGTATTCGGTGATCATGCATATAAGCTCGTTATCAGTTCGACTAAATCAATGACGGGACACCTGCTCGGCGCGGCCGGCGGAGTTGAGGCAGTCATCTCCCTCCTCAGTATCCGCAACAATATTGTCGCGCCCACGATTAATCTCGATAATCCTGATCCCGAGTGCGATCTCGATTATGTGCCCCATAAGTCGAGGAAGACGACGGTAAATTATGCCCTGACGAATTCCTTCGGGTTCGGCGGGACCAATGCATGCCTGTTGCTAAAAAAATTCATTACCTGACCGCATCCATATCAATACTAATGTCTGAACCTAAACATTGCATTAAGAAAGCTTTTTCATCATATCTGGCTCACAAATTGAATAAAAGTCAGGCAACTGATGACTGAACATGACAGTTCCGGATTAGAAGACAGCCTCGGGTATTGCTTTAAGAATAAAAAAATTCTTACTGAAGCCATCACGCACAGGTCTTTTTTTCATGAAAATCCCGACAGGGCGGATGCCTACAATGAACGGCTTGAATTTCTCGGCGATTCCGTCCTCGGCCTTGTGATTGTAGAATATCTCTTTCTGCTCGACAACCGTCTTACCGAGTCGGTCATGGCAAAAATGAAATCTTATCTGGTAAAGGAAGCCGTCATTTCGGAGGTATCGACGTCCCTGTCCATCGGGAATTACCTGAGACTGGGGAAAGGCGAAGAAGCGACCGGCGGGAGGAAAAAGAAGTCTCTTCTGGCTGATGCGATCGAGGCGGTTTTGGGCGCTGTTTACATGGACGGGGGGTTCGAAGCGGCAAGGGAAGTGATTCTGAGGTTATTCAGGCGCAGGATAAACGACATTGTGAGTTCAGGGGAATTCCACGATTTCAAAACAGATCTGCAGGAAAAGACACAACTGCTCTTCGGCACAATCCCCGAATATAAAACAATCAGAGAAGAAGGCGAAGAACACAGGAAGGTTTTTACCGTAGAAGCGCTCATTTTGGGGGAACGATACGGAACAGGGTCGGGGAAGAGCAAAAAGGAGGCCGAGACCCTTGCTGCAAAAGAGGCGCTCGGCAGGCTGAAGTAAGAGTAAGATTATTCCCGCGAGTAATAGATTATTTCAAATG
Organism: Nitrospiraceae bacterium UBA2194; assembly: GCA_002328665.1. Taxonomy (GTDB): domain Bacteria; phylum Nitrospirota; class Thermodesulfovibrionia; order Thermodesulfovibrionales; family SM23-35; genus UBA2194. The sequence goes on from DCVG01000068.1 coordinate 15,965, forward strand.
CCGTTGAATTTGACGCCCACCCTTTATTTTGATAACCTTTTTCTAAAAGATAAGGGGAGGTGAATCGTTTGGCTAAGGATCCCGTATGCAACATGAGTGTCGACGAAAAGAAGGCGCCGGCCGTGAGTGTCTATAAGGGTGCGACTTATTATTTCTGCGCAAAGGCATGTCAGGAGAAGTTCGAGAAGGACCCTGAAAAATTCATAGCAAAGGAAAAGCAATAACAAAATTATAGAATTAAAAAGGAGGAGGGGAAAATGAAGAGATCAGCTATATGTCTTATGGTTTTAATTATTTTTGCTATTCCCGTATATGCACAGATGGGCGGCCCGCCGGAACGAGCCGGGCAGGGCATGACGTACGGGGGGCAGATGGGTATGATGTGCCCGATGATGGGGCAGCTGCACGGCGGTCAACAGATGATGGGCGGTATGATGGGGATGAAGGGGGAACGGATGGGAAGGCATCATCCGTGGTTTCGGCATGGCGTTTCGCTCATGCTCCGGAATGCCGGGATGTTAGGCCTGAACGATCAGCAGAAAACAAAGCTCAATGATATCCGGAGAAAATACAGCAAGGACATCATACGGCAGGATGCGGAGCTGAAGATCGCCGAGATAGATCTGGACGCCCTTCTGAAGGTATCCGACATTAACCTGGGAAAAGTAAAGGAAGCCCTCAAAAAGAGCGAAGGCATCGAAACACAGATCAGATACCTGAAGATTGAGGCATTAACCGAAGCAAAAAAAATACTGACCGAGGGCCAGAGAGAAATTCTCAGGAAGATGATTGAGGAACCTTCTCCCATGATGATGAGGGGGATGATGGGAACTAATGAGACAATGGAAGGGGAGCCGGGAGAAGATGCGGGAGAGGAGATGACGCCCGGGACCGGCCCGCACGGGCATTAAAAGAAAGAAGTTCCGTTCGCATATAAGCATTCCAGGGCCTCGACAAGATGTTGAGGCCCCTTCCGTTTCAAGAGGATACTTTTTAACCAGAGAACTTAAGGAAAAGAGGAGCTTGATATGGAGATGAAAATTTTTTCGCGTATAGTACTGACAGTTTTTATGATTTCTGTAAACTTGTCAGTTGCGCGGGCAGACATGTTGGAATGGAAAAAGATGGGCTTCGAAGTCTCGAATCCGGTCTCCGTTCTTGATTCCATGGCCGACGTAAGAAAAACTTTTGCCAGTCCCCTCGTCTGCTCCGCTTGTCATCACCACCACTATGAGGAGTGGAGTAACTCCTATCATGCGATGTCTGTCAGGAACGCAGGCTTTCAGGCGCTGTATCTGAAGTACCTCGAGTTTCTCCGGAAAGAAGAGACGAAACAGGCGCTTGGAAGGGAGTCCGGTCCTGAGGAATTGCGGCAGTGTCTTTTCTGTCATGCTCCGATGTTACAGTTTGCTTCCGATAAGCTGGTCCATGAGATCAGCGACAGCATCGCTAACGGTAAATGGGAGGAAATCCGGGATATCCAGATCAGTTGCGTGATGTGCCACACCATCACCCCTGAAGGGAAATGGACGGGGGCTTTCGGGCGGACCGGAACCATGTATGGTCCGATCAAAGACCCTGTTCCTGCAACAGTTTCCGGACATCAATCGAAATTTTCGCAGCGCCACGAAGAATCGAAATTCTGTGCGCCCTGTCATTCCCTGAACACCTTTAATGTTTACTGTTCACTTGTTTTTGAACAGTGGCAGGGAGTAAAAGACGCAAAGCAGTGCCAGGAATGCCATATGGAAGTAACGGGTGAAATGGCAGTGGCGATTGGAGGGAAGATAAGACCCGACCATTCTCACCTGTTTCAGGGCGGCAGGTTTAAGGACACCATGTCAAGCGCCATTGGCCTTTCCCTGAATGTGGATAAGACTCCGCAAAAAGAAATTCAGGTCCAGGTTACCTTGAAGAACAACGTCCCGCACAATGTTCCCGACGGTTGACCATGGGGAGGAAAAGTGATACTGGAAGTATCCGCAATCAAAGAAGACGGGGTGGTTTTATTCAGGGAAGAAAGAGAATACAAGAACATAGGACTCTCAAGGGAAAATGAATCTGTTGCAGCGGCCTGGCTTATATCCTCCTATTCGGAAGAGAAGTCCACGGCCCTTAAGCCACTGGAAGTCAGGAAGGAGACATTTATCATGCATATAACCGAAGACTTCGGACGGAATGTGGAGGTGTACGCGAAAATCTATTCCCATCACGGCCTTCCTACGGAGTTTGGCAAGCCCGCGGCAGCTGATCTGGTGCTTCAGGCATCTCAAAGGGTGAGGTTATAGCCGGAGACCGGACCTACCTGGAAAAGGAGGCAGCCTGCAGACAAGGACGCCAAAATCGTTCTTTATTGCCGGACTGACAGGATGAGCAACATCGCTGCAAAAAGTCTTGTGAAACTCGGATATAAAAACGTATGGGTACTGGAGGGCGGAATGATTGTCTGGGAACAGGCCGGTCATCCGTTGCTGTTTAAAGGCAGATAGAATAGGAGTAAATAGCCATGCACGAACTGCTTAAGAATGTGGCACATTATGCCGCGATGCTGGCTGAAGGAATCGCTGTAATTCTGATCATCGTTGGGATTATTGGTTCCCTGATAATGTATGCGAGGAAGACGTGTTTCCTCCGCGCCGATCATCAGGCCATGAGACAAAGCAGAAACCATCTGGGCCATTCGCTTTCCCTTGCCCTTGAGTTCCTGATAAGCGCCGACATACTCAGAACCGCGCTATCCCCCACATGGCAGGACATCGGATTGCTTGCAGCAATCATCGGGATTCGGACGGTCCTGAACTTTTTCCTTTCTCATGAGTTGAAACAGGACACATCCGAATGACAAAAATCAGTACAATCGTAAATTGCATCATGAAAATACTTCCGTTCCGCTCCTCGCTGTTTTCTCTTTTGTTAAGGGGAATAATGACCTTGTTTCTTTTCATGGTATCGGCTGGTTCTTTGAGCGCCGGGCAGCTTACACAGGAATACGTTGGGGCTGGCCAGTGCAGGGAATGTCATGAAAAAGAATACGATGAGTGGAGGATGTCCGGACATGCCCGGATAATCCATAGGGTGGGCGATCCGGAAATCAGAAGAATTCCATTGCCCCCGGGTTATATGCGGAAGGATGTTTCATACGTGATCGGCGGCTTTAGATGGAAGGCCCTGTTTCTGGACAAGAAGGGTTACCTCATTACCTCCGGGCCCGACGGACATGGGAGGAACCAGTACAATCTCGGTGACAAGACATGGGCCGATTATCTTCCTGGCAAGCGGATTCGATATGACTGCGGCGAATGCCACACAACGGGATTTTCTCCGGAAGGTCACCAGAAGGGGCTTGAGGGGATAGCAGGCACTTGGAGATTTGAAGGAGTGCAATGCGAGGCATGCCATGGGCCGGGCGGAAAACATGCCGGAACTGGTCTGAAAGCCGACATTTTGATAAACGCAGATGCTTGCATCAACTGCCATGGGAAGAAGCCGCTCGATGAAATACCGCTCGAGGGAGTGTTTCTCCAGGAATACACAGAGGCGAATCAACTGCTCAAGAGCTCTATGGGCGTCTTCTCATGCGCCGTTTGTCATAACCCTCATCGGTCGACTCCGCTATTAATCCTTAAAAAGTGCGAAAGCTGTCATCAGGAGGCTGCCATTGAGTACAGAGGCAGCTACATGGAGTTGCGCGGCGTTAAATGTATCGACTGTCATATGCCTCCTGCAGCGGTAATTGCCGAGGGAGATCCGAAGATATACAAAGGAGATTTTAGAAGCCATCTCTTTAGGATAGACCATCGCGGAGATTTCCCCGTGTCTGAAAAAAACGGAAGAAAAGTAAATCCGGGATATCTGAGCGTCGATTATGCCTGCATACCTTGTCATCACATCATGCATGACCGGGACTGGGCGGCAAGGTTCGGAATGTTCGCTCACAGGATTCAGATAACCACCGACATCAAGATCATGCGTCTTCAGAGGATTCTGACTTATACAGGTTTTGTCTTCGCGCTCTTTGCGCTTCTGGCTGGGCTGAATCTCAGGAATTACCTCTTGACCTCGCTTCAATTGAACAAGAAGAAAGCATTAACGTTCCACAGGTTCTCGGCATGGACAACGTTTTCGATTTTCATTGGGAACGTCTTACTTTGCCTCTTCTTCCACTTTCCCCTTGAACAGCCGATGAAAGCGCTCGACTACGGATGGTTTCTTGTCCATCTCATTAACGGCGCAATCGGAATCGTGCTTTACGGAGGCAAGATCTTCGTTGTCAGGGTATCGAAAACCGCGTGGTCGTTACCGGGTCTCTTGTGGGGAACAGCGATCTTCCTATTCTGGCTGATACAGTTAAGCACAATTTTATTCAGAGCCAGGCTGGGGTGATGATGTCCCGTATTTCATAGCTGGAGACTCAACAATCAGAGGGACTGGATTGCGTCGAGATATTATTCAAGAATTGCGATGAGGCTGGTTCATGAAACCCGACAATTGACATTATCTGAAACTTCGGTAATATTTGAACAGAGAGGAGGTGAGAAAAGATGAAGAAGACATTGGCAGCATTGGCTCTCGTTCTCATTGTCGGAGTGGCAATCGCCTATGCGCAGCAGCCGGGCATGATGGGAGGCCAACAGGGCTGGTACTGCCCTTATTGCGGACAGTGGACGGGCGGTATGATGGGCAGAGGCATGATGGGCGGCTGTCCCGGGATGATGGGNNGTGGTCAAGGCATGATGGGACCCGGTTATGGCCAACAATATCAGCAGCCTCAGAAACCTTTGGAGGAGAAAGACGCCAGGACAATTCTGGAGAACTACATAAACAACATGAGAAACCCGAACCTGAAGCTGGGCAAGATCAAGGATGCCGGAACAGCTTTTGAAGCTGAAATTGTGACTAAAGATAATTCGCTTGTTGACAAAGTTATGGTGGACAAAGCTACAGGCTGGATGCGGTCAGCCTACTAATTATCATTGCGGAGGCTCTCTGTCCACGTAGACAGGAGC
>DCVG01000074.1 GCA_002328665.1 Nitrospiraceae bacterium UBA2194
TTTTTTCTGTCTCTGATAGGGAACCCGAAAAATGCATTTGACCGGAAATATGCAGGCACATGTGCATCAAAACCTCTCCAACGCAGGATTTGCGTATGATAAGAATCGATCGTATAGAATAAGAAAGTGCAGGTATGCCTGATATATAACCGCTTACAAAGGATCTGCCGGAGAGCTTTTGCTGCACACCTGCCTGCATGAGAAAGATTGAAATGCATTTTTCGTGTTAGTAGGTTTTCTGTGACCTCTGTGGTTAAGTTTTGACAATACGGAATGATATACAAGGAGGTTTTGGATGGGAAAAGTAAGAAGCGCTTTGGAGATTGCCCTTGAAAAGTCTGAAAGAATAGGCACTCTGTCCGAAGAGGAGAAAGCCCGGATAAAGGATGAGGAGCAGATTAGAGGGACCCTTGCAGATTTTTACCAGGGCAGGATAACCTCTGATGAGTTATGGAAGCGGCTGAAAGAGAGTAATCCCTCCCTCATCAGGACGGCACAGGTGAATCTGGTCGATTCCCTTGGCCCTGGAAGCGCCGATATGGAGTTTCAGATGAGAAAACAGGGGATACTTGCAATCGAGACTTTAAAAAAGCAGCCGAATACATCAGTGATCGAAATGTGCCTTTATTCCATTGAGGGGTTGCAGAAAGAATATGAAAAAATGAAGGGAAGTGCAGTTGAGGAACTGAGAAAACATATAGAGCAGAACCCTCAATTAAGAATGGTCCCCGTGAAGACAGGGGACGGAAGGACGATGCAGGTAGCGGTTTCAGTTGACGATGCTGTGAAGGCAAAAGTGGCTGATTTACTTTCCGAACATGAAGAGCACTACATCAATGAATTTCACGCTCTGGTTGAGGAATTAAGAAAGGCCGTGCAATAGACCGATCCACTGCGGGGCCGGGATTTATTGAGTATGAAATATTTTCGCTTATTCTTTACGACGGTTTTTCTTTTCGTCCCCCTCCATGCATTTGCAATACCGATCACAGAGCATACACTGGGTAACGGTCTGAAAATTCTAATTATCGAGGAGCATAAGGCGCCGGCGGCTACATTCCAGGTTTGGTACAGGGTCGGTCTGAAAGAAGAGCCTGCGGGAAAATCCGGCCTGAGTCATTTTCTTGAACATATGATGTTTAAAGGCACACCTCAACACAGTCCGGAGATGTTTTCGAAAGCCGTCCGGGAAAATGGAGGTGAGGGCAACGCGTACACCACCGAGGATTATACGGTATACTACCAGACTTTTCCATCGGACAAACTCTCATTTTCATTTCTGCTTGAGTCGGACAGAATGCAGCATCTTTTACTGGATCAGGAAGATATCTCTGTGGAAAGAGAGGTCGTAAAAGAGGAACGCAGGCTTGAAAATGTGGATAACCCGCAGAACTCGCTGCTTGAAGAAGTCGTCGCCATGTCATTCAAAGTTCATCCGTATCAAAGGCCGGTGATAGGATAGATGTCTGATCTTGAGTCTATCGGGAGGGATGACCTGCTCGGGCATTATAAGGAATTTTACACTCCCGGCAATGCGTTTATCGTTATCGCCGGAGACGTCTCAAGAGTTGCGAAGCGCTATCTGAGGGAAGACAACAGGACGGTAGGGATTTTATTGCCGGTCCGGGGTGAAGAGGAATAGCGTCCTCAAAAAGGCATCTTCTCCGGCGGTCTTCTCTCGGGCACGTATTTGTGTTCGATTTTTCCTTCGTTCCATTCCACCGAGACGTAGAGATTGCAGTAGCAGGTTCCATATTCCTTTACGTCAGGCTCCCGGTATGCGCAGGGACATACAATATCCTTGTCTTTCTCGTAATTGCCTGATGCGAGCCTGCAGGGGCATGACATATATCCATACCGCTGCTTGTTGATGAGTAGACCCTTGAGGAGTTCAAAAACTCTTTCTCTGTCTTTATTGAAGAAGCAGCCTTGCGGTTCCTGTATTTTTTTTAAAGTTTCATAAAGTCTTTCGATATCCATTTTTCTATTCAAGTCTCCTGTAATTCTTGAAAAATTCCTCTTTGCCTGTGGTCTCGTCGCCGTAAACATCATAATATCTTATCTGAAACGGGCTGGTCTTTTTCTCTTCACTTTTGTATTTATAACGGTCCCACTCATCGCCTGTTATGATATCATCCCTGTCGGTGTCTATGGTATACCATTCCTCCCTGGTTATCTTGCTGTCCCTGTTTACATCGCAGGCCTCGTATACTTCCCCAGGAGAACATTCATTCAGTTCGGCTTCTGCGAAACAATAAAAAGGCACGAGAAAGACGGCAAAAATTGCTGCCAGACATACTGCGACTGTATTTTTCATTCATCTCTCCTCAACATTGTATTTCAAAGCTCTGCCTGTCAGCGCGCAACTGCTATTCCTCCACTTTCTTTTTCCTGTGCTGGGTGTATGCATCGCGGATGGCAACATAAGGGTCAACGGCCGCCTCCTTCAGATCCTCATAGTCCCCGATATAGAATGAGAGTTCGTTTACCTTGTCGTAAGCGGCGATACCAACAGCAGCTTCATACGGGGTTACGTAGCCGACGGGGTCCAAAAAATAGTCGCCGACCAGTCCGACCGTATCACGCAGGGAAGAAGGGCCCAGGAACGGCCATATAACATAGAACCCATGTCCTATCCCGTAGTAACCGAAAGTCTGTCCGAGGTCTTCGTCATGCCGGCTGATACCCAAGTCGGTCTTTGCAACATCGGCAAGTCCGCCTATGCCGGCAGTCGAGTTATAAACAAAACGGATCAATTCGTTCCCTGCCTTTTTGATCTTCAACTGCATCAGGCTTCCGACAAATCGGATGGGCGTGGTGATGTTCCGAAAAAAGTTGCTGACGGAGAGTCGTATATCTTCAGGAACGACAGCGGAGTATCCTTTTGAAACAGGCTTCAATACCCAGAAATAAAGCTTGTCGTTAAAGTGGTACATGGCTTTGTTCCACGGATAGATCGGGTCTGCAATCTGTACGACCTCTTCCTCTTCTCCTGCCTCCCCGCTTTCAGCGTCTTCCTGCTGCTCCTCAGCCGGTTCTTGCTCTTCTTCAATTATCTCCTGATTTCCCTCTTCTGTCAAAGGAGTCGTTGCCTCTGGCTCCTCCACGGTTTTGGCCTCTCCGGATTCCATCAAGGGCGTCTCCGGGACCGGAGTTGAAGAATCGGCAAACGCCGGGACTACGTTCAGGAGAAGAACAGCAAGTATTATAAGGATATAAGATATCGGTTTCATGTCTCCTCCTAAAGGTCTAAGCCTTACCGACTTTTTTGCGAAGCGTATCAAGAAGGGATTCCGGCGGTTTATTCGTAAGGATTTCCCTGAACTGGCTGCGATAGTTGCTGATCAGGCTTACCCCTTCGATAACGATGTCGTACACTTTCCACTCGCCGCCGTTCATGATGACCCTGTAGTTAATCGGTATATCCGCCTTTTTTGTCACAATCGTCGTCTGGACTTCGGCGGTCTTTTCCGTCAG
>DCVG01000087.1:0-3833 GCA_002328665.1 Nitrospiraceae bacterium UBA2194
GGTCATACAGAGATGCTTGCGGATTTAACTCATACGAAAGATTTTTCGATGATGCTCGTCGGCGGCCCGCTGAAGGTCATACTCGTCACGATCCATACGGCGCTGAAAAACGTCCCCGGCCTGATTACGAAGCAAAGGATTGTTAAAACGATTCGTCTCGCAGCAAGGGCATGCGACATGCTCGGTATAAAGAAACCGGAGATCGCTGTTGCAGGGTTAAATCCGCATGCGGGTGAATCAGGTATCTTCGGCGATGAAGAAATAAAAAAAATTGTCCCGGCTGTGCGACAGGCAATGAAGGAAGGGATCCCTGTTTCAGGTCCATATCCGCCGGATACCGTTTTTCATAAAGCATTCAAGGGGGAGATCGATATTATCGTCTGCATGTACCATGATCAGGGATTAATCCCCCTGAAGATGATCGCATTTGATAAAGGGGTGAATGTGACAGTGGGCCTGCCGTTTATCCGCACTTCGCCGGACCACGGCACTGCATTCGACATCGCATGGAAAGGTATTGCCGACCCCTCAAGCATGATCGAGGCGATCAAACTTGCGGTGAAATTGAGGAACTCTTAATCCGTTTCACCAAATATTGCTTTCAACGCATCTTCCAGTTTCGGATAAGAGAATTGAAACCGGGTTTTCAACAACTTCCCGGGAACCATTTTCTGGCTGAATAAGACCACATCCGCAGTTTCCTGCAAAATCAGCTTCAGAAGCCACGCGGGAAAGGGAAGCGCGAACGCTTTCCTGTACGTTCTGAGCTGATCGATAAAATCCCTGAAACGGACGGGATTCGGAGAACAGGCGTTGACCGGTCCGGAAAAATTCGCATTCATTGCAGCCTCGTGGTAAATGCGCAGGAGATCGAGCATATGGATCCATGAGAACCACTGATTTCCGGTGCCGAAAATGAAAGTGAATCCGAACCTCATGGATTTCAATATCTGCAGCAAAAGGCCGCCGTTTTTGAGGAGGACGGGAGCAGTTCTCACCTGGACGGTACGCATCCCGAATTGCTCGGCGCTCCCTGCCTCGGCTTCCCATGCCTTGCAGACCTCTGCCAGGAAACCTTCACCCGGACCTTCGTGTTCAAGAAGTTCGGTATCACCCCGGTTGCCGTAATATCCGACCGCAGAGGCGGAGATGAACACAGCCGGCTTATTATGGAGTTTTGCAATAAAACCGATCAGGTTCCTGTTGACCTGGACCCTGCTGTCCCATATCATCTTTTTGGTTTTCTGGTTCCAGAAGGTGAAGATATCCTTGCCGCTCAGGTTGATGACCGCCTCAACTTCTTCAAACCACTTTTGGTCAAAAAGTTCCGGCCTCAGCAGGTCTATTTCAAACGACTGTAATTGCGGTGAAGATATTCTTGACTTATTCCTGTCGAGAATAACGGCACTGTGGCCCTGGTCGAGTAAAAACCGCACGAGGTTTCCGCCGATGAAGCCGCTGCCTCCGCAGATCATTATTTTCATGACATAATTATAGCAGGATCAGATGCGGTGGTTAAGAGCAGAGGAAAAAATGTATATACAAGTTGCTGAAATAAAAAATAGACGAGTGATGGCGCTGATGAACTTCCTGTGACGGATGCATGCTATCATATCAGGAAATATTTCGGGAGTTATGGATCTGAACAAAAAGCATGTCATAAGCTGGACGTTGTTCGATTTCGCGAATTCCAGCTATTCCGCCGTAATCGCTGCCGTTGTCTTTCCCGTATATTATGTAAATGTCATAGTCGGCAATGACGCGGGCCTCGGAGACGTGTGGTGGGGGAGGGCCATATCGATCAGTATGGCGATTGTCGCTTTAAGCTCGCCGCTGCTCGGCGGGATAGCGGATTACAGCGGTCTGAGGAAAAAATTCCTCTTCATTTATACCGTTCTGAGTGTCGCTGCAATAGCGAGCCTCTCCCTGCTCGAAAGAGGCATGTTCTTCGAAGGCGTCCTGCTGGTGATCGCTGCAAATATCGGTATGGAAGGGGGACTCGTTTTTTACAACTCCTTTCTCCCGAGGATAGCGCCCCATGAATATCAGGGCAGGGTCTCCGCCTGGGGGTTTATGGTCGGATATGCCGGCTCCATCCTTTCTCTTTTGATCGCCCTTCCGCTGGTAAAGGCAGGGCAGTTTAAAGATACATGGCTCATGGTCTCATTATTCTTCGCACTCTTCTCGATACCTGCCTTTGTTTTTTTACCACCGGATAAAGGAGGAGAACGCTCTGTCGCCGCAGCCGGAATGAAAGGCCTGAGATATTCCGCAAGGACCCTCAGGGAAATATGGGAGAAGAGAGAAGCCCGGAAGTTTTTGATTTCATACCTGATATACGAGGACGGTGTAAACACGGTGATCGTTTTTTCGAGCATATTCGCTGCAACTACTTTGGGATTCAAACCGCAGGAACTTATTTACCTTTATCTCGTTGTTCAGGGGACTGCGCTTTTCGGCTCGTTTACAATGGCGAAACCAATCGACCTCTGGGGCCCAAAAAAAGTGGTGGTGCTCTCGCTCCTCATGTGGACGTCCGTTGCGGCCGCCGCCTTTTTCATACAGACGAAAGGATATTTCTGGCTTCTGGCATCATTTGCAGGTCTTGGCCTCGGTACGGTACAGGCGGCTTCGCGCGCTTTTTATACGCAATTCGTTCCCGAAGGAAGAGAGGCGGAATATTTCGGCGTCTATTCCCTTACTGGAAAGTCATCCGCTGTCCTCGGTCCTCTCATCTTCGGATATATGTCCACAACATTTGGAAGCCAGCGGCCCGCGATTCTGTCGGTTGCTTTTTTCTTCCTTATCGGCTTGATTATTCTCTTTTTTGTCAAAGGCGGCGGGCCGAATATCAGTAAAATATATAAATGACTTAATTAAGGTTGACTTAAATGGCAAAGAAATCGTTAGGGCAGCATTTTCTTTACAACCCGGTAATCCTGGCAAATATTGTCCGGGCCGCCGAACTCGTACCCGAAGACCTTGTTGTTGAAATAGGCCCCGGTCCGGGCGAACTTACGAAGATAATAGCGGGACAGGTGAAAAAGGTGATTGCAATCGAACTCGACGAGACATTGTATGAAAACCTGAAACTAAAACTATCGAAATATTCGAATATCGAATTGATATACGGGGATGCCCTTGAATATCCATACGGGACACTCCCTGAATTCAAGGTCGTTGCAAATATCCCTTACTATATTACCACTCCCATAATCTTCAAGCTCCTGAGCGCAGGAAAGACCCTCAGGTCGATGACGCTTACTATTCAGAAGGAGGTTGCGGAGAGGATAGCGGCGGAGCCGGGCGGCAGGGATTACGGTGTGCTTACAATCGCGGTCCGGTATCATGCCTCGGCAAGCCTCAGCATGATTATCCCCAAAGAAGCTTTCAGGCCTGCGCCCAAAGTCGATTCGGCTGTTGTGCATATTACAATACTTGAACGACCTTCTGTTGACGTGAAGGACGAAGAGTTCTTCTTCAGAGTCGTAAGGACGGCTTTTTCCCATAGGAGGAAGATGCTTTCGAACTCCCTTAAAAGCATGCGGCCGGATGCGGGAGACTGGCTTGAGAGGGCAGGAATAGATCCTCACCGAAGGCCCGAGACATTAAGCATGGAAGAGTTCGCAAGACTTGCGAATACGGATTAATTTGACTCTTTAATGATCCTCTCGACGTCCGCTCTTTCCAGAATCTCTTCCTTAATAAGGGCGGCTGCCAGGTTATCGAGGACATGTCTGTTCTGAGTCAATATTTTTTCCGATATCGCTTCCGCGCGGGTAATTAATTCGCGGATCTCCTGGTCCATGAGCCATGCCATCTCTTCGCTGTAA
>DCVG01000087.1:3856-12868 GCA_002328665.1 Nitrospiraceae bacterium UBA2194
AGCCTGTTCATGAGATAGGTCTTCGGATAGTAATGCCTGTCTTCTTCAGGCAGAAGCTGTGTTATACCCATCGCCATGCCGCGCGGTATTATGCTCACCTTGTGGATGGGGTCGGTCCCCGGGAGGGTCCAGGCGACGAGGGCATGCCCTGCCTCGTGATATGCCGTTATCCTCTTCTCCGTATCGCTGATGGTTTCTTCTCTGACCGATCCCATGAGCACGACGTCCCTCGCCTCTTCAAAATCGCTCATATCGATTTTATCCTTATTCTTCCTGACTGCGATGAGGGCGGCTTCATTCACGATGTTTTCAAGGTCGGCGCCTGTCATGCCCGGCGTTCCCCTGGCTGTCTTCTCAAGATCGATATCATCCCCCACGATTTTATTTTTCATGTGGACTTCGAGTATCGCCCTGCGTTCCTTCAGCCCGGGTCTGTCGATTACAACGTGCCTGTCAAAACGGCCGGGCCTGAGAAGCGCGGGGTCAAGCACGTCAGGCCTGTTCGTTGCAGCCAGCACGATCACCTCTTCGTGGGATTCGAAACCGTCCATCTCGCTCAAAAGCTGATTGAGTGTCTGTTCCCGTTCATCATGACCCCCTCCCATGCCTGCGCCCCGGGTGCGTCCAACGGCGTCAATCTCGTCAATAAAGATGATGCTCGGCTGCGACTCTTTTGCCTTCTTGAACATATCCCTTACCCGGGATGCGCCGACTCCTACGAACATCTCGATGAATTCCGACGCGCTGATACTGTAAAAAGGCACTCCTGCTTCACCGGCTACAGCCCTTGCCAGCAACGTTTTCCCTGTCCCCGGCGGGCCGACCAAAAGCACTCCCTTCGGTACCTTTGCTCCGAGCCTCCTGAATTTCGACGGCTCTTTCAGGAATTCTATCGTCTCTTTCAATTCCTGTTTGACATTATCCATACCCGCTACGTCTTTGAATGTCACGCCGACCTTTTTGGCATCGAAGAGTTTCGCCTTGCTTGCCCCGAATGTGAAGAGTCCTCCCGGACCGCCCTGTATCTGCTGTGCGCGTCTCATAAGTATCACCCAGAGGCCGATAATAAGCACCCAGGGAAGAATTCCGATCATAATCTGCCAGAGGAGAGCGCCTTTCTCAGAGGGTTCTATGGTTACGGCAACATTCTTTTCCTCGAGCTGTTTTATAAGTCCCTCACCCTGAAACGAAGGCAGAAAAGTCTGGAACCTTTTAACAGGTACGGTTTTTTTATCGTCCGGCAACTGAATAATTATCTCCCCGGCAAGTTCACCGTTTACCTGAAGGTTTTTAATGGTGACGGATTTGATGTTGCCGGCGGCCAGTTGCTCAATAAACTGGCTGTAGCTGATCGGGTGCCGACCGGGGGCTCCCACTGAAAAAAAATAGCCCCACAGGTACAGAAAGAACATGAAAATCAGGACGCCTATCACAATCCTCCACAGAGGGTTTTTCATCATGTCGGGCATCGTTTTCTTGTCCTCAGCCATTCTTAAATATTATCGAAATCAATTAAAAATGCAACCGCATTTTCATATTTGCTATTTTAATGTTGACTCCGGCGCTCATACTTGATACATTTGATCATATATAGAATGATTTCTGAAAGGAGAAAGATATGGACGAGGATTATAAAAAAATCGCAGGAGCTTTTCTGCTGGGAGGAGTGATAGGGGCTGCCATTGCGCTTCTCTATGCGCCCCAGTCAGGCCGTGAAACGAGGAAAGATATCGCAAAAACCGCGCGGAAAGTGAAAAAGGAAGCCGGGCATATGGTCGAAGACACGATCGACAGCATAAACGATTTTGCCGGTGATGTGAAGGACAAGGTCTCTGATATCGTAGACCGCGGAAAAGACCTGTCAGTTGATGCAAAAAAGGAGATTTTAAGGAACCTCGAACACGGCCAGAAGGTGCTCGAAAAACAGAAAAAGCGTATAGTAGAAGCGCTGGGAATTTAAGGAGCGGACTTTAACCGTCTGCGCTTTCTGCCTGTCATTGTCTGCGAGTCATTTAGAACCTGATTAAGGCTCTCTATCAGATCGGATAGTCTTCCTGGTTTCAGCCCGCAATGAGCGGGCTTTTTTTTGTTTTGTTTACCTGCCATTTTTTTCACATTTCTACCCTTGTCATAACTCCATGCAATTTATGGGAAGGGAGTTTATAAAATTGGACGAATGTGGGATTCAGCCGCTTGATAATTGAGAAGATTTTCCATATTATATTCCCGGTGGCAATATCTTCAAGGCCATAAAAAATACTATTTTCCTCTATCCCTGCTTCTTTCAATACATCGTCGATGTCTGGAAATTCCATATAACCACACTGTATTTCGAATATCTTTAATCCGTTACCAAGATCCTCCTTAAAAAACCCTGTTACTCCGAACGGGTCGTCGCGTTTTATGATCGTAACGAGAATATTGTTCTCATAAAGTATCTTGTTTATAAACATGCTCCGGATCATGAAAGGCGGAATTTCTTTCGGGTCCTTTAAAAAGAAAAGCGCAGTCCCCTCTATCTTATTTTTTGTCGTATAAGCGAGGGTATACCTTTCAAGAAATTTCTCCAAAGGTATCGTCTTAAGGTTTCCATAAAGCATTTTCTGTCCACTTATATAGATCATAATTATCATGAAAGGGACGGCACCAATAATAATCGACCAATATCCGCCGTTGGGTATTTTATAGCTATTTGAGAACAGGTACACAATATCAATAAAAGTTACCAGCAACGAAATAACCGCAAGGTGATTTTTCTTTCTCAGGTGGAATATCCCTGTCATCATTATTCCTGTGATGGTCATGGTTCCTGTCACGGCAAGACCATAGGCAGCTGCAAGTCGATGGGATTCTCTGAATATGTATATGACCATTAAAACAGAAATCAGTAAAAACCAGTTCACAAGCCCTATGTATATCTGCGACCTCAGTTCAGTAGAAGTGAATTCAATTTTGAACATGGGCATAATATGTGTTGTTATCCCCTGATAGACGATAGAGAACATTCCGCTTATCATTGCCTGGGAAGCAATGACTGTAGCGAGAATGCTTAGAATGAGGAACGGGACATAAAGGGCTGATGACTGATGCAGTATCATCTCAAAAAGGGTACTTTTAGCATGGGGATGTTCAATGAGAAATGCCCCTTGTCCAAGATAATTAAGTAACAGGGCAAAGAACACGAAATACCACGCTCTAACAATAGGTTTCCTGCCTAAATGTCCCATGTCAGCATATAATGCTTCCCCCCCTGTGGCACAGAGAAAAACCTCCGAGAGAATAAAAAACCCTGAGATGCCGTTCTCCATAAGAAATTTGAAGGCATAATATGGGTTTATCGCTTTGATTACGTAAGGCGCATGAATTATGGATATTACGCCTGAGATACTGAGGCAGAGAAACCATATAACCATTATCGGTCCGAATGTCCATGCAACCTTTTCCGTCCCCCTTCTCTGAAAGGAAAAGAGCATTATGGCAATTACACCCGCTATAAGAATCAATGCACCCTGACTCATTTTTTCGAATCCAGGAATCAGGAGAGAACCCTCAACGGCACTCAATATGCTGATTGCAGGGGTAATCACCCCGTCTCCGATGAGAAGGGATATTCCGATAAAAGATAGAAGGGTAATAATAGATACCTTCCTGGCTTTTTTGAGCAAAGGAACAAGTATCTCTTTGAGCACAATGGTACCGCCTTCACCTTTTTTCCCGAGACTCATTGCAAGCCAGGCATATTCAACTGTTACCAGGATTGTCATTGTCCAGGCAATAAGAGAAAGGACTCCCATGACATTAGCTTGGTTTGGTTTGGTTAGAAGGAAGACAACTGTTATGGTGTATATGGGACTTGTTCCTATATCACCAAATACAAGACCGAGGGATTTTATAATCCCTTTAACAGGAGATTCCCTGTTCAACATAACTCCTCCTCCGGGGGCAAAGGAGAAGCAAAAAAAACCGCCGGCAAGGCAGCGGTTTTATTCTCTGTCCATTGCCCTTCCATATGCCTACGAGGTTAGCTGTCGGGCTCGGGTCTGGAAGTACCCTATTCCCGGTTATCCCGGGAAATGCGCCCCATATTTCTGGGTCCCCCGTATCCATTCTGTGAATGGATTTCGGCTGCTATTTGGTTTTACATTACTCCCGGCAATATGAATTGTCAAGGGCAGGCCCAGGACAAAGAACCGAGAAGGTATGTTTCAGGTAAAGATCAGTAAAGTTGCCCCGGTTCGCCTCTCCTGACTTTCTTTTTCCCTGGATCGGTAAGCTCGCGAAAATGTCTCGCCTTTCCCGCAGCGCTTGAACAGATATTCAGAAGCGTAAAGCCCCTTTTTAGCTGCATACAGTCAAACTTGAACAGCTGTATTTTTTATGGGATACTTCTCTTTAAGACAGTATTAATTAAATTACGGAGGGCTTTCAGTGGCGGGAAAAGCGGTCTGGAAGGGATTTATCCATTTTGGAGCTGTCAATGTGCCTGTGAATCTGCATACCGCAATCAGGGAAGAGCGGATTCAGTTTCACCTCCTTCACAAGCAGGATCATGTGAGATTGCGCCAGCAGATGGTCTGTGCGTATGAAAATAAGCCGGCACCGATGGAAGAACAGGCGAAGGGGTTCGAAGTGGAGGATGGGAAATATGTCATCGTCGATCCGGAGGAACTCGAACAGACAGCTCCCGAAGGCAGCCGGATGATCGAAGTCCACGAATTCGTAAAAACCGAACAAATAGACCCTGTCTTTCTTGAGCGCGTCTACTATCTGGAGCCGGATAACCTCTCAAAGGGATATAACGCACTTGTCGGAGCCTTGACGGAAATGGATGCAGTAGGTATCTGCACGTGGACAATGAGAAAGCGGTCCTATCTTGGGGCCCTGGAGGCAACCAGGAAGGTGCTTCGTTTGAATACTCTGCGGTACGCGGACGAAGTGATTCCGGTGAAATCTCTTGAACTACAGAAAATTCCCGTATCTGAAAAAGAACTGAAAATCGCGGGCGATTTGATCAAGCACCTGACCGGTCCTTTCCAGCCGTACAAATTCGAAAACGAACACCAGAAAAAGCTGCAAAATCTGATCGATAAAAAAGCGCGCGGAGAAAAGATTACAGTACTGCGGCTTAGGCGTCTGAAACCCACAGCGCCGGATAAGCTGCTTCAGGCATTGGAAGCGAGTCTGAAGAAGGTCGCATGAAGGGAAACCTCTTTATTGAGTTTTGCAATAACCCACAAGTCCTTGCAGGTGGGATCCTTATACTTCCCTCACCTCAATGGATGGGAGATTTTAGGATACCTTGCCATCTATACGATGGGAAGTTTATGAAGGAATAACATGACTCTGCAGACAATATGGAGCGGAACCATCAGTTTCAGCCTTGTGGCGATCCCGGTGCAGTTGGTTAAGGCTGTCGAGACCGGCCGCGTCTCCTTTCGTATGCTCCACAGCAAGGATTACTCTCCCTTAGTGAGAAGAATGCTCTGTCCGGAAGATGATACGATCGTCCCGCCGGATGAGATTATCAGGGGATACGAGATCGGACCCGGCAAATACATAGTGATAACGGATGAGGAATTGGAATCCGTGTCGCCCGAACGGAGCCGTACGATAGAGATCATCGAGTTCATCGATATGAAGGAAGTAGACGCGATCTATTACGACCATCCGTATTATCTCGTCCCTTCCAAAGGGGGCGAAAAAGCTTATCGGCTGCTGGTCGAAGTGATGCGCCGGACCAATAAAGCAGGGCTTGCAAAGTTCGTGCTGGGGGAACGTGAGTATCTTGTAGCTGTCAAAAGCACTGAGGAAGGACTGGCCCTTATCACGCTTCATTACAGCGAAGAAATACTTTCCGATAAAGACATCCTGCCGAAGGATGACAAGGTCGAAGCTGAAGAGAAAAACCGTATGAAAAAGATTATTAAAGAAATGATTACTGACTTCGACCCGGAAAAATATGCGGACGGCCGCCGGAAAAAGATCGTGGATCTACTCAAGAAGAAGATGAAAGAAAAAGCTCTGGTGGAAGCCCCTGAAGTCGAGGAAGTGGAAGGAGCAGGTCCGGCCGATCTGGTCGCAGCGCTGAAGGAGAGCATGCGCAGAGTGAAAAAGAACCGGTGAGCCGAAAAATCGTCAGGATAGCCGGCAGGAGGCTCTCTTTATCGAACCTGGGAAAGGACCTCTATCCCTCATATGGTTTCACGAAGGCCCACATCCTGGAATACTACCGCCGCATGGCAAAGTTCATTCTTCCCCATTTGAAAGACAGGGCATTGACTTTAAAGCGCTATCCCGATGGAGTGGAAAAGGATTTCTTTTTCGAGAAACGTTGTCCTTCTTACCGTCCGGCCTGGGTGAAAACAGCGGAGGTCCGCCGCGATGACGAGGAGCGCATTACGGTCTGCCTAGTCAACGATCTGGAATCGCTGATTTGGGTGGAGAACCTCGCGTCTCTGGAACTGCATGTGCCTTTGGCCGGGGCGGATTCCCCTGAAACGCCAGATTCCATGGTCTTCGATCTCGACCCCGGCGATCAGGCAAATATTCTAAATTGTGCGCAGGTTGCGCTGATACTCCGGGACCTTCTCTCCCACATGCAGCTTGCAAGCTATGTAAAAACCTCCGGCAAAAAGGGACTCCACGTATATGTCCCCTTGAACCGTAAAGAGACGACCTTTGAGGCCACAAAGAAATTTTCAAAAGCCGTGGCTGAAATCGTGCAGAAAAACTATCCGGATCTGGTGACCGCTAAAATGGCGAAGGATTACCGGAAAGCAAAGGTCTTTATCAACTGGTCTCAAAACGACGCCTCAAAGACCATGATCTGCGTTTATTCCTTGCGGGCCGGCGAGAAACCGACCGTTTCGTTTCCCCTTGAATGGAAAGAACTGGATAATTCAACAGGGGAAGGCAACCCGGAGAAACTGCAAATTACACATTCGGAAGCAGTGAGCAGGGCCGAAAAAAAAGGTGACCTGTTTCGAGGGGTAATCGTGAAAAAACAGAAGCTTCCTTATTTGGAGGAGTATTTCTGATAAACATGGGATTAAGAGAATACAAATCTAAACGTAAATTCGGGAAAACGCCCGAACCTAAACCGGGGCTTTCTCCGAAGGGGGACCGGCTCGTTTTTGTTGTTCATAAGCACTCTGCCCGGAACCTCCATTATGATCTCAGGCTCGAACTGGGCGGCGTCCTGAAGAGCTGGGCCGTGCCGAAAGGGCCTTCGCTGAATCCTTCCGTAAAAAGGCTTGCCGTTATGGTTGAAGACCATCCGTTCGATTACAAAGATTTTGAGGGGATTATCCCTGAGGGCAATTACGGCGCAGGAAGCGTTATCATCTGGGACATGGGCTTCTATCATCACCCTTCCGCGAAGGATGGAAAAAAAAGCGAGAAACTCCTTCTGGAGGGATTGAGAAAAGGCAACATGAAGTTTATCCTTGAGGGCCAAAAACTTCAGGGTGAATTCGCGCTGGTGAAAGCGGGATGGGACGACAAGTCGTGGTTGCTTTTGAAGAAAAAAGATCAATATGCAAAGAAAGAGGATATCCTCAGGGAGAATCGTTCCGTAGTGTCCGGTAAAACTCTGGAGGATCTTTCCGGAGCCGATTCGCAATCTTCCGGTCAAAGGGAAAAAAACCGGATACGTCTTCGGGAGGCGATGGAAGGGGAAGACCTGAAGGATGCGCCGGTTATCCCGATGCCTCACGGCATAAAACCCATGCTCGCAACCTTGGTCAGAGACCCCTTCGATCATCCGGACTGGGTCTTTGAGGTGAAATGGGACGGATACCGGGCCATTACCGAAATCCGGGACGGAGACGTCTTGCTTTATTCACGAAATCAGCTTTCGCTGAATCAGATGTTTTCTCCCATTACCGGGTCATTGCGTAAATTCAGATTTGAGGCTGTTCTGGACGGCGAAATTGTTGTAGTTGATGAGTTGGGACAGCCGAATTTTCAGATGCTCCAGAACTACCGTAAATCCGGCAAAGGGCATCTGCTCTACTATGTCTTTGATCTCCTGTACTTCCAGGGACATGATTTGACGAACCTTCCCCTGATTCGGAGGAAAGAACTGCTGAAACAGATTCTTCCCTCTTCCCCCAAAATAAAGTTCAGTGATCACGTACGGAAAGACGGCGTCTTGTTTTTCAACGTCGTCAAAGAAAACGGGCTGGAGGGGATCATCGCCAAGCATTCTCAGAGTGTATACCGGATGGGCATAAGGAGCAGGAAGTGGCTGAAGATTAAGACACAGCTTACACAGGAGGCGGTGATCGCGGGATTCACGGAGCCGAGAGGGGGCAGAAAATATTTCGGTTCCCTTGTACTGGGCGTATTCGAGGGAGACGATCTGATTTATATCGGTCATTCAGGAGGCGGATTCGAAGCGAAAAATCTGAAGGAAATCCGCGAAAAATTGGATGCTTTGATCCAAAAGGAATGCGCCTTTAAAGTGGAGCCTGAGACTAATACACCGGTCACCTGGGTCGAGCCTAAGCTGGTCTGCGAAGTTGCTTTCACCGGTTGGACAGAGGACGGCATTATGAGGCAGCCCATTTTCTTGCGACTGCGCGAGGACAAAGCTGCCCGCGAAGCGGCGCGCGAAAAGCCGTGGGAAATTTGACCTCCGGGACGGCAAAAACACGGAGGCTTTTTAGTCCTGATCTTTGAGACCAACAAAATTCTGGTGGCAAAATGTATCTGAATACGTATGAGTCGCGATCCCAATTTTATAAAGATCTGTTGATCTTAATGATTTAGTAAAAAGCCTTCTGGCATTTGTATTATTGGGAATTGTATTTAAAAGATGCAGTTTCCCATCTCTTCGGGGATATGAATCCTTAACTATTTTTTTTGGTACCCGGGAAGAAAAAGGGTTTTTAGCATTTTAGATTATTTGCTCCATCTGCAAGTCTGCACCAGAGCCCATTCGCCAAAAACGTTGATTACTGAAAATAACTGTCACACGAGGCTCCGTCCTGATTCTCAATGCCCTACTCA
>DCVG01000043.1 GCA_002328665.1 Nitrospiraceae bacterium UBA2194
GTATTTTTACATTTCGGATAACCGGTACAGGCAAGGAACCTCCCATGCCTTCCCCACCTGATTACCATCGGAAGGCCGCACTTCTCACAGACATGTTCGGTCGGAATATCCTCGGGTTTCACCCTGTCCGTAGCTTTTATAGCTGATGACAGCTCACTGCTGAACGGTTTATAGAAATCTGTAACCACCTCTATCCATTTCATTTTTCCGTCCTCGATATGGTCAAGCTCATCTTCCATCTTTGCAGTAAAATCCACATCGATCAGCTCGGGGAACCTCTCAACAAGATAATTATTTACGACGACCCCGAGTTCGGTCGGAGAAAACCTGCCTTCAGCCTTATGAACATACTTTCTGTCCTGTACTGTAGAGAGTATTGCCGCATAGGTACTCGGCCTTCCTATGCCTTTTTCTTCGAGGGCCTTGACAAGCGTCGCCTCCGTATACCGTGGCGGAGGCTGTGTAAAATGCTGTTTCGACTGAAGGTCCAGCAGTTTTAATATTTCGTCTTCTTTCAGCGCCGGTAACGCAGAACCGTTCTCTTCCTCGATCTCGTCCTTCCCTTCGGTATAGAGCGCCATAAATCCCTCGAAGCGCACTACTGTTCCGGATGCCCGAAATTCGTAAAGCATGCGGGGTGAAATGTTAATCGATTCGGTTTGTTCAACTCCTTTTACGCCTGACGCTTCACGATTTACGATTATAAGAGTCGTCTGCTCAAGCTGTGCCGGCGCCATCTGGCTTGATATGAAACGATTCCATATCAACAGATATAGTGCATATTGATCTCTCGAAAGAAACTTCTTAATCGATTCAGGTCCCTTATCAGGGTATGTAGGCCTTATTGCCTCATGAGCTTCCTGGGCGGATGACTTGCTTTTGTATACAGGAGACTTCTCCGGTATATAGTCTTTTCCATACACACTTTCCACAAGTTTTCGCGCCCAGTCCTGCGCCTCCGCTGCTACCCTGTGAGAATCGGTTCTCATATAAGTGATAAGTCCTACCGCTCCCTCTTGTCCAAGCTCTATCCCTTCATAGAGTTGCTGGGCCACCATCATGGTCTTTTTTGCGGAAAACCTCAGTTTTCTAACCGCTTCCTGCTGCAGGGTACTCGTAATAAAAGGTGGATAGGGCATCCTCTTCCGCTGCTTACGGTCTATTTTATCAAGGACAAATTGCCTGTCTTTCAAATCAGCAATGATTGTATCGGCCGCTTCATGATTTGGTATCAGGAATTTAGCATCAGCGCCCTGGTTCTCGTCTCCTGACCCACGGTTAATCTTCGAGAGTCTTGTCCGGAACTTCGGGGGCCGGGAGCCTTCAAATTCCGCGCTGATACTCCAGTATTCTTCGGATTTGAACTCGTCTATCTCACGCTCTCTGTCCACAACCAGTTTTACAGCCACGGACTGTACCCTTCCGGCGCTCAGACCTCTCCGCACTTTCCTCCAGAGAAGGGGACTCAGTCCGTATCCGACGAGCCTGTCGAGTATCCTCCTCGCCTGCTGGGCCTCGAATTTCCGTATATCGATCTTCCGCGGATTCAGGATCGCCTCCCGCACCGCACGTTCCGTTATTTCATTGAAAATTATCCTGTAGATCTTTCCATTGCCGGTACCGTCTTTTTTGTCGGCGATCTCCGATGCTATATGCCATGCGATAGCCTCGCCCTCTCTGTCGGGGTCGGGAGCAAGGTATACCCTGTCGGCGTCTTTGGACGCTTTCTTCAGTTCTTTTATAATCTTTTCCTTCCCCGGGATGATGACGTAATTGGGCTTGAAGTCCTTTTCGACCTCGACTCCAAGCTCTTTCTCCGGAAGGTCCTTTACATGGCCGATAGACGCCTTTACAGTAAATCCTTTGCCAAGTATTTTGTTAATGGTCTTTGCTTTTGCAGGAGATTCAACAATGACTAAAGCATTCATGCAAGATAAAACCTCTTTCCTGTTATTTGTTTTACAGCTCCTTTCAACTCCAGTCCGAGAAGAATTCCGAGCGCCTTTGACGACGGCAGTCCGCTTTCCCTGGAAATGACATCTATCTGCTTCGGTTCTCCCGAAAGCAGGTTGCACACTTTCTTTTCTTCATCGGAAATATTTATCGCAGTCTTGTCTCTTGTTTTGAGGAAGCCTTTCAGGACAGGCGCAAGCTCCTCTATTATATCCTCAGCCTTTCTCACAAGTATCGCCCCTCCCCTTATAAGCTCGTTGGTCCCTTCCGAACAACACGAGGTAATGCTGCCGGGCACGGCAAAAACCTCTCTGCCCTGTTCCGCTGCGTATCGGGCCGTTATAAGGGCGCCGCTGTCAAGCGTTGCTTCGACAACAAGCACTCCCAATGAAAGCGCGCTTATCAGTCTGTTCCTCCTGGGAAAATTCTCTTTCTCAGGCAGCGTACCCGGCAGAAACTCGCTCAATGCGCATCCGCTCTTAACGATATTCTCCATCAGGGCTTTATTTTCAGGAGGATACGGTATATCAAGCCCTGAGCCGAGCACCGCAATAGTCCTGCCTCCAGCTTTCAATGCGCCTTTGTGCGAGATGGAATCCACGCCTCTGGCCATCCCGCTCACAACAGTAAAACCGCAGGATGCAAGATCCTCTGAAATTTTTTCCGCCACCGAAGCCCCATACTGCGTGAGTCTGCGCGAACCGACAATTGCAATTGCAAACTTGTCATATGGCAGTATGTCTCCTCTCGCATAGATAACAACCGGAGCATCATCAATTTCCCTCAACATCTCCGGATACGATGCTTCCTGAAGACTGATAACCTTTATATCCTTGTCTTCCATTTCCCTTATCTGTCTTTCGATCCCGCCCCAGGCAGAAAAATCCCTGACCTTCCTTGCAATAATCGCTCCTATCCCTTCAACTTTCATAAGATCATCAAACCCCGCCCTGAATACCATCTCCGGGGTAGCGAATACGGATAGTAATTTTCTCGCTCTTACCGGTCCGATATCCGGCAGCAGCGATAAGGCAATCCAGTAGGTCAGATCAGTTTTGGATTCACTTCTAAAGGAAACTCCCGTTCTCATATCCTCCGCCTGCGGCGCTTTTTCAAATTGCCCAGCTTTAATCTGAGGGCATTGATTTTTATAAACCCTTCTGCATCCTTCTGATTATATACATCTTCTGCTTCAAATGTTGCAAGCTCCGGACTATACAGCGAACAGGGAGATTTCCTTCCCACCACAGAGCAGTTTCCCTTATAGAGTTTAAGCCTCACTGTCCCGGTGACTGATTCCTGGATATCGTCTATAAACCCCTGAAGGGCAATACGCTCGGGAGAAAACCAGTAACCGTAATAGACAAGCTCTGCATAGCGTGTAATCAGAGAGTCCTTCAGATGCATGACCTCTCTGTCGAGAGTCAGCGACTCGACCGCTCTATGGGCCGACTGCAGGACCGTACCGGCGGGCGTTTCATAAACTCCTCTCGATTTTATTCCCACATACCTGTTTTCAACGATGTCGACCCGTCCAATGCCGTGTTCTCCGGCTATAGAATTCAAGACGGCGAGAAGACCGGCCGGAGACATGCGTTTGCGGTTCACCGCAACAGGGTTTCCCCTATCATAAGAAAGCTCAAGATATACAGGAGTATGCGGAGCCTTCTCGGGTGAAGAGATCATGGTATACATGTCATCCGGAGGTTCTTTCCAGGGGTCCTCCAGGATACCGCCTTCATAGCTGATATGAAAAAGGTTCCTGTCTATGCTGTATGGTTTTTCCTTCGTGGCGGAAACGGGTATTCCATGCTTTTCCGAGTACTCGATCAGAGATTTTCTCGAATCAAACGGCCACTCCCTCCACGGGGCAATGACTTTTATATCCTGTTTAAGTGCATAATACGTGAGCTCAAACCTTACCTGGTCGTTTCCCTTGCCCGTAGCGCCGTGCGCTACTCCTTCAGCTTGTTCCTTTTCGGCAATTTCTATCTGTCTCTTCGCAATAAGAGGTCTTGCGATTGACGTGCCGAGCAGATACGACCCTTCGTACACGGCGTTCGCTCTCAGCATCGGAAATATATAGTCTCTGACAAAGACTTCTCTGAGGTCCTCGATATATACATTGGACGCGCCTGTCCTGAGTGCCTTTCGCCTTACCGAATCGAGGTCTTCACCCTGACCGAGGTCGGCGCAAAAGGCGATAATCTTCGCGCGATATTTTTCTTTCAGCCATTTTATTGCGACAGATGTGTCAAGTCCTCCGGAATAGGCAAGGACAATCTTCTTCAGCATAAAAAAATCCTCCATTCCATTATTTTGACCATGGGGGAACATGAGCAACCTTCCAGACTATAGAAGTTAGCATAAAACAGAAAAAAATGTAAAACCGTAAAAAACCGCATTGACAGATAAAGGGGACTGCGTTTACAATTGTAATTGAGACTCATTCTCAATTATAATTGTAATTAGAATCTGTCCATAAGGTACGATTCCGATAAAAAGTCGTCATTCCCGCGAAGGCGGGAATCCAGTCTTTTCAATGGTTTATGGATCCNNAGGATGACAAACCCTGAGTTTATGGGCAGACACTACTTATGGATAAGGATATCTTCACAAAATTACTGAGGGAACGCGGGCAGAGATTTACCAAAGAACGGTTTGTTATCCTGCAGAAAGCCCTGTCGTATGACGGCCACTTCGACCCCGAGACGCT
Source organism: Nitrospiraceae bacterium UBA2194 (assembly GCA_002328665.1). GTDB lineage: Bacteria > Nitrospirota > Thermodesulfovibrionia > Thermodesulfovibrionales > SM23-35 > UBA2194. The sequence continues at coordinate 4,670 of DCVG01000043.1, forward strand.
GTATCTGCAGATAAGAAAGACGGGGTCCAAGGCGTCGAGGGCATCTGTTTACCGGACGTTGTCGGTTCTGCGTGAGTGCGGGGTTATTCAGCAGGTAGCGAAAACAGAGCATGGAACCGTTTACGAGCGCACCTACGGTCACAGGCACCATGACCACATGCTCTGCGTCCAATGCGGAGATATCCTGGAATTCTATTCCGAAGAACTTGAAAAAATTCAGGAAAACATCTGTAAAAAACAGGGGTTTCAGGGATCGAGCCATACACTTGAGATCAGGGGATACTGCAAAAAATGCCGGAAGAAAAAGAAATAACAGGATTTCGAAAGAGGAATCGTCTGAGAAGTCGTGAACAGCAGCATAAATATAAAAGGTTAATACTGCTCGGCAATCCGAATGTCGGCAAAAGCGTCATCTTCGGACTCCTGACGGGAAAGTATGTGACTGTATCGAACTACCCCGGAACTACCGTGGAAGTATCATACGGAAACACAACAATGGGGGATAAACATTTCCTGATAGTTGACTCACCCGGCGTCAACAACCTGATACCGATGAGTGAGGATGAGAAGGTCACCCGGGACATTCTTTTGAAGGAGAAGCCCGAAGCGGTCGTCCTTGTTGCAGACGCCAAGAACCTTAAGCGGGCTCTCATGCTGTTGATCCAACTTTCCGAAATGGAGCTTCCCTGCATCCTTGATCTCAACATGGAAGACGAGGCACGGGCAAGGGGGATCGAGGTTGATTATCAAAAATTAAGTTCATTGCTGAACATCGAAGTTGTCGGCACTGTTGCTCCCCAGAGAAAAGGTATCCAGAGATTAAGAGAGTCCATCCTGGAGCCGCGCCGTCCTTCTGTTAATGTGGACTATCATCCCGTCGTCGAAGAATATGCAAAAAAAATATCGTCGGTCCTTCCCCGGGCGCACATCTCAAAAAGGTCTCTGGCGCTTATGATTCTTTCGGGCGACGAAAGCCTCAAGGACTGGCTAATGGCCAATATTAATACCGACGACATTGTGAAGATCGAGGATTTGAGGGATGAGGCTCAGGCGAAACTGAAAGAACCGATATCTTCGCTGATAGGGCAGACACGAATCAAATTTGCAGAAGACATAACAAAACAGGTCCAGAAAAGCGGCGTATCAAAGGCAGGGGCTTTCCTTCAGAGGATAGACAGGTGGACGACCCATTCAGTCGCAGGGATACCGATTCTCCTCCTTGTGATGCTCGGTTTTTACGGGTTCGTGGGAAAGTTTGGAGCGGGCATACTGGTGGATTTTATCGAAGAGGTGGTCTTCGGCCAGTACCTTAATCCTGTAATGGAAAAGACCGTGAAATCCGTCGTCCCCTTTATTTTTATCCAGGACATGCTTATCGGTCAGTACGGCATCTTTACAATGGCTGTGACCTATGCTTTAGGGATCATACTCCCAATCACGGCTACTTTCTTTCTTGCATTCGGGCTGCTCGAAGACAGCGGATATCTTCCGAGGCTTGCCGTTATTTCCGACCGTGCATTCAGGGTAATCGGCCTTAACGGAAAGGCCATCCTTCCGATGATCCTCGGTCTTGGATGCGGCACTATGGCTACCATGTCGACAAGGATTCTCGAGACAAAGAGGGAAAAGATGATCGCCACGTTCCTTATAGCGCTGGCAATCCCCTGTTCCGCGCAGCTTGGCGTTATCCTCGGTATATTGGGGCCATTCTCCTTACGCGCGTTATTGTGGTGGGCGGGATGCGTCATTCTTGTGCTTATTTTTACCGGCTATCTTGCTTCGAAGTTCATGCCGGGAGAAAGACCTGATTTTTTCATAGAGCTGCCGCCTCTCAGGGTCCCAGCTCCGGGCAATATCATAATGAAGACACTCAGCCGGATAGAATGGTACCTGAAAGAGGCTGTCCCGCTTTTTGTTCTCGGCACCCTGATACTTTTCACCCTGGACAAGATCAAGCTGCTGGGATGGATTGAATCGGTTGCCTCACCGGTTGTCGTCCGGTTCCTGGGTTTGCCTGCAAAGATGACCGAAGCCCTGCTCATGGGATTCCTGAGGAGAGACTACGGCGCTGCAGGGATGTTCGACCTTGCCCGGCAGGGTCTTATGAACGAAAATCAGGTAATAGTGAGCCTGGTAACACTTACCTTATTTGTGCCGTGTCTTGCAAATTTTTTTATGATTGTCAAAGAGAGAGGGGTAAAAACAGCTTTCTTAATGATGACATTAATAATACCTTTTGCCCTTCTTGTCGGCGGCGCACTAAATTTCCTTTTGAACTGGACTACTTCTTGAGCCAGTGGATGATCCTCGAAGCAACCGAAAATACCGGCTGGTTCTCCGTCTCTACGATGACTCCCGTGGCCACCTGAATCTTCTTCCTCAACTGCTCGATCCCTTCTTTTTGGGACGGTATTATTATCGCCTCGCCTGCCGGCGGCGCTCCCGGACCCAATCGTATCCCTTTAAAGACGGTTACCGTTCCGCTTGCCCCGCTTGTGGCTTCGGGAGAGCGGATCGCCACACATGACGGTGCAACTCCGGTTGTATATCCGACCGAATAAAGGTAGGAATCTCCGCCATATTTGCAGGGGTCCGGGTCAGGTTTATAAGTAAGGAAATCCACGAGCCCTCCGACTGAAAGCGGCCTGGATATGACCCGCTCACCGTTCGACAAATATATTTTCCAGCCCTCGTTATCGACCCACTGGGTCCCTGAAGTGAGCTTTATGGAGGTGACGACATCTTTCCATCCGAAGCTGTCGGAAGAACCGTCATAGGCACATACCTTCGCAACTCCTGTGACTTCGCCTTTTGTCTGAACGTTGGACACATTGCTCAGGTCCCCTTCGCCGACAGTAACCCCTTTATCTTTTAAGCCGAAAAAAATCTGCTGGGACATATCGGCCTCATCGAGGTCGCTGTAATATTTTCCCGAACCTGAAAAGACCCAGATATTACCCTCTGTATCAAGGGCTGCATCGGGAGATGCAGTGATCGGGTAGCTGCCCGAGAACAGGGTCTTTCCAAAAGAAGAGTCCCATGCAGCACCTACCCCGGAGGCAGCGAGTATCGTTGTAACGTCTATGCTCAGGAGTTTTCCCATCCATGCCGACCCGGTCCGGTAGGCAGTTCCAAAGTATAATTTCTCTGAAATATAATCCTTGTCGGCGTCAACGGAGAGTATGTCGCCGACTATGCCGTTATGATCAAGTGATACCTTTTTTACCAGCCCGCCTGTCCCGAGGTCGAGAATGAAGACATAACCGGAAGAATTCCTGCCGGTATCCACACCGCCTTTGGGAAGCACCTTCGGGCCGGATCCGACAACAACGTACCAGCTTCCGTTCTGATTCCTGTCGCCGCTTCTGATTATAGATGGAAACGAGGTAGTATATCCAAGGTCGCTGTCGGAAAACTCCCAGAGCGGGAAAGGTTTCTCAGGATCTGTTATATCGATGGCGAAATATGACGAAAAGCCTGCATCCGCAGGTGATCCCTCCGGCGGATCACCGGGCGTACCTCCCGGGCCGCATGCACCTCCAAGACGCATTCCGCCCAAAAGGACCGTCCTCCAGCTATTCTTGTCTTTAGCAGACGATGGACTGCCGTTGATGCTTGCATCGACCAGCCTTACCGACAGGTCGCTGTAATACATGTGGCAGTATCCGGGGTCCGCAAGGTACTTTAAATAGGGAAAAGCATTAAAAGGAATAAATGCCCATATCTCCTCGCCTAACCTGTCGTCGTCGCTCTCTCCCGAGCTGAAGAAGTCCTTAAAGACGGCTTTAATGTTCCCTATCAGGCCGGTATCTTTGAGATAACCGACCCTGAAGGCATGCAGCATTCCGTCATTCGCACCGACAAAGGCCACGGAAGATTTTTTCCTGTACGGGCCACCGGACACGAATTCATAATAGGTCTTGTCGGCATAATCTATGTGATAGGTATTCAGAGGCATGCCTGAAAAGACCATCGGGGCGGAGCTTATAATATCACCGAGCTTCCATACGCGGAGAGAACCGTCTGCCGGCAACCGTCTGTCCCTGAAGAGCGGGTCGGTCACATCGCCGCATCCCGCATCTCCTGCAGCGCCTGTTTCAAGGCATTCACCCCGTATATATCCGATAATGGCATCCTCGGTATATGTTGAATCCGGGTTAAGGGCGTTCAGGAGAACCGGAGCCATACCTGTTTTGAACTCGGGATAAGGAATTTCTGAAAATGTTGTTATCGCAGACCCCCTGAGGATCCTCTTCGATGTGAAAATAGTTCTCGCGGAAGGATTTTTCAGCGCAAGTTTTTCCCCCGCTTCCCAAAGCGCTTTCATATTTGCAAAAGGTTTTATCTCAGGATTCGAGCAGGTTGAGAGCGTCCCGCCGCTGCCGTCCGACTGAGTGGTAAAAAGGGCAACCCCGGTTTCATTACTGTTCGGATTGAAAAACAGCCCCATTACCTTGTCCTGATCAAGTACAAGCTTCCGGTCCGGCACCGAATCTTCCCTGAGTCTGTCAGAATAATCCATCCATATATTTTGTACATACCCGGTCCAGCGCACCTCCCTGGAAACCTCGTGCCTTACCGGCAAAAAATACGCCTGGACCACTGAGCCGACCCCTCTTGATGAAGTGGTGAGGACCGAGACCGCAGTCCCCGATGCCGCTTTGGAGAGGATATCCCGGAATGCCTTCTCGACCGCTGCGTATATGTCCGCCGGGGCGGATGCTTCAAAGTAGGTATCGGGAATTCCGTCGGCGTTTTTGTCCCATTCGCTGTTAAGGTCGGGCTGAAGGTCCGCATTGGAGTCGATAAATCCGCCATATCTGGAAAAGTCCTTTAAAAGAGACGCTCCGGACAGTGCGCCAAAAACATGAACGCTATAAAAGTTGACGGTCTGCATACCGTCACGGTCGGGTCTGATATCTGCGGCATGGGCCTGTCGAATCTGCTCGTTGAGATAGTCCGCCGCATACGGCGAAGGAATGTCGGTAGCTTCACCGCTGCTTATGACCAGAACAAAATTTTTTCTGCACGACACTGAATCTATCGGGTCGGAACAGGGATTGCAGATCGTGCTGCATGTATTTTTGTAGTACTGTATAGACCTAAGCACCGCTGATCCGAGTGGGGAGTTTGCATTATTCCTGTCAGGCATGGACTGATCAGATATCATGCTGTTAATAAATGAAGACAGCGGCCCGGTGGTTCCCGCGCAGTAATCCATCTTTATATCACCCACTGATGCCTGATATCGCATAATGCCTATTCTCGGTGCGCCTGCATCCCAGATTCCGTCAACCGGATTACTGTCAACCAGCCTGTGAATGATTCCGCGCGAGGTCACATTGGGCACATAATCGTCTATAGAGATTGTTACCGGCGTGCCGCCGGAGCTCGTAATGGGCGGAAGCGCGCATGAACCGGTTGAAGTAATGCTCAGTCCGCCCTGGCTGGTAATATCAAAGACGCATCCGGGATAAGCGTCTGTGGTCTTTGGCTCCCAATCGGTATTTTCTCCTTTAAGCTTGTCACGGGCAGAAGGAGTTGGTGTGCCTTTGCCGCCTATTAATACAAGCATTACGATATCGTACCTGCTCATTGAAGCCCAGTTAAGCAGGCTCCCCGGATACGGTCCTTTGTCGGAGCCGGAACAGGATGCTGCTTCATAGAAATTACTGTTTGAGGCGCAGTAAGTTTTATCGGTTTTAAAATATCCTGTATAGTAATCCGGCTTCGCAGGGTTATATTCGCCGGAGTATGCCGGATTCAGCATGCCTTTGGAATTATCGAGGACAATAGTTATGTTAGGCGGCACGGTCCGCGTCACATAAGGCGGAGCGCTGCAGTAATCGGACATTGTCTGCGTATAAATCAATGCGGGGATTAAAGCAAGAGAGAACACTATCGGCAGAAACAATAACTTCTTCATATAAACCTCCTTACAATGCGGATCGTATTGTCAAACTTAACCACAGAGATCACAGAGAAACTATTATTTAACAGTTATTTAACAGTCTCAAACTAAGGCTACATTAATTAGAGTCTGTCCATAAAGTTCAATTCTGAAAAAATTCGTCATTCCCGCGAAGGCGGGAATCCATCGTTTTCAATGCCTTATGGATCCCCCGGTCATCCGTCTTAAGTATCGACGGACGGAGGATGACACAACACTACTTTATGGACAAAATCTAATTAGTAAAATCCCTCCTGCCCTCCCTTCACCAAAGGGAGGAATAATCCCCCTCTATCAAGAGGGGAATTTCCATCCCTTGATGGGAGGTCCGTCAATACGTAAGACGGAAGGGGTT
>DCVG01000018.1 GCA_002328665.1 Nitrospiraceae bacterium UBA2194
ATGCCACTTATATGTTCATAGCATCCGTATACCCATTGCGAAATTATTACACAGTAATCTTGTCATCGGAGGTGATAGAGAATTACATAATGGGAAATTAAAGGTTAACCAGATAAAAATATCCCTCGACGCCTATCAGTCTTTCATGAAAAAATTTGAAACTGAACTGTTCCTTCCACTTAGATATGTTAAATCAGGGAAAGAAATTGAAGCGATAATCAACATGGCATGGGATGAAGGAGAACAGCAGCTTGAATGTGTTTTAAGCAAGAATTATTGGGAACCAAATGGGACTGCTTCTTTCAATGAGGATGCAATACAGGCATACTTTGATCAATTTGCCTTTCAGAAGGCAGAGGAATTTATTCGGAGTTATATTGCATGAACAAGGAAATGAAAATACCAAATGACACTCCAAGATTAGCTGAGACGGTTCGGGCAACCTGCTTAATTCTATATGAATGCTTGCTCTCCAAAACCAATTCAACGGGAGTTTAGGAGGGAGACATAAACATAAGTCTTCTAATTGCTCAAAATCTCTCTTTCTTTATGAAAGGCGGATTTTGTTGCTGTTTACTTCAGGGCAAAAGTTATAAGCATAATATAAGAAAATTGAAGAGAGAAAATATAAAAAGTGCAGTCCTTGTAGAATGGCTTGAAATCATAAAAAAAGGCTTGCATCTCTGCAAACCCTTGATTTCATTGGCTCCCGGGGAGGGATTCGAACCCCCGACAGGGTGGTTAACAGCCACCTGCTCTGCCGGCTGAGCTACCCGGGAACAGAATATCACGCTTACAACAAAGTCCTTATATAGCTTCGTCCTCTGCTGCTTTTTAAATACTTTTCACGCGTTAAAGCATCACGACGCGTTTCAACTTCTTCTTTATATACTAATTCCCACGGACCCTTATTTTTCTTTGTATACACAGAAAAATTGTTTCCAGGATCATTGTGCTGCCTGATTCTCTTTTCGATATCTACCGTCTGCCCTATGTATATTTTATCAGAGCTCCCGCTCTTAATTACATATACGTAAAACATTTTAACAGCCACCTTCCGTCCGTCACGGACGGACAGCTGAGCTACCCGGGAGTAGAATAGAATATTTTTTATATCAAATAATTACAGCTTTTGTCAATCGACGCTCAGTTCGGAAATGAACTTTACGACAAGGTCGCCGACCTCGGTCGTACTGTAACCCATTTTACCGGCGGCAAGGCTCTTGAGGTGTTTGCCCGTCACCTCGATCACCGCTTTTTCGATGAGCTTCCCTGCCTTGTCTTCACCGAGCTGCTCAAGCATCATACCCGCTGCGCAGATCGCGGCAAGGGGGTTCACAACATTCATCCCGGTATATTTGGGAGCGGAACCGCCGATAGGCTCGAACATCGAAACACCCTCGGGGTTGATGTTCCCGCCCGCAGCTATTCCCATTCCGCCCTGAATCATCGCTCCAAGATCCGTAATGATATCTCCGAACATATTGTCGGTTACAATCACGTCAAACCATTCGGGGTTCTTTACAAACCACATGGTAGTTGCATCGACATGCGCATAATCCACCTTGATGTCGGGATATTCCTTTGCCACCTCATAGAACGTCCTTTCCCAAAGGTCGAAGGCGAATGTGAGGACATTGGTCTTGCCGCAGAGCGTGAGTTTTTTCCTCTTGTCCCTTTTCCTGCAGTATTCAAATGCAAACCTGATGCAGCGCTCGACCCCTTTTCTCGTATTTATCGACTCCTGCACCGCAACCTCGTCAGGCGTACCCTTCTTGAGCACACCGCCGGCTCCTGCATAAAGCCCCTCTGTATTTTCCCGGACAACTACAAAATCTATGTCCTCCGGGTTCTTGTTTTTTAACGGACATTCGACGCCCGGGTAAAGTGTGACCGGCCTCAGATTTATATACTGGTCGAGTTCGAACCTCAGGCGCAGGAGAATCCCCTTCTCGAGGATACCGGGCTTCACATCGGGATGGCCTATGGCTCCCAGATAAATGGCATCATACTTTTTCAGTTCCCCGATTGCGCCGTCCGGAAGCACCTCGCCGGTTCTCAGATATCTCGCTCCACCGAAGTCATGATATTTAAAATTATATTTGATTCCAAGCCTCGCAGAAACGGCATCCAGCACCTTCATGCCCTCGCGAATAACCTCAGGGCCTGTCCCGTCGCCAGGGATGACAGCTATGTTGTAAGATTTCATATTGTTCTCCCGTCTATTTTTTCGCAGATGTGATCACTTATGATTTACTACTTATTAATCACTAATTACTACTGTCTCTCCCGTCTTTGCCAGTTTTCTCTTCGTCCATTCGATCAGCCCTCCGGCGTCAATTAATTCCTGCATAAACGGAGGGATGGGATTGGCCTTGTACTCTTCATGAGATGTCAAATTCCTGATTACACCCCTGTCCGCATCGATCTCTATTTCATCACTCTCTTTGACTTTCTCAGAAGCTTCAGCGGATTCGAAGATAGCGAGACCGATATTGAAAGAATTCCTGTAGAAAATCCGGGCAAAGCTTTTTGCGATGATTGCCTGAACGCCGGCTGCCTTTATCGCAATCGGCGCATGCTCTCTCGACGACCCGCAGCCAAAGTTTTTCCCTGCTGCAATGATGTCGCCGGGCTTCACGTTGTTCGCAAACTCTTTATCGGCATCCTCCATCACATGTTTTGCGAGTTCTTTCGGATCAGAGGTATTCAGATACCTCGCCGGGATAATTGCATCGGTGTCAACATCATTACCGAACTTCCAAACTTTGCCCCTGATCAGCATATTACCTCCGTGTTCATGTGTTCCATATTATAGAGTAATATTATAGGCAATTTAAGAGCTCGTTAACAAGTCGATGAGTTAAACATCCCCCTTTATCCCCTCTACGAGTCGTAGACCTTTCCTAAGGGGGAATCAGAAAGATTCCCGACGCGCTTCGCTTGCCGGAATGACGGTCTATTGAATTTCCCGGCAGTTTATGGAATGACTCTGAATAGGATAAAATGATAATAATGAACCTGTTGCTCGAAATATATGACAAACTCCATCGGGCCTTCGGCCCGCAGCATTGGTGGCCGGGGGATACGCCCTTCGAGATCGCGGTCGGAGCGATACTCACCCAAAACACAAACTGGGGCAATGTCGAAAAGGCCATACAAAATCTGAAAAGATATCGGGCCCTCTCCTCAAAGGCTCTGCACGGGATGCCCGTCGGAAAGCTGACTGAATCGATAAGGCCTGCAGGTTATTTCAATATCAAAGCGCAAAGACTCAAGTCTTTTATCGATTTCCTCATGAACGATTACCGCGGCAGCATGAAGAAGATGGAAAAGGAAGATATGCATACGATACGGGAAAAACTGCTCGGGATAAACGGCATCGGTCCTGAGACCGCGGATTCAATCCTGCTCTACGCCCTCGGAAAACCGGTTTTTGTCATCGATGCCTATACCAAAAGGGTTCTCTCGAGGCATGGCGTTATGGATCACGAGAAGTCATATGAGGAATTTCAGGAGCTTTTCCACGGGTCACTGAAGAGGGATGTGACCCTTTATAATGAATATCATGCGCTCCTTGTGAAGGTCGGGAAGACATATTGTAAAAGGCAGAAGCCGAAATGTGAAAAATGTCCGTTGAAGACATTCATTCCATGAACACCTTTAAGCTCATAACCTCCTTCACGCCTAAAGGCGACCAGCCAAAGGCTATAGGGGAGTTGTCGAAAGGACTGGAGAAAGGGCTGCGGCATCAGGTACTTCTTGGAGTGACAGGTTCCGGAAAGACGTTCACAATCGCAAACGTGATCGAAAAAATCAACAGGCCGGCCCTTGTCATCGCGCATAATAAGACGCTGGCTGCCCAGCTTTACGGCGAATTCAGGGAACTCTTCCCTGAAAATGCGGTCGAGTTCTTCGTCAGCTATTATGATTACTACCAGCCCGAGGCGTATCTACCGACGACCGATACCTATATCGAAAAAGACTCATCGATCAACGACGATATCGACAGGATGAGACACTCGGCCACAAGGGCGGTGCTCGAAAGGAGAGACATTATTGTCGTGGCCTCGGTCTCCTGCATCTACGGCATAGGCTCGCCTCAGGACTATATGGACATGCACCTTGTCATTGACGAAGGCATGCACACCGGCCGTGACGACATTCTGAGGAGGCTTGCGGACATGCAGTTTACGCGTTCGGACATCGAATTCAGGCGCGGCACTTTCAGGGTGAGGGGCGATATTGTTGAGGTCTATCCGTCCTTCTCACAGGACAGAGCGCTTCGCATAGAGTTCTTCGGCGACGACGTCGACGCCTTGTATGAGTTTGATCCGCTCACCGGGGAGAGGCTGAGGAGGCTCGACAGGATCGCTGTTTTCCCTAACAGCCATTGGATAACGCCGAGGGAAAGACTTGAACCGGCATTGAAGCATATAGAGGAAGAGATGAGGCAGAGGACCGAATATTTCCTGCAGGAAGGGAAGTCTCTCGAAGCGCAGAGGATCGAACAGAGAACACTTTTCGATTTAGAGATGCTCAGGGAGTTCGGTTATTGCCACGGCATAGAGAATTATTCGCGCCACCTCAGCGGAAGGGCTGCCGGTGAGCCGCCGTATACCCTGATAGACTATTTCCCCGATGATTTTCTGATCGTGATCGACGAGTCGCATGCGACGGTCCCGCAGATAGGCGGGATGTACGAAGGCGACAGGTCGAGGAAGCAGACTCTCATCAACTACGGCTTCAGACTGCCTTCGGCCCTCGACAACAGGCCTCTGAAGTTCGCCGAATTCGAGCACAGGGTCAACCAGGCAATTTACGTATCGGCAACACCCGCGGCATACGAGGCCGGGAAAGCAAAGGGCCGGGTGGTCGAACAGATCATCAGGCCTACGGGACTGACAGACCCGGAAATGCTTATGCGCCCGGTTTCAGGGCAGGTCGATGACCTCCTCGCCGAGATACGGAAACGCGCGGAAAGGGGGGAGCGTGTTCTGGTGACCACGCTTACGAAGAAGATGGCCGAAGACCTTACAGACCATTACCTGAGCCTCGATGTGAGGGCGAGGTATCTTCATTCGGATATCGATACCCTCGAACGTGTCGGGATACTCAGGGATTTGAGGCTCGGAAAGTTTGACGTGCTGGTCGGCGTAAACCTCCTTCGCGAAGGACTCGACCTGCCTGAAGTCTCCCTTGTTGCAATCCTCGACGCCGACAAGGAAGGATTCCTGCGTTCAGAGCGCTCGCTGATCCAGACATCGGGCCGCGCCGCACGGAATATAAACGGAGAGGTGATACTGTACGCCGATAATATCACCGGTTCGATGCAGAGGGCCATGAAGGAGACAAAAAGGAGGAGGGAGATACAGGAGGATTATAACAGGAAAATGGGGATAACCCCGGAAACGGTCAGATCGAATATCAAGGACGTCCTCGGTTCCGTTTACGAAGCTGATTACTGGACAGTTCCTGTTGCAGCAGACGAAAAAGCCGGGTATGGATACGATGAAGATACGGTCAAAAGGCTTGAGGCAGAGATGAAAGAGGCGGCGAAGAATCTCGAGTTTGAGCGGGCGGCAAGGATACGCGATAAGGTCAAAGAGATAAAAAGCAGGATGATAGAGGTGGGGATAAGGGAAGTAAGTAGTAAGTAGTGAGTAATAAGTACTGGACTGAGAGACTATGTCTCAATGAGTCTCAATCAGTCTCCGGATTGTATAGATGCTATAATGTAAGTGAAATTCTATCGAGGAGGTAAGAAATGATTGCCATAGCCGACAACCTGAATACGAGGAACAAGTTGTATATTGACGCTGTCAAAGGTAAGGACAAAAAGACCATGGGAGAGCTTGTAAAAAAGCTTAAAGAATCGGGCGCCGACATGATCAATGTGCAGTGCTCCCTCGATGGCGCAGGAGACGAAGAGACATTGCCGTGGGTGACTGAAATCATCTCCGGCGCTGTCGACAGCGGCATCTCCCTCGATTCGAGAAACACCAGTGCGATTAAGATATCTGTTCCGCTTTGCGCAAAGCCTCCTCTCATCAACTTTATCTCCAGGACCGAGCCTGAAAACAGGGATGAACTGCTTTCACTTACTGCGTCTTCCGGGGCGTCACTGGTAATGAGGGCTTCAAGCGGAACTATCCCCTCATCCCTTGAGGCCAAACTCCAGATCATCGAGGAACTGCTCGAAGCGGCAAACGAAGCGGACATCCCCAATGAAAGGCTTTTTGCAGACCCTTCAATCGTACATATAGGCAGAGGTATGGGCCAGAAGCACCTTGTCAATTCCCATGAATGCATCAGGGTTCTGAAAGACCTGGTCGAGCCCCCTGTCAATACCATCGCATGGATCTCGAACGTCTCCACCGGTCTGCCGGCAAAATTGAGAAAACCTCTTGAGGCGGCATTCCTCGGCTATCTTGCCGGCGCAGGCCTCGATTTTGCAATGGTGGATGTACTCGACGAAACAATCGGGAAGACTCTGTATCTTATAAAATCCTTCAGGGACGAGATAGTATTTTCGCAGGCGGATATAACGTAGAGTCTGTTTATAAACTCAACATTTTAACACCCTCCCCAACCCCTTCCGTCTTACGTATTGACGGACCTCCCATCAAGGGAGGGGCGCATTCCCCTCTATTAAGAAGGGTGAAGGGGTGTGTCTCCCTCTCCCCTGGTGGTCTACGACTCGTAGAGGAGAGGGTTAGGGTGAGGGGGTTTTATAGTTTTTAAACAGCCTCTGCGCAGCGCCTGAATTTCTTTTGATAGATGACTTCGCAGCCGATGGCTTCAGCCCGCGAGTTACATAAGAATTATCCTGATTATCTTCTTTTCTTTTTTTCCGTCATGCCTGAGGTTGGTCAAGCATCCACTTTTTTAAAAAATTCCCGCCTGCAGACTGCGGGAATGACGACGGACAACGGTCACGGAACACGGACACGAATGCACCCATCGGCTCACAAACTAACTTCAGGTATTTTTAAATCATTCACTTTCACGAAAAGCCTGAAATCTTTTATCATAAAAACATGAAAGTTCTCCTCATAAATCCGAACAGGTATAAGTCGCCTCCGGTGCCTCCCATAGGGTTGGAGTATATAGCTTCTTCTCTCAGCGGGAAAGGGCATACTGTAGAGATCACCGACTTGTGCTTTGCGGAAGACTGGCGGCAGTATATCGATCGGTCCGTGGAAGATATGAAACCGGATATTGCGGGAGTAACGGTCCGCAATGTCGACACTGTCCTTTATCACACCAATGAATTCTTTCTTGATGAGATCAAAGAGATCGTGCATTATTTGCAGGTAAAACACGGGCTCAGGGTACTGATAGGAGGCGCCGGGGTTTCCGCAAATCCGGCGGGAGTCCTCGAATACCTGAATGCAGATTCCGCTGTTCAGGGACCCGCTGAAGATACGATTCACAGAGCATTGGCCGAAACCCTGAATGGCGGCCATATCAGGAAGATATATCACGGGAAATACTCGGGAAGGGCGCTGTGTCCCCGAAGAACCTTCGGGATAGACTACGGCAGATATTGCGGCTCGGGAGCGGTCATCGGCTTCGAAACGCACAAGGGATGCAGTTCTTCGTGCGTTTTCTGCCTTGAAGCAAATTCACGGGTGGCGTTCAAACCTGTTCAGAACGTCGTCGAAGAGATAAGAAGCTTTGTGGATATTGGTCATACCCACTTCCACCTCTGCGACTCGGAATTCAATGAAAGCCTGGATTATTCTGTCGAATTCTGCACAGCGCTGAAAAAGTCGGGGCTGGATATCAGGTGGGCCGTTTATATGAAACCTGCGGAATTCAATAAGACTTTGTTAAGACTCCTGAAAGATACCGGCGTTTATCTCATAACGCTATCGATGGATTCATGGAAGAAATGCGATCTTTACTGGACGGATTACGAGAAATTCATTTTCGGCGCCAAATCTCTCGGCATAAAAACGGCTGTAGATTTTCTCACCGGCTTTCCCTATGAGACCGACATTGAAATTCGCGGATACTTCGACACCCTGAGGAGGCCGCTGCCGGACAGCGTTGGCGTCAATACCTATATCAGGCTTTATAAAAAACTGCAGATAACAGAGATTATCCTTAAGGACGCTGCATTGAGGGCCCGCCTGTCAGGCCGGACTGACGACGCAACTTTCATACAGCCGGTCTTTTTTAACCGGTTCGATACGCAGAAACTCGGAGAGTTGATAGCAGGCGACCCTCTATTCAGGATCGAAGGCCCGGAAAAAGGAGTCAACTACGGAAGGATAAAATAGAAATAAGTGAGGTGGGAAGTAGTTAACTGGTGTCTGTCCATAAACCGGGAATTAACATCAGTTGTTAGTGTCAGTTGTGAGTGTTAGATAGTGCATCGCCCATGACTAATTCAAATCCCCTTTAAAGCCCTCATACTGTCCCTTATTGTCGTTTGTATCCCATAACTGAACAGCCTCACCGACAGGTATGCGATTGCACAATAGGAGAGAAGGAATACGGAAATATAGAGGATGAATGACCATATCCCTACTCCGAAGATCTCCTTCATCTGTGACGTGACGAGTAGACCGGCCGCCATGCCTGCAAAGGGGAAACCCACAGAAGACGCGTATTCTCTGAATCTGGCATGCAAAAGCTTGAGTGTTATATGGACGAACCCCACATTCGCTACTAATATATTGGCAAATACCGCAACCGCTGAACCGACGATTCCCCATCGCACCGTAAGGGGATAGATCAAGATAGCCAGAACAACACATCGTATCAACTGTAGCCTAGTATCTATTCCCGGCATTCCCACAGCATAGAACAAGTTCCCTGATACGGCTGCTATCGACCTGACAAGGCCTGCAAGCGCCATGACCTGCATTGCCGGGACTATAGGCATCCATTTCTCCCCGAGAAATATCTTGGTGAAATCCTGGGCTAATATGAAGATGAGGCCGGCAACGGGAAATGAGAGGAACGCAATGACCTGGAGCCCCTTCATGAACGCCCCTCTGAGCCGGGAGACATTGTCCTGCAATTTTGCGTATGCCGGATACAGCACCTGAGAGAATACTTGCGTGATTTCCGTGGCAGGCACATTGGATAACCTGTATGCCATCTGATAAAAACCGAGCATCGTCGCTCCCAGCAGCTTGCCCACAACAATATCGTCTCCCTGGGTAATCAGGAACAAGAGCACACTCGACCCCAGGACCCACTTGCCGAAACCAAAAAGCTCCTTTGCCTTCCCGATATCAAGGCTGATATGAGGTCTGTGGGGATGGACTACGTAGCTCATAATAAGCCGTGCCGCATTTCCGGCAAGGAGACCGAACACGAGCGCCCAGGCGCTTCTCAGTACAAAAGTGGCTGAGACGGCCACAATAAAGTCGGCCAGCGTTCCGCTCAATTGGTACAGGAACTGCTTGTGAAATTCCAGGTTCTTCTGGAAATAGATGACGCCTATGTTGGTAAAGGCCTGGAGGAGAACGGAAGCTCCTATTACCTGAATCATTGCCTTCGCATGGGGCACTCCGAAGAATGCAGCCGCGTAAGGGGCGATAAGGAATAGCAGGATGAAAAGAATAACCCCCCTGACTATCCCCACCGTCCATGCAGCATTCAGATACTCTTCGGTTCCCTGTTGCTTTTGTATCAGCGCGGAGTGAAATCCTGTTTGGGTGAAATTCTCTATCGTCAGCATGGTGAGCATGGCGATACCCAGCAGGCCGAAATCTTCAGGGGAGAGGATGCGGGCGAGTATGATCAGCCTGATGAAATGGAAAACCCTTTCGGTACCCCTGAGTGCAAAAGCCCAGAAACTGCCCTTGACGACGCGGTGTGTCAGTCCTTTCGTATCAGACATATAACTCTCCACAACGTAAAATTCTTGGGGACATTGTTGAATTTATCAACTTATCAGTGATTGACCTGAACGGGAGACTTTAAGGCGTTGGGGACATTGTTACTCAATATGCATTGCCCTACTGCTTGACAAGTCTGAAATGAACAAGCACTGTCGTGTAGAAGTCTTCAATATCCTTAAGGCTTTGGCAAGGATTGACTTCAAAATGTCTTTATCGATAGCCTGATAATCGTGAATAGCTATGTTCCTGAAACCTACCTCTTCATCAAAACTCATTTTTCCTTTCAAAGCAACCCTGAATATTTCAATCTAAGGCCTGCCGCCCGACAGATACCATTCGTACGTCTTCCTGATCCCTTCCTCCAGGCTTGTCTCCGGATGCCAGCCGAGGGATTTTATCCTTGAGATGTCGAGCAACTTCCTCGGAGCCCCATCGGGCTTCGAGGTGTCCCACTCTATATCTCCCCTGTATCCTACAATCTCTTTTACGAGCATCGCAAGGTCTCTGATCGTCAGGTCTTCGCCCATGCCTATATTTAGGAATTCACCTGAGCCGTTATTAAAGTTGATATCAGAAAACAGTTTCGCGTCGTAGTTCTCCATAAGAAACACGCAGGCAGCGGCGAGGTCGTCGACGAATAAGAACTCTCTGAAAGGCTTCCCCGAACCCCACAGTTTTATGCGGTCGGCAGTAATCCCAAGTTCTCCGAGAGTCAGGTTAAGGTCGAGGTTGAGGTCAAGATTAAAGCCGGGAGAAAATTTTTTCATGTCCATTGCTATTTCGTCATGCTTCTTTTCGCATAACAGTCTTCCAATATGAAATTTTCTTACCAATGCGGGCAGAACGTGCGCCGTTTCCAGATTGAAGTTATCGCCTGTTCCGTAGAGATTTGTGGGCATTACCGACATGAAGTTCGTGCCGTACTGGTCGTTGTAATACCTGCAGAGCTTTATGGCGGCAATCTTTGCGATCGCATAGGGTTCATTGGTCGGCTCAAGGGGACCTGTCAAGAGATACTCCTCTTTCATGGGCTGGGGCGCGAATTTCGGATAGATGCATGAAGAGCCGAGGTTGATCAGTTTCTTCACTCCGTATTTGCAGGAAGCATGTATGACATTTGCAGCGATCATGATATTGTCGTAGATGAACTCGGCGCGGTAGGTGCTGTTTGCAAGTATCCCGCCCACTTTTGCAGCGGCGAGGAAGACGTCATCAGGCCTTTCCTTTTCGAAGAACGCTTCGGTATCGGACTGCATCCTGAGGTCGAGCTCGACAAACGTGACGCGTAATTCGTAATTCTTGACCGGTTTTTTCCTGTAATAGTTTGAGACAATATTGTTATAACCGGCGGAAACGAGTCTTCTTATGATTGCAGAACCAACCATTCCATTCCCGCCGGCAACAAAAATTTTATCGTTTTTCCCCATTTTTAAAACCGTAATTTATTGATTCCTGCATAACTAATTAGAGTCTGTCCATAAACTCAGGGGGGTTGTCATCCTCCGGCTTGACGGGGCTATCCATAAACCATTGAAAAGAATGGATTCCCGCCTTCGCGAAAATGACGACTTTTTATCGGAATCGTACTTTATGGACAGACTCTACGGCCTTCAGCACCGTTCCCTTATCTTTTCATACTTTGCGAGGCCGTGTCTGGTATAAGTGAATCCTTTTTTCTCACAGATCTTTATGCCTTCGCCGACGGGGTTGAGATGGATAAGTTTCATATCATAGTCAACCATAATCTTTACCAGTTCATCAAAGGTTGTCCTCGGCTCCCATCCGAGTCTCTGCCTTGCCTTAGAGATGTCCGCCTGCAGGAAATCCACTTCAGTCGGACGGAAATATTTCGGGTCTATTTCGACCAAAGTGTCTCCAACCGTGAAGGTAGAGGTTAAGGTTGAGGTTAAGGATTTTACAACACCCTTAAGATCTATGCCTTTACCTCTCCACTCCATTTCTATGCCTGCATAGCCGAAGGCCCTCTCGACGAACTCCCTGACAGAATGGCTTTCGCCGGTACCGATCACAAAATCAGCCGGTTCGTCCTGCTGGAGTATCATCCACTGGCATTCGACATACTCGGGAGCAAACCCCCAGTCCCTCTTCGACTCGAGGTTGCCGAGATAAAGCTTCTTCTGTTTACCCGCAATCATATTGGCGAGTGCGCGTGTAATTTTTCTCGTGACGAATGTTTCGCCCCTGCGGGGAGACTCGTGGTTAAAGAGTATGCCGTTGCACGCGAACATCCCGTAGCCTTCCCGGTAATTCACCGTCATCCAGTAAGCATATAACTTGGCTGCCGCATAAGGGCTTCGGGGATAAAACGGAGTATCTTCATTCTGAGGCGGTGGGGACGCTCCGAACATCTCGGATGAAGATGCCTGGTAAAACTTTGCATGTATGCCGCTTCTTCTTATCGTATCCAGCAGCCTTGTTGTGCCGATGGCGACTATGTCTCCCGTGTATTCCGGCATGTCGAAACTGACCTTTACATGACTCTGGGCGCCCAGATGGTAAATCTCGCCGGGCCTGATATTATAGACAAGGTTTGAGAGCTGTCCTGAATCGGAGAGATCGCCATAGTGGAGAAACAGCCGCGTACCCGGGATATGCGGGTCCGTATAAATATGGTCTATCCTGCCGGTGTTGAAGGCGCTCGATCTGCGGATCAGACCGTGGACCTCGTAGCCCTTTGAGAGAAGCAGTTCAGCCAGATAGGACCCGTCCTGGCCGGTGATGCCGGTGATTAAAGCCTTTTTCATGTATCCCCTCCTAACCTGAACTAAGCCTTCTTTTTACCTTTGGTCTGCGCCTCCTTACTTTTGCTTCTGCCGTACTTGTCGTCGAGCCTCACTATATCGTCTTCGCCTACGTATTCGCCGTTCTGAACTTCTATTATCTCAAGCGGCACTTTCCCAGGATTTTCGAGTCTGTGGAGAGTGGATTTCGGGACATATGCCGATTCGTTTTCGTGTATGCAGATTTCACTCTCTCCTATGGTAACCTTTGCGGCGCCCCTCACCACAACCCAGTGTTCGGACCTGTGGTAGTGCATCTGCAGGCTCAGCCGTTCGCCGGGGTTCACCACGATCCTCTTTATCTTGTATCTCTCTCCTTCTTCGAGCACTGAATAACTGCCCCACGGACGATACGTCGTGAGATGCTCCAGCGCCTCTTTCCGGTTGTCCTTATTCAGCCTGCATACTATCTCTCTCACCTTCTGCGTCTCGCCTTTTTTAGCGACAAGCACAGCGTCGTCGGTATCGACTATCAGGCAGTCCTCGAGTCCGATTGTAGTGATAAGCCGTTTATTGCTGATCACAAGGGTGTCCTTTGTATCGATAGCAATCGTATCCCCCATACTTATATTGCCCCTGTCGTCCTTATCCATGACCTCATAGAGAGAATCCCATGAACCGATATCGTTCCAGTAAATATCGAGCGGCATAATCGCTATCCTGTCCGACTTTTCCGCTACGGCATAATCAATTGAGATATCCGGCATCTTATCGAAATTCGACACAAGGTTGTCATAACTTAAATTAAGCATTTTGTTGATCTCAGGCGCATGTTTTGCGAATTCTTCAATCATGGTGCCGATGCTGAAGGCGAACATCCCCGAGTTCCAGTAGTAATTGCCTTCACGGATATACCTCCGCGCAGTTTCGAGATCGGGCTTTTCAGCAAACTTCTCCACGGCAAAGCAGTCCATGTCGATCTGCCTGCCCGCCCGGCGGCCTGAACGCATTTTATCTCCTCTGCTTCCACGGCCGGCAGACCGCCATCTTGCTGGTCTGCCGGACTTTATATACCCGTATCCGGTCTCAGGTCTGGTCGGCTTTATGCCGAAGGTGACGATATGGCCTTTCCGGGCCACTTCTCCTGAAAGCCTGAGATATTCGGCAAACCGGTCGGCAGGGTTAATGATATGGTCGGACGGAGAAATGAACAAAACTTCGTCTTTCCTGGATCCGAGCTTTTCCATACAGTATTTTATTCCGAGGGCTATGGCAGGAGCCGTATTTCTTCCCACAGGTTCAAGGATTATGTTATGAACAGGCAGCTTGCCGGCAGGCAATGACCTCAGGTCGGATAACACATGGAATTTGTATTCATTGTTCGTCATCACGACAATGTCTTTCGTGGGAACAGCTTTTGAGAGCCGCTCCACAGTCTCCTGCAAAAGAGAACTCCCCCTGTTCAGTTTCAGGAACTGTTTCGGAAAGTTTTTTCTGCTGAGAGGCCAGAGCCTTGTCCCCGATCCGCCGGCAAGGATAAGGGCCTTCATTTGAATACCGCCATGGCAAAGGTCGAAGTCAACGCCTTCTCCAGTTCTTCCTCCAGAAAAGATCTGTACCGGTTCAGAGATTCCTCGTCTTCGGCTTCGAACCGCATGACGATCACAGGCTGGGTGTTGCTTGAACGCACCAGTCCCCACCCTTTTTCGAAGACAACCCGTATGCCGTCTATATCATATGTCCTCACGATGGGCACAGGTCCGCTGCCTGAAAAAGCGTATTCCCTGAATCGCCGCACCAGCTTTTCCACCACAATCGTTTTCAGACTGTCCCGGCAATCGATCCGTATCTCGGGAGTAGAATACATATCAGGGACGTCCGCCAGGAGCTCCCTGATACTCCGTCCTGTTTTTTTCATGATCTCGATGATACGGAAGGTTGTGTAGAGCGCATCGTCGTAGCCGTAATAACCGTCGGCAATGAAGATGTGGCCGCTGAACTCCCCGGCAAGGAGCGCCCCCTCTTTCCTCATCTTGTCTTTTACGAGCGAGTGGCCTGTCTTCCACATGACCGGAGCCCCGCCGTGTTTTTCGATATCATCGAACATAAGCTGGGAACACTTCACGTCCCCGATGATTTTCGCGCCCGGGTGACGTGAAAGGATGTCCCTCGAAAGGATAATCATCATCCGGTCGCCCCATATTATCTGCCCCGAACCGTCGACTACGCCGATCCTGTCCGCATCACCGTCATATCCGACACCGATATCCGCTTCCTGTTCCCCTGTTATCCTTATGAGATCCCGTATATACTCCACGACTGTCGGGTCCGGGTGGTGGTTGGGAAACCTTCCGTCAGGCTCACAGTAAAGCGGTATCACTTCACATCCCATCGCTTCCAGTATTCTGGGCGCTGCAATGCCTCCCGTCCCGTTTCCGGCATCAACCGCAACTTTCACCCTCCTGTAACCGTAACCGGACAGATAGGAGAACCTGTCCGCCATCAAACCGATATATGAAGATACGATATCATAATTTTCGATAAGCCCCTTGCCCTGGTGTGCGTCCGCCGCCTGCTCCTGTATGATGCTTTTGATTCTTTGAATGTCGGCGCCGAAGATCGTCTCTTTTCCGACGCTCAGTTTGAAGCCGTTGTATTCAGGAGGGTTATGGCTCCCGGTCACCATGATACCGCCGTCAAGATCGAGACTGAAGATAGAAAAATACTGCAATGGTGTGGGACAGAGTCCTATGTCGTATACGTCGATGCCGCTCGAAACTATCCCTTCCATAATATGCGACGCAAGACCATCCGAGCTCAGCCGGGCGTCTCTTCCCACACTCACCCGCCTTGCACCGGGAATGACTTGCCTGAGAAGCGTGCTGAACGCCTTTCCCAGTGAGACGGCGAACTCCTCATCAAAATCCCTGCCGACGACTCCCCTTATGTCGTATTCCCTGAAGATTTTATCTGTAAACATGTGACGACCAGCCTCAGCCCTGGTGACCTTTTATCTTGCTTCCTGCCCATTCCATATTATCAAGATACCACCGGACAGTCTTTTCCATGCCCTCGGTAAAAGATGTTCCGGCCTTCCAGCCCGTCCGTTCCCTTATCTTCCCCGAATCCAGGGAATACCTGAAATCATGTCCCAGCCGGTCTTTCGTAAACTCTATTAAATCCTCCGGCTTCCCCAATAATTTCAGGACTGTCTTCACCACCTCTATGTTCTTTTTTTCCACTCCGCTGCCGACGTTATATATCTCGCCTGCTTTTCCTTTCTCCATGACACCAAAGACCGCCTCCGCACAATCGGACACGAAGAGCCACTCTCTCACGTTCTCTCCTTTTGCATATACGGGGACTTTTTCGTTATTCACTGCCTTCATTATAATTACCGGAATGAGCTTCTCGGGATATTGCCATGGACCGTAATTGTTCGACGGTCTTACGGTGATCACGGGGAGTCCGTATGTCCTGTGGTAAGCCCTTCCGAGCATATCTGCGGATGCCTTGCTCGCAGAATAGGGAGAACTCGGATTAAGGGGCGTCTTTTCCAGAAACCGGCCCTCCTTATCGAGGTCGCCATAGACCTCGTCAGTCGATATGTTGATGAATTGGCCGATACCCTTTTCCTTCGATATCTCAAGGAGCACGTGAGTCCCCATTATATTCGATTCAAGGAAAGGCGCGGCATCGGTTATGCTCCTGTCCACGTGGCTTTCAGCAGCCCAGTGGACGACGGTATCAGGCCTCCCGGATTCAAATATATTCAGAAGAGATTTCCTGTCGGCGATATCGGCTTTTTGGAAGGTAATGTTTTTCTCCACTTCCTTCAGCCTCTCCATGTCGCCGGCATAGCTCAGTTTGTCCACCACCGAAACAACGTATCCCCTTTTCACAGCCTGCCTGACAAACTCGCTGCCGATAAAACCCGCTCCGCCCGTCACTAAAAGTTTGAGCGTCATATTTCCTCTCCCCCGGAAGTCATTTCGATATATCTGTCGATGCCGGTCCTCCAGTCGGGAATATTCACATTCAGATCGCATGCAAGCTTAAGGTTCGACATTGCCGAAAAGTACGGCCTTCGGGCCGCCGTCGGGAAATACTCCGACGTTACGGGCAATACAAGGTTATCCATGCCGAGCCTCTCCAGAAAATAACGGGCGACCTCATACCGTGATGCATGTCCGCTGTTTGTGAGATTGTAAAGACCTCTCAGATTTTTAGCTATCGCAAACATCGTCAGACTGACGATATCTTTCGTGAACGTCGGTATGGATATCTGGTCGCAAACCACCTTCAGGACTTTTTTGGTTTTTGCCCATTCCGAGAGTTTATAAAGGAAATTCTGAGAGCCTTCCCCGAAAACCCAGCTGACCCTGAAGAGCAGGAACCGGCCGGTCTCTTTCAGGAATTCTTCGCCTGCGAGTTTGGTCTTCCCATAACTGTTGATAGGGTTCGGTTCATCTTCTTCCGTATAAAAACCCTCTTTCCTGCCGTCAAAGACGTAATCGCTGCTGTAGTGGACCAGAAGGATACCGCATTTCCCGCATGCCGACGCCAGGTTTTTCACGCCCTCCGCGTTCACTTTATATGCAGCATCGAAAAATCCCTCTGCCTTGTCCACAAAATTATATGCCGCACAGTTTAACAGAACATCGGGTTTAATACGGGATATAGTCTCCGTGACTGCCGCGGGGTCTGTTATATCCATCTGTTCTTTATTGAAAGCCGTTATATCATGGATATCGCCTTCCGACAATTTCTGAAATTCCCCCGCAAGCTGGCCGTTTGCTCCGGTGATGAGGACTTTCATATGATCACATCAGCCTGCATATTCAAAATTAATGTCAGCTTCTTTCAGCAAAGGATGTTTCATATCCTTTTCGGAAATGACGGGATCTCCGACCGGCCAGGCGATCTTGATATCCGGATCGTTCCAGATGATTCCCCTGTCGCTTTCCGGCGAGTATTCTTTCGTGCATTTATACGTGACATCGGCTGACTCGCTCAGCACGGCAAACCCATGAGCAAAGGCCGGGGGCACATAGAGCATGAGATTGTTTTCTTCGGACAGCTCTGCGTGCACCCACCGTCCGAACGTAGGTGAATCTTTCCTGATATCGACTGCGACATCGAATATACGTCCTCTGAGGCACTGCACCAGTTTCCCCTGTGCGTGCGGATTTTTCTGATAGTGAAGACCGCGCAATACTCCACGGCCCGACCTTGAATAGTTATCCTGAACAAAATTCTCTTTGATGCCTGCCTGCGCAAAATCAGAATATTTGTAGGTCTCCATGAAAAAACCTCTTGCGTCGCCGAAAAGCTTCGGCTCGACGAGTATAATTCCGGGGACTGAGAGTTTCTTAAATGTAAAAGGCATTTCTACAAAGGTTTATTTTATCAGCCGCAGTAGGTATTTGCCGTATTCATTATGGTTCAGATTATCGGCAAGCCTGTGGAGCTGATCTTTGTTTATATACCCCAGCTTATAGGCTATCTCTTCGATACAGGCGATTTTCAGCCCCTGCCGCTTCTCGATCGTCGCGATAAACTCGCTTGCCTCCAGAAGGCTCGCATGCGTTCCGGTATCGAGCCAGGCATATCCCCTTCCCATCAGTTCAACCCTGAGTCTGCCTTTCCTCAGATACTCTTTGTTCACATCGGTGATCTCGAGTTCACCCCTCCTGGAAGGCTGCATCCTCCGGGCAATTCCTGTAACATCGTTGTCGTAGAAATACAGACCGGTCACCGCATATTTCGATTTCGGAACTTTCGGCTTCTCTTCAACAGAAAGGGCATTCCCCTGGCCGTCGAATTCAACCACGCCGTACCGCTCGGGGTCGTTCACATAATAACCGAAAATGACCGCTCCGCCAATGGTCTCCACATCTGTCACCGTTTTTTTCAGCATGTTTGTGAGACCGTGTCCGTAAAAAATATTATCGCCGAGAACGAGACAGACGCTGTCGTCTTTGATGAAGTCCTCGCCGAGGATAAACGCCTCGGCAATGCCGCCGGGATGCAATTGTTCCTTGTATGAAAAATTCAGCCCAAGCTGAGAGCCGTCACCGAAGATATTGATGAATCGCGGGAGGTCATGGGGGGTCGAGATAATCAGGATGTCCTTTATTCCCGTAAGCATGAGAACCGAAAGGGGATAATAGATCATGGGCTTGTCATAGATGGGCAACAACTGTTTGCAGACGCCCCTTGTAACCGGATAAAGTCTCGTCCCGCTACCGCCGGCTAAAATTATGCCTTTCATACCCTGCTCTCCAGTTCGGTTTGTTTAGTTTATATTTTTTCACCTGTTTGTTCAACCAATAAGAAGGCCCGGGCTAAGGTTGAAGTTGAGATCAGGACAGGCTACCGCCATTCATGTCCGTATCGGGCATGTCCTGTATATAGCTGAATTTCTAAACCGGGGCACTTTACCGGCAACCTGCCGGCGTTACACTCCTCAGGCGCCCCCGCCATACCCGACGCTAACCCTGCCTTCTTCGACAATAACAGGGACTTTTCTCAGGCCGCCCGAATGTTTCAACATCTCCTCTAATTTTGTGCCGTCCGCTTTGACATCGAAATAAACTGCCTTTTCTCCATAAGCCGACCTGGCCTTCTCTGTGAAGGGTCACCCTTTCTTGCCGTAGATGATGACTTTTTCCGCCATAATAATACCTCCAGACTATGTTGTTGACAGATATCTTTCAGGATTCTTCGTTATGCATTTCATTATAACACTCTCGTCATACCCTATCTCAATAAGCCTTTTCGCTGTTTCCGTAACCGTCATGCTACCGCCGAGAATTCTGCCGGACGCGTCGGTGACTCCTTTTTTCCTTCTCCTGGCGTCCAATCCGGGTAACCTGCCGGATGGAGGAGGCGATGAGGAAAGATAAATTTTTGTCTCTTTAACGGTATCCGACACAAGCAGTATCCTGTCGGGCCTTTTTATCCGGAATATCATCTCAAGCGTTTTCGGGTGCAAATGATAGGGGTCTGCAATAACCTCGATGTAAACATCCTGATTTGCGAGACCGAACCCGGTGATTGCCGGTTCCCTGTGATGGAAACCGCGCATGGCATTAAAAAGATGGGTAAGCCCTCTCGCACCGGCATTGAAACCCGCCTCTGCCTCGGAATATGTCGCATCGGAATGGCCCATGCTGACGGTAATGCCCCTGTCTGCGATATCTTTGATCAGCCTGAGCGCTCCGCTTATTTCCGGCGCAACGGTGATTATTTTGATCATATCCTCAAATCCTTCGATGAGATTAAAAAAACTGGATTTGTCAGGTCTGATAAATGATGATCCGTCAAGCGCCCCGCATTGAGATGGATTAAGAAACGGCCCTTCAAGATGAACCCCGATAATCCTGGAAGGCCGGGTATTTTTTTCGTCTCTTCCCGCCGCCTGTATCCCGCATCCCGCGTTCCGGACTTGCATGGCCTTCCTGACAGTCTCCATATGAGAGCGCATCACACGGATGTCGGAGGAATATATGGTGGGTATAATTGCCGAGACCCCGTTGCGACCGTGAATTTCGGCAATTGAAAGGATATCGTCGACATTGTTTGTCCTTGTATCGAACCCGCCGGCTCCGTGGGTGTGAATATCAATGATCTTCATTGTCGACTATAATATCATATAATGGTGCGCATCCTATTGGGTAAATTATCCGAGGACGGCTGGAATGACATCATCCGGGAATCCGCCCTGATAGGTGATACCGGCAGCCGGATAGACTTCCTTTCCTCGAAATTCCTCGGCGTGGATTATGCCGAATCGACTCTGACCGGCGGCAAGGATGCCCCGGAAGTCTTTATCATAAACCTCCGGGGGGTCGACTGTTTTACGTTCCTTGAATACGTAGAGGCAATGGGTCTGTCGGAATCCTTTTCCGGGTTCAAAGAGAATCTGAGGAAGGTCAGGTACCGGTCAGGGATTGTTTCATTCGAAAATAGAAATCATTTCTTCACCGACTGGAGGGAGTTCAATAAAGAGTTTATTGAAGACGTTACTGAAAAAATCGGCGGCCCCAGGACAGTGAAAGTTCAAAAAGTGCTTAACGGGCAGGAAAACGGAACGCATATTCTGCCCGGGATCCGGCCCGTGAAGCGTGACATCGCATATATCCCTTCAGAATCTGTTGATGACCGGATTTTGAAGGAACTGCGGACAGGCGATTACACCGGGATTTATTCCGATGTAAAAGGATTGGACGTTTCACATGTCGGAATATTTACCAGAGATGGAGACAGCATTTTTTTAAGACATGCCTCGTCTCAAAAGGAATACAGGAAAGTAGTCGATCAGGACTTTAGAGAATATATTGCGCACAAACCGGGCATCATTGTATTAAGGCCGAGCCCATATTATCCATAAATTTACGCCGGGGATAGAGTTTTTGAGCTCATTCTCAATCCCGAAAGCATTCGGGACCTCCGGGGGATGACGGAAATTGTTACAAGACATTTTATTTTACGGAATTTCACTTTTTAATCCGGATATCACATTGCGCAGCCGACAGAGAAGTGCCAACCCCGGCAGGGCAGTGAGAAAGGTCACAAAAAAGAAACCCGGCCAGCCCATAAACTCGACGAGGAAACCCGATGTCGGCGAGACGAATATCCTCCCCAAAGCAGCCAGAGAAGATAATAACGCGTATTGCGTTGCCGTGTAGCGGCGGTTGCACATCGCCATAAGGAAAGAGACAAAGGCAGCGGTACCCATGCCGCCGGTGAAGTTTTCGAAGGCAACGGCAAAGACCAGCATGCCGTAGCTTTTCCCGACCAATGCAAGGGCCATGAACGAGAGATTGGATACGGCCTGCAGGACGCCGAACGCCAACAGAGAACGAAAAAGCTGCAGGCGTACCATTAAGGCGCCTCCGAACATCGCCCCTGCGATCAGTGATGCAAATCCGAGCGCTTTATTGATGGTTCCCACTTCGCTGACGGAGAAGCCGAGCCCCCTGATGAGAAACGCTGTTGTCAACGTTCCCGCATATGCATCTCCAAGCTTATAGAGTATTATCAGCATCAAGAGCAGAAAAGCCGGGTCCCTCGAAAAAAAATCTCTCATAGGCCCCAATACGGCTTCCTTCATGCTGGCCGGAGGGACTATCTTCCCATCCGGTTCAGTCCCCAGGAGAGTTGTAAGTATCCCGATGCCCATTATTGCGGCCATCAATAAATAAGTATTACGCCAGCCGATGTGGTCGGCAAAAATAAGTGCGAAGGCGCCCGATACCAGCGCCGCAACCCGGTAACCCAGCACGAATACTGCGGCGCCTATCCCTCTTTCCTTTTCGCGCAGGACATCAGTGCGGTAAGCATCGATTACTATGTCCTGGGAGGCGGAGGAAAAAGCGACTGCCAGGGCGAGTAATGCCAGCAGGAGGGGAGCCTGCCGCGGCGCACTGAAAGCCATTGCTGCAATACCGGCCATAAGGGATAACTGAGTGACGATTATCCACCCCCGGCGTCTTCCCAGCCACGGGGGTACAAACCGGTCCATGAGCGGCGACCAGAGGAATTTAAGTGTATACGGCAACCCTACCAGGGCAAATACCCCGATAGTGCGCAGGTCTACCCCGGTCACAGCCATCCACGCCTGGAGGGTACCGCCGGTCAGTGCCAGCGGGAGTCCCGAGGCAAAACCAAGGAATGTAATAACTGCAATGCGCCGGCTGCGGAAGACCTGCAGATAAGGATCGATATTGAATCTGGCCCTCATTGTCTGTGGACATTATTATAGCAGCCTGAGTAAAGATATTCATGGAGCAAAACAGGCATTGCCATTCGGGATATCCGGTCCGCCTCATTAGCATTTGAACTGACGGCCAAGTTATGATACATTTAAATCAACTAAACAAGGGAGGTTCTCATGCTGAGAAAGTTTCTGATGGTCCTTTCACTGATCGTTTTATTTCAGGGCGCTGCATTTGCCACCGAATTCTCTGCCGACACTGTCATGACATATGAAGGCGGCGAAAAAATTACCGGGAAGATCTACTATAAACCTGATATGTTCAGGATGGACATGAAGAGTATGGAGGATATGACCGTAATAACGAGGATCGATAAGAAGGTAGTCTGGAACATCATGCCTTCGGAGAAAATGTATATGGAAATGCCGCTCGACCTGGGCAAAAAGCCCAAAGTTGAAGAAAAATTCGAGGGAGAAATTGAAAGGAAGGAAGTGGGCAGGGAAACTGTCGATGGCCATCCGGCAATAAAGTATCTTATCACCTATAAAGCGGGGAACAGGCAGGATCAGGTTTATCAGTGGTTTGCAACAGACATAGACTTTCCTGTAAAGACAGCGGCTGTGGATGGCTCATGGACCCAGGAATTCAGAAACATCAGGATGGGGTCCCAGCAGCAAAGCCTCTTTGAGGTTCCGGCCGGATATCAGAAGATGCAGATGCCTCACATGCCGGGCGGTATGGACTTTATGCATATGAGGTAGAGTCTGTCTGTAACCTGGATATGAACAAATTTTTCATTATTATTTTCGGTATTTTCAGTCTCGCGATGATAAGCATATCTTGTGCCGACAGGAACGAAAAGGAGTCCCCGGACGCAGGCGCGGGCAGCCTTGCAAAGGCTACTTTTGCCGGCGGCTGTTTCTGGTGCATGGAACCTCCTTTTGAAAAACTGGAGGGCGTCAGGGAAGTCATTTCAGGGTATACGGGAGGACGCAAGCCGAATCCCACCTACGAAGAGGTTTCAGGGGGAGGCACCGGACATGTGGAGGCCGTTCAAGTCACATACGACCCCGCAAAAATCACTTACGCCGGGCTGCTCGAAGTATTCTGGAGGCAGATAGACCCGACAGATCCGGACGGCCAGTTCGTCGACCGCGGCAGGCAATACAGGGCAGCGGTCTTCTACCATAACGAGGAACAGAAACGCCTTGCCGAAAAATCAAAAGAAGACCTGCAGAAATCCGGCAGATACGGCAAACCGATCATTACGGAGATATTGCCTGCTCCTGCATTCTACAGGGCGGAAGAATATCACCAGGACTATTATAAGAAGAACCCGATACGGTACAACTTTTACCGGTTAAACTCCGGCCGCGACCGGTACCTGGAAAAAATATGGGGTGAAAGAAAAGAGGAGAAACAGATGGGAAGCTCCGGCAAAAAATTCATCAAGCCCTCAAAAGAGGAGCTTAAAAGGAAATTGACGCCGATACAGTATAAGGTCACCCAGGAAGAAGGGACCGAGAAGCCCTTTGACAATGAATACTGGGACAACAAAAGGAGCGGGATATATGTCGACATCGTTTCGGGAGAGCCCCTTTTCAGTTCTCTTGATAAATATGAGACAGGTACTGGATGGCCGAGCTTCACCAAACCTCTTGAACCGGGCAATATCGCGGAAAAAGAAGACTGGAGCCTGTTCTCCAGGAGGACGAAAGTAAGAAGCAGGCTCGCCGATTCCCATCTTGGCCACGTATTCCCGGACGGTCCTGCGCCGACAGGTCTCCGCTACTGCATGAACTCCGCTGCCCTCCGTTTTGTTCCCGTGGAAGGCCTGGAAGAGGAAGGGTATGGGCAGTACAAGGGGCTTTTCGAAAAGAAGTGAAACCTAAGATGTCTCAGGAAAAGGTTTTACATCATATCCACTTCATAAAATGAGGAGAAGTTTTACAACTGATGAGTGAAATTATGAAAGAGGCGATGTTTTATGAAAAGCTCGGCGAGAAGAAAGTCAGGTGCTTCCTCTGCAGTCATGACTGCCATATCAAAGAAGGCAAGAGAGGCATCTGTTATGTAAGAAAGAACCTGGACGGTAGTTTATACAGCCTCGTTTACGGGAAAGTCATCTCCATGAACATCGACCCCGTAGAAAAGAAGCCCCTTTTCCATTTCCTGCCTGCTTCGTCATCTTTTTCCATCGCATCAGTGGGCTGCAATTTCAGATGCGAACACTGTCAGAATTTCGAGATTTCCCAGTATCCGAAGGAACATGAGGACATACCCGGCAACGATTTTACGCCCGAAGATATAGTTGAGGCGGCGGCAGGGAACGGTTGTGAAAGCATCTCATATACGTATACGGAGCCGACGATCTTCTTTGAGTTCGCCTTTGACTGTGCAAGGCTCGCACATGAAAGAGGCATCAGGAATATATTTGTGAGCAACGGATATACGACTCCGGAGGCAACAAAAGTCATCGCGCCCTATCTCGACGGCAACAACATCGACCTTAAGGGAGACGATGATTTTTACAAGAAGGTCTGCGGGGCAAGGCTTGAACCGGTAAAAGAGACTATCAGACTTATGAAGGAGCTTGGGGTCTGGGTTGAGGTGACGACTCTGCTGATCCCGGACTACAACGACTCCGAGGAAGACCTGAGAAAAATTGCGGGGTTCATCAAATCGGTAGATGCTGCAATACCATGGCATGTAACCCAGTTCTACCCAACCTATAAAATAATGGACAAGCCGAGGACACCGTTAAAAACGCTCCGGAGAGCGAGAGAGATCGGTTTCGAGACGGGACTGAAGTATGTATACGAAGGCAACGTTCCGGGAGAAGGCGGAGAGAACACCTATTGCCCCCGATGCAAGGAACTGCTCATCAGGCGCTTCGGTTTCAGGATCGGCGAAGATAAGATCAAAGAAGGCAAGTGCCCCAAATGCGGGACAGGTATCGAAGGGGTATGGGACTAATCAGATTCCGAGCGTCATCAGGACTGCGTCTTCGTCCGGCGATTGATAATAGTTTTTTCTCAAGCCTGCGACTCTGAAACCGAACCCTTCATAGAACTGCCTGGCGGCAAGGTTGGAGAGCCTCACCTCAAGGTAAAAGAAAGCGGCCCCTGTCTTCTTCAATTCATTCAGAGCTTCTTTTAACAGCATCGTCGCAATGCCGCGCCTCCTGGACCCGGGATGCACTGCGAGGTTCATGATATGGGCCTCATCCAGGACAAGGTTCACACATATATAACCGGCGATTGTATCTTCC
This sequence comes from Nitrospiraceae bacterium UBA2194, assembly GCA_002328665.1. Taxonomy (GTDB): domain Bacteria; phylum Nitrospirota; class Thermodesulfovibrionia; order Thermodesulfovibrionales; family SM23-35; genus UBA2194. Next base: position 25,598 of record DCVG01000018.1, read on the forward strand.
GATACCGCAACCCTTGTGAATGCATAAGGCTTGTTGATTTCGCTGAAAAAGGCTGCCTCTGACCAGGGGGCGCTGAAGGAAAGGCGCTCGATCGCAAGTACCGCCGGTATATCCTCCGGGAGCATTTCCCGGAGCTCTACCTCATCCATTTGATTGCAGCTCAGCTTCCGATCTTCTGATATAAAGAGGGATAAGGCTTGCAGGCTCCGAATACTCTCCGCTCAGTGCTTTTTTCAGACCGAGATACGCGACATTAGCGGGCGAAGGGACCATCTTACCCGGAGGAGCGAAGACCGCCTGCCCTCTCATTATGCCGGCTATTTCATCTCTGTAGATAACAGCTCCTTCACCGATAAAAAGAATTTTCCCGCCATTCAATCCATCCGTCAACGCGGAGGTAATCTTTTCCATAAGCCTGCCCACGTTGACCGATATTTCATCGATCACCCTCGCAAAGCCCTTTTCCTCCCATTGAAAAACCGCGGCATACACCTCTTTTTTCCTTGCGTCAAGCACCGTGCAGACAGGGTGCCTGTAGTAAGCGACGTTCCACGCAAGCGCCTCAAGTGTCGGCACAGAGACTACAGGCTTCCCTGTTGCAAAGGAAAAACCTTTTACAGTGCTCAGTCCTATCCTGAGGCCGGTGAATGAGCCCGGCCCTGTCGCCGCAGCAAAGACGTCCATATCATGTATTGTCAGGGAAGACTGCCTCAAAACGTAGTCGATCCCGGTCATCAGCCTTTCGGAATGAGTCGATTTCACGTTGAGCCTCACTTCAGCGATAAGACCTGCCTTATCATCGCAGATCGCCACACCTCCAAGCAGAGTGGATGTTTCTACGGCGAGCACTTTCATGAGAGCCTACTATACCACTTACCTCCGGATATTTTCATGGAGAAGATTACTGAAGCGGCCATACATATTAAGGCTGAGATGGTCACTATTTTTGGAGTACCTGTATAATCAGCCGCAAATCCGACAATTGAGTTGCCGAGCGGCGCAGTACCCAGAAATACGAGTGTAAATACACTCATTACCCTTCCCCTCAGATTGTCCGGCACCGAAAGCTGAATAAAACTGTTTACTGTCGCAAGAAAGCTTACCAGTCCCCACCCGACCAGTATGAGGGCGGCGACCGAGAGCGGCAAGCTCCGGGACATCGAGAAGACAAGAAGGGCGAAAGAGGAGATAAGGGCGGCTGCCGATATGAACCTGCTCTTGTCCGCTATGTCGCGCCTGAACGCCAGGGATAAAGCCGCCGCAAGAGCGCCGGCGCCTGTTGCCCCAACGAGAAAGCCGAACCCCGTCGCACCCGCTTTCAGCACTTCGCCTGCAAATATGGGAAGAAGGGTTATAAACGGCATTGCTACGAGACTGAAGACACCGATAAGGAGTATCGCCCTGTAAATCTCGGGCCTGCTCTTTATGAACCGTATTCCTTCATTGAAATCCCTTATGAACCCGTTCGAGGTATCTTGTATTGCGCCCCTGATCTCCATTCTTGAAAGGGCAATGATAACAGCGACAAAACTCAGGGCATTCAGATAAAAGCATGCGGGAAGCCCCAGAGAAGCGATAGTCGTACCCGCTATAAGAGGCCCTATCATGCGGGCTCCGTGGAATGCAGCGGAATTCAGCGCAATAGCGCTCGTCAGACTGTCCCTGCCGACCAGTTCTATTAGGAAAGACTGCCTTGCAGGTATGTCGAAGGCGTTAACGGTGCCGAGGACGGCGGCAAGAAGGGCAACCTGCCAGACGGTAATCATATTAATGTCTGTGAGGATGCCGAGCAGAAAAGCAGGCAGGATCGATAACGCCTGGGTCGTCAAAAGCAGGTTTCTCTTCCTGAACCTGTCCGCGGCCACTCCTCCGGCAAGGGTGAATAAAAGGATCGGCAGCGAACCGGAAGCGGCGACCAGGCCAAGGTATAAAGGGGATTTTGTCAGGCTGTACACAAGCCATCCCTGCGCGACAGACTGCATCCACGTTCCGGACAATGAGACAATCTGTCCGAACCAGAAGAGCCTGAAGTCTCTAAACTGCAGAGCCGAAAATCTTCCTGCAACCGTCATTTGTTATTGTAACGCAACGAGAATCTAATTATGTCTGTACATAAACTATGAAACTTCATCCCCATACCCAGGGGTAGGAAGACATACCCCTTCACCCTCTTAATAGAGGGGAATCTCCCCTCCCTTGATGGGAGGGGATTAAGGGGAGGGTATCGGAACTGATTTGAAATGTTTTAAAAAATCAAAAAATGGCTTTTCTTAAACAGAGGAAAGCTTTGAGAAATCCGCGACCGTGGAGACGACTTTCCATATCTCGTTCAGTAAAGAAAGCCGGTTCAACCTGATTTCTTCCCTCTTATCCATAACGAGCACTTTGTCAAAGAAATTATTGATCGGCACGATAAGCGCAGGGAGAATATTGATCGCATCATGGAAACTCCCTTCCGCGAGAAACTTCCCGAAATCGGATTTTAAGGAATCGAGGTTCTCTTTGAGGGCTTTTTCGGGTTCTTCAATGAGAAGTCCCTCTTTTACCAGCGGGACCGGTTTTCCAGGGATGATATTGTTCACCCGTTTTATGGCGGTGAGGAAATCGTTGTACCCCGCGTTCTCTTTGAATTTCTCTATTGCCCTGATCCTCTCCACGATATCTTTCAGGGGTATATGAAGCGACAGGGGAATCACGGCCTGTATAATGTCGAAAGGATATCCTTTGCCTGACAACACATTTTCCACTCTGTTTTCGAAGAATTTCAACACCCTCCCCTCCACCTCCTGCAACTCTTTTGTCCGCAGCGTCTCCAATGCTTTATGAACAAGGTCTTTTACTGTAACGCCGAACCCCCTTTCAAGCATGACCGCTGTGACCCCCAGTGACTGCCTCCTGAGGGCGAACGGGTCCTCGGATCCCGAGGGGATGAGCCCCAGGGAGAAAAAAGCTGCTATACTGTCTGTTTTGTCTGCAATGCTGAGAAGGGAGCCTGCATCGGACTGCGGAAGCCTGCCGCCTGAATGCGCCGGAAGGTACTGCTCCTCAAGCGCCGCTGCCACAGCCTCATCTTCTCCGTCCCTGAGAGCATAATACCTGCCCATAACCCCCTGAAGTTCGGGGAATTCCCTGACAACTCCGGTAACCAGATCCGTTTTTGCAAGTCTTGCAGCACGGACGAGGATGTCTTTTTTAGAAGGCAGAATTTTATCACCGAGATAACCTGCCATTGCGACCAGCCTTTCTGTTTTCTCATACAGGTTTCCGAGCCCTTCCTGGAAAGTGACCTTTTTAAGGTCATCCACCCTTTCGGCAAGAGGTTTTTTGCCGTCCTCTTCGAAATAGAACCGCGCATCCTCAAACCGTGCCCTGATGACACGTTCAGCGCCTGCCCTGACAGTCTCTGCATTGTTTTCGCTCGTATTGCTGACCACTATAAAGTGATTTGTGATATCGCCATCCCTGTTCTTCACCGCAAAGTATTTCTGATGGCCTTTCATTACCGTAATGAGCAGTTCTTCCGGCAGATTCAGATATCCCGCGGAAAAAGTCGCTGCAACAGGGACAGGATATTCCACGAGATTTATAACCGTCTCAAGCAGGTCCTCATCCTCGACGATGCTCTCCTCAAAGGGTTCCAGTATCCGTTCAATCTTTTTCAGGATGGTCCTTTTCCTCTCTTCGGGGTCCACTATCACATAGTTATTTGCGAGCAGGCTTTTATAGCTCATTATCTCTTTCATCTGAAAGGATGCAGGCGACAGAAATCTGTGCCCCCTGGTCAGATTGCCGCTTTGTATCCCCTCTATCTCAAAACTGACGGCTTCATTATTGAAGAGCGCCATTAACCACCGTATAGGCCTGGCGAACCTGATACTGCCGCTGCCCCACCTCATTGCCTTCGGGAGGTGGATAGAGAAAACGATTTTCTTCAAAACTTCGGGCAGTATCTCCTTTACCTGCGCACCCTTTTCTTCTATAACTGCTGCAACATACTCGCCCTTTTCTTTGCTTTTAACCACAAGGTTCTCCACCGGTATGCCCAGTGACCTGGCAAATCCTTCAGCAGCTTTTGTAGGATTCCCTTTTTCATCAAAGGCAACCTTTCTGGAAGGGCCGAAGACTTCCTTTGTCCTGTCCTTCTGCATCAGGGGGATTCCGTCTGCAACGACTGCAACCCTTCGTGGAGTGCCGTATGTCTTTATATCGGTAAATGGTATGTAATATTCCCTGAATATCCTGCCGGTATTTTCCTTCAGTTGCTGCATTGCAGACGGCAGGAACCTGGCAGGTAAATCTTCGGTGCCGATCTCGAGCAGCAAAAGCATATTATCAGCTGTATTCATAGGCATATTTTTTACCTCGTTCAAAACCGGATGATTGTTCGACGAACCGTCCGAGATTATAACTTTACGCAGGCTTTATTGACAAGAGGGAGATGACATTTGACTGTCCGATGAAGATTTCAGGGGCCGGTAATACCGAGTTCCTTCATGAGCCATTCTTTCATTTTTTGATTCATTGGGATACATGCCGCAATACTCTTTAGCCTTATTCTCCTCAATGGCCCCGGAAATCAGTTCATCCGGGATACCTTCTATCATGGCGAGCGTCTCCGCATATCCGGATGCCTTATGAGCCATGAGGAAAAGGCCGGGTTCCTTACCTACTGTTTCAACATACAGAATAAATCCCGATATATTCAGCTTGGGTACAGGTTCTTCACCGGCCGTCTTACACCTCGGCGGGACCAACTGTTTGGGGTCAAAGTCCCAGATTATATTCTCGATGATATACCTGTTCTTTTTTAAGCTGCCGAGCGGCAGAACATCACTCCAAAACATATCGCTGATTCTCCTTTAATATCCTTTACGGTCACCTTTATATTTTATTTGATACCCAGGGCGCCCCTGATCGCTTCTTCATCAAGGCCTTTTATGACTTCTTCTAACACCAGGGTCGGAAAAGTGGCGGAGGGGTTATACCTTTTAAGTTCTTTGGAAGCAACCCACTGTTCTCCGCTGTCAAGCAGGTCCACCTCAATCAGTTCATACTTTATATTGTTATTATCGAGAAACTGCTTCACACCTTTGCATTGGGGGCAGGTACTCAGGGAATAGAGTCTGACTTTTTTCGCTTCTCCTTCCATTTCTTCTCCTAAGCATTTCCGTATTGAGTTCCACGGTTCTTAAGCTTAAAAACTTCTTCATTCGTTATGGATATGTCTTCGAGCATCTCTGCATTCGCCTTTTCGATTTTTGCAAACGGCAACTGAAGCGCGTCGGCAACCTGCTGCAGGGAAAGGCTTTTGATATAATGCATGTCTGCGATCATTATCTTGAGCGCATCGTCCAGAATGAAATTTTTCAGCTCCTCATCCCGCACTTCAACAGAGCTGCAGGCTTCGTGAAAGCTCAGCCCGTCTTTCAAACCTCTCATTATTACATCCATGGACTCATTGTAAATCCTATTTTCTTCTTCCGTATACTTTTTGTACTGGAAATGTTCCATGAAAAACTCCTTTATTATTAATACCAAAATGTACCATATCATTCACTGTTTTTACCATGTATGATACCATAATATAACCATGGACCCGCTCGGCAAAAAGGAACTCCTGACTTTCTATGACAGGCACCTAAGGGACTTCGGTGATGCGCCCCAGGCCTTAAGGTGGACCCCTGAAGGCCAGGTCCGCAGATATGAGAGATTCATCTCTGTTGCCGGTGATCTCCCGGGGAAAAAAATACTCGACTTCGGATGCGGCAAGGGCGATTTCTACGGGTTTTTGAAGGAAAGGGGATTCTTCCCTTCTTACTGCGGTATCGACGTTAACCCGAACCTGATCGCACTCGCTCAAAGCAAGTACCCGGAGGCGGAGTTCATCGCGATTGATATCGATGAGGAGGAGTTGAACCGGCAATTCGATATCATCATTGTATGCGGCGTATTCAACCTCAGGATTGCAGGAGTTGAGGAGTCCGCGCGGCATGTCCTGAAGAAACTTTTCGCGTTATGCGGAGAAGCCTTGCATGTAAACTTCCTCACATACTACACCCCACAGAGAAGTGTGGAACTCTTTTATGTCAAGCCGGAAGAGATACTGCAATTCACCGTTACAGAGCTTTCACGGTCTGTAACACTACTGCATGAAAAAGAGGACTTCTTCCTTTCGGTCTATAAAGTCTGATAACAGATCACGCCAATTCCGCCCCATTGCCCCCAACCGCGATCATCTTTTTTATCAATGAATTCTATGTATTTAAAACGGGTTTTAATTTCATTCCAGAATTTTTCCACCTTGCATTTCGGGACTTTCGGATGAAAAAGGATATCATGGAATACAATGAGACCATTTTGTTTTACCAACGGCGAATATAATTGGAAGTCTTTTTTTACGCCTCTGTAGCTGTGATCTCCGTCTATCATCAAGAAATCTATATCCCTTCCCTTTAATATTTCCATCAATCTCTTTTTTGTAGTCTGTTTGTGCGAATCTTCTCTGAGAAAATAGAGTTTCTGCTTTATTCTTTTATATTTTCTGAATTTTCTGACATCATTTAATGTATACCCGCCGCCGAAGGGTCCGCCGGGCATATCTATGCTTACTATCAATGCGTCAGGTCGGGAAATTTTACACCATGTATAAAGTGTTCCTCCCTTTGCCGTACCTATTTCGACTACTGTATCCATTTTCCTTCTTTTGAGAAGAGTAATCAAGGCGGATAATTCGGATATTTTCTGAGTCGCATTCTTCTTTTCGACGGCTATAGTTGCTATCTTTCTTGATCGCATGTGAAGTATTGAGGCAATTTTGTTGTCATCACAAAAAAAGCGGGGCTTTGGATCCCCGCTTTTCCAATATCAATAATTCTTCCGACTAATCAGTGGCTGTGCCCGTGTTCTTCGGCATGGACGTTCCCTTGCCCTTCATCGTGCCCCTCGTCATGTCCATGACCGTGCTCCTCGTGTACTTCCTCATAACCCTTAAACATCGCGATGATATGGGCCATGGGAGTATGCCCGAGCGTAGCGAGGTAGAAATGCACGATCATAAAGGCGCTGAAGAAGATCCAGAGGCCGACGTGGATAAGGTCCGCAATCCGGATTCCTCCGATGAGGTTCACCCCCGGACCGAACAGGTGCGGGTCCCAGAGAAAAAGGCCGGTTATCAGCTGCAAAGGTATAAGCAGGACCATGATCATCAGGTACGAAACCTGCTGCATGGGATTAAACTTGTTATAAAACGTGGGGTGATGCGGGTTGTCATCCCCGACCATTATGCCCCACCCGTAGAATTTTGCCTGTGTGAGAGCCTTTTTGGCGAACTCGACCGGATGATGGAGCGGCGGGATATAGATTTTAATGTTTCTTGTTACAAGGTAATATACAAGCCATATGAAGTAATTCGCTATCAGTATGAACCCCAGCCAGCTATGGACGTCAACAGCGGTCTCGAATGAAAATAGATTTATCTTATCCCCCATTTTTATCTGTGCGCCTGTCACTATCAGGATAATAAAAGCCGCCAGGTTAACCCAGTGCCAAATCCTTACAGGTAACGCATGAAGATGGATCCTTTCCATTATTTTTTCCCTCCCTTCCCCATTCTTCTCAAAGCCCTGATCGGCGAAGTGATGATTCTAAAAGAAATATGTCCGATCGGTACCGCAATCCCGCCGATTAAAGCGACTATGAAGAGGATATCCAAAAGCTTTATACTGCTGCTTCCGATGGCATAAAACTTACTTATCGGCAGTATGGAATAAACGGAATTGAGGACATCCCTTTTTGCGTCAAGCAAGACCGGATTGCCTTCATCTTCCTTCATCACAACGAATACATTCTTGAAGAACTCCGCCTCCGGATGGTGGCATTTCCCGCAATCTTTTATCCCCTCTTCCTTCGCACCTATCATGTGGGCCTGTTCAGCGGTGCGCACATCCATCTTCCCCATGAAAATAGCGATCACGCCCTTATTGAACAAATCATGGAAGATGTCCCATACCTCTTTCGCATCGATGACGCCGTCCACGTTCGAATCCATTTTAGCCGTCAGTCCCGCTGAGTCCGTTCCGAACAGGTTCGTAAGCTCCTGTTCCGTCAGCGGTTTATTTGTTCTCCTGTTATAGAGGCTCAGATAAATGCCGCGCTCCCCGCCGGAGGCATGGCATGCGGCACAGGAAACCACATCGAAATGGGCCTCTGCAAATGTGGGCAATGTTATCGGAGGATTCTTAAGCCACTTGCTGTGTACCTTTGCAGCGTCTTTATGACACTTAAGGCATCCGGCTTTGATTTTTGTCGTCGCGGCAGTGGATTCGACATCGTGAGCATTGTGGCATGAAGAGCATACCGGCGCATCCTTATTTCCCTTCTTCAACGCCTTTCCATGGATACTCGCCTCAAATGAAGGACTCATATCTCTGTGGCACTTATTGCAGGAAGTCAACCCGATACTCCTATCCTTCTTTGCACTCACCGCAGAATGCGAGCCGTGGCAGTCTGTGCAGGCGGGCGCTTTCATATTGCCGGCTTTCAACTGCTCATTATGGACGCTTGCCTCGTACAGTTTGTATGCATCCGCATGGCATTTCCAGCAGATTTCCGAGGTAATCACAGAGTAATCGCGAACACTGTCAAAGGATCTCATCGGGTGTGAAGTCTTTGAAAAACCGGTGTGGCATTCCGTGCATTGAAGCTTTCCGTGCACAGAGTTTTTAATGACCGACTCATCCACATATACAGAGAGAGTTTCGCGGTTTTTCATGGTCATGCTGATTCTGTTCCGGTGACACGTGATGCAGTACTGATTTTCCTTTATTCCGATTTTCTCGACCGCCATTGCCCTGATATAATGCGAGCCGTGGCATTCAACACAGGTACCTTTGGCAGCCAAAGATCTGTGGATAGGCTGTCTCTTGTCGAGCTCCTCGGCGGTATGACATACCGAACATTTTCCGGACTGCTGTATCATGTAATTTCTTTTACTCGTGATTTTCTTCACTACAGGATGATTGTCCAAAGAGATGTCACGATGGCATCCGGAACAGCCTGTCTTTACGTGGACAGAGGCTGCAAATTCGCTTTCATTTATATATAAGGAGAGCTTTGATTTATCCTGAAGCTTTTTGGTTAATGTCTGATCCGCGTGGCACGCAAGGCACAATTTAGCGTCCCTGGAAACAGCGCCTTTCGCAGTGTTAACGCATATGGGGAAAATCATGAATGATACGAACAAAAATATTGCAATGAATTTTTTACTATTCATATACCCCTACCCCCCTTAAATTCTTCCTGTGTTATTATGACCGTAACGTTATAGCATATCTAATTACCAGAATGCAAGCACGAATTTCCGATATTTTTTTGACACTTACATGCCTTTGCCGTATAATGAGTGTCTGTCCACAAACTCAGGGTTTGTCATCCCCCGGCTTGACCGGGGGATCCATAAGGCATTGAAAAAAAATGGATTCCCGCCTTCGCGAGAATGACGACTTTTTATCGGAATCGTTCTTTATGGACAGACACTAATTAGAGTATTGCATTTCAGCGCTTCGGATAATTGAGGAATAACGCGTGATCCCTTATAAGGACGATAATCCCACGTCAATATTTCCGCTTGTTACAATCGGGATTATCGCAGCTAATATATTCATATTTGTGCTGCAGTTGACCTCCCATTCCGGCATGAGAGAGGTCGCTTATTCATATGGCGCAATCCCCCACTTCCTTTTGACGTTCGAATCACAACAGCCGATCCCGCCGGTGTTGACACTCTTTTCCTCCATGTTCATGCACGGCGGCCTTTTTCACCTCGGCGGCAACATGCTCTATTTATGGATATTCGGCAACAATATCGAGGACCGCCTAGGTCATATGAGGTTTATTTTCTTCTACCTTTTGTGCGGCGTTGCCGCCGCTTACAGCCATACCCTCATAAACCCGGACTCCATGACGCCCATGATCGGTGCGAGCGGAGCTGTCTCGGGTATTTTGGGAGCATACGTTCTGCTTTTTCCGAGGGCCAATGTTCATACATTGCTGTTTTTCGGTTTTTTCGTAACCACTGTCAGGATTCCAGCCTTGATAGTTATAGTATTTTGGGCTATTATACAATTCATTAACGGCATGCTGAGTTCAGGACCTCATGGGGGAGGCGGTGTTGCATGGTTCGCCCATATCGGTGGATTCCTCACGGGTCTTGCAGCGATAAAACTCCTGCTGCCAAGGGGGAACAGACAGTGGTTGTAATATGCCCGAAATGTAAGACGAGACTGAAGGTCGCTGAAGAAAAACTGACGGCCGGGGGATCGAGGTTTAAATGTCCCAAATGCAGTACGTCCCTGCTTGTAAAAAAACCGGCCCCGGCGACCGAACGACCCGTAGACAACGTCAAAATAATTGTGGCTCATTCCAATCCGGCTGTCATGAACGAAATAACCTCTTTGCTCCATGACAACGGTTATCATACGGTTGCTGCTTCCGACGGGATAGAGGCAATGGTAAAGGCAGTTAAGGAACTGCCTTTCGTCGCAATCGTTGAGGTGGGCCTTCCGAAAATTTTCGGGTTTGAAGTATGCAAGCGCCTTAAAGGCAGGCCTGAAACAAAAGGTATGAAATTCATTCTTGTCAGTTCTCCTTACGACAAAATAAGATACAGGCGAGAGCCCACATCCCTGTACGAGGCCGATGACTATATCGAGGAGCACCGGATACACGACACCCTTATAAACTCAATTAACGTGCTGAAAGGCGCAGCACCGGAGAGACAGGAAGAAAAAGTCGAAAAAGCGCCGGAAAAACAACTTCCGCAGAGACCTGAACCTGAACCGGGGCCGTCACAGAAAACAGAGCAGAAGCCGGAGACCCGGGTTATTCCCCAGGAGACAATGCCGAAACCCGCACCTGATGAAAGAATCGAGCGTGCCAAGAGGCTTGCGCGTACAATCATATCGGACATTTATTTGTATAACATTGCAAAAGCAGACGCCTCCATTAAGAATGATACGTTTTCTTCGGTTTTCGCCCTGGAACTGAGAGAGGGCATCAAGCTTTATGAAAACAGGATAGCGGAGGAAGTTCGGACACAGGGTGATTTCTTCAAAGATACCTTGAGAGCGTTTATCGAGAAAAAGAAAAGGTCTTTATAATCCAAAATCTTAGGAAATAAAAGAAATTTAAAGATTTTCAAACCTATTTGGCATTATTTCGCCTTTATCCGCCATAAGAAACCTTGCCATCATTAACCCATTAAGATTATATTAGCACTCACTGACTTCGAGTGCTAACAAAAATAAAAATCTATTTCAAAAGAAAGGAGAGTAGTTTATGAAATTTAAACCGCTCAGAGACAGGGTATTTGTGAAGTTTTCTTCAGAGGAGGAAAAAACTGCGGGAGGCCTTTACATTCCCGACACGGCAAAGGAAAAACCGCAGAAAGGCACGATCGTCGCAATCGGCTCCGGCAAGGTAACCGACGACGGCAAGCATCAGCCTATGGAGGTAAAGGTTGGAGATACCATTCTCTTCGACAAGTATTCGGGATCGAAGATCAGGATTGATGATGAAGAGTACCTGATCATAAGGGAAGAAGACATTCTGGGAATAGTCGAATAACAGCAACTTAAAATATAAAAGGAGGGTTTATTAATGGCAAAGCAGTTACTTTTCGATGAGGCGGCACGAAGCGCGATACTCAAGGGCGTAAGCATGCTGACCGATGCAGTGAAGGCAACATTAGGACCAAAAGGAAGGAACGCGATACTCGACAAAAAATACGGCGCGCCTACGATAACAAAGGACGGCGTTACCGTCGCAAAAGAGATCGAACTGAAAGACCCGTGGGAAAACATGGGCGCCCAGCTTGTCAGAGAAGTTGCTTCGAAGACATCTGATACGGCGGGTGACGGCACGACAACGGCAACGGTACTTGCACATGCCATATACAGGGAAGGCATGAAGAACGTTGTCGCAGGCGCAAGCCCCATGGACATCAAGAGGGGGATCGAGAAAACAGTGGAGGTCGTGGTTGAGGAACTCAAAAAACTCAGCAAGCCAGTGCAGGACAAGAAAGAGATCGCACAGGTCGGCACAATCTCTGCGAATAACGATGCATCCATCGGCGAGTTGATTGCAGAGGCAATGGACAAAGTCGGCAAAGACGGTGTCATCACGGTCGAAGAAGCCAAGAGTATGGCGACGACGCTCGATGTCGTTGAGGGCATGCAGTTTGACAGGGGCTATATATCGCCATATTTCATAACCGATCCCGAAAGGATGGAATGCGTCCTCGAAGACGCCTTCATTCTCATCCATGAGAAAAAGATCTCCAGCATGAAAGACCTGCTCCCGATACTCGAGCAGACCGCAAAAATGGGCAAGCCCCTCCTGATCCTTGCTGAAGAGGTGGAAGGCGAAGCCCTCGCAACGCTCGTTGTAAACAAACTCCGCGGTACGATCCAGGTTTGCGCAGTCAAAGCGCCGGGGTTCGGCGAGAGGCGCAAGGCAATGCTCGAGGATATTGCGGTCCTGACCGGCGGCACCGTAATTTCGGAAGACCTCGGCATCAAGCTCGAAAGCATAAAGGTGACCGACCTCGGAAGGGCGAAGAAGATAAACATCGACAAGGAAAATACCACTATTGTTGAAGGCGCCGGAGACCAGCAGAAGATTCAGGGACGGGTGAAACAACTGAAAACACAGGTAGAGGAGACGACATCCGATTACGACAGAGAGAAACTCCAGGAAAGGCTTGCAAAGCTCGTAGGCGGGGTGGCCGTCATCAACGTAGGCGCTGCCACAGAAACCGAGATGAAGGAGAAGAAGGCGAGAGTTGAGGACGCCCTCAATGCGACAAGAGCTGCCGTGGAAGAAGGCATCATCCCCGGCGGAGGCGTTGCGCTCCTCAGATGTCTCCCAGCCCTCAAAGCCCTCAAGCTCGACAACGAGCAGCAGATCGGGGTCGAAATAGTGAAAAGGGCACTCGAAGAGCCGATCAGGCAGATAGTGAACAATACTGGACTCGAAGGCTGCGTAATAGTCGAAAAAGTGAAGCACTCCAAAGAGGTGAACTACGGGTTCGATGCGGATAAGGAAGAGTATGTCGATATGATCAAGGCAGGCATCATCGACCCTACCAAGGTCACTCGCTACGCGCTTCAGAACGCGGCATCTGTTGCAGCCCTGATGCTGACCACCTCGGTCATGATCACGGACATCCCGGAGGAAAAGCCTGAACCTGCAATGCCTCCAGGCGGCGGAATGGGCGGAATGTACTAAAAAACAGCCGGTAGCCGTTCATCGATAATCGGCCTGAATAAACGGGGGGTAATCCTTCAACCGGATTACCCCCCGTTATTTTCGGCGAATTTGACTATGTATTGAAACTTTTGTCATTCTAAAGACTATGAAAAAAAACATAATAATTGCATGTGCGGGCATTGCGCTCACTTTTGCGGTCTATATTGCGGTTCAGATATTCTCTCCTCTGCCTGTCGGCAACAAAACAATAGAAATTCAGATTCCGAAAGGCGCGACGTTCAGGCAGGCAGTCGAAATTTTCAGCCGGGAAGGGATTATCCGGGATAACAATTTTTTCCTCCTTATAGGCAGAATTACCGGTTTGGACAGAAGGATAAGGGCCGGATACTACTCCATCTACAGGTCAATGAATGCGCTTGACCTCCTGAGAGTATTGAAGGACGGGCAGATCATAGAATATGCGGTTACTGTTACCGAGGGAGATTCCCTCCGGGAGATTGCGGACAAGTTGTCGGACAAGGGCATTGTTTCAAGAGAGGATTTCCTGTCGCTTGCATCTGATGAAAAATTCCTTTACACCAACGATATTGACAGCCCCTCTGTGGAAGGTTATCTTTTTCCCGACACCTACAGGATCCCGAAGGGGATGGAACCCCGGGAAGCAATAGCGATGATGGTAAACAATCTGAGGGGAAGATTATCGTTCGAAATGATGGAAAGGATGGAAGAACTCGGTTTTTCGGAGAGAGAAATATTGACGCTGGCGTCCATCATAGAAAAAGAGGCTGTTACGGACGATGAAAGGGCTTTGATCTCAGCGGTCTATCACAACAGACTGAAAAAAAGAATCCCTTTGCAGGCCGACCCGACCGCTATTTATGGAATAAAGAGTTCCAGGGAAAAAATAATGCTAAGCGACCTGAAAAGGAAAAGTCCGTACAATACTTATGTCGTCAGAGGTCTCCCGCCGGGGCCCATCGCATCGCCCGGCATAAAATCGATCATGGCGGCGCTTTATCCCGCGGACGTACCCTACATTTATTTTGTATCCAACAACGACGGGACCCACAAGTTTTCCGTTAGCCTGGCAGAGCACCAGGCCGCGGTAAGAGCTTACCGGGAAAAGAAAAAAAATCAGGAAACATATGAGGACAAAATTGACAAAGATATTCCGGATGATGAAGACTCGTAAAAAAACCAGGACAATCCATGTGGGCGATGTTCCTGTCGGCGGCAGAAATCCGGTTGTAGTTCAATCTATGACAAAGACGGATACCGCTGACGCCGCATCGACGGTTAAACAGATCAGAGCCCTCGAATCTTCGGGCTGTGAAATTATCAGGCTCGCAGTGCCCGATATGAGCGCGGCAAAAACGCTGAATACGATAAAGAAAGCCGTACGCATCCCGATGATCGCCGACATACACTTTGACTGGCGGCTCGCCCTCGAGGCGATACGGCAGGGGATCGACGGCCTCAGGATCAACCCCGGCAACATAGGCGCCCGCTGGAAGGTCGGGGAAGTAGTCAGAGCCGCCGCAGACAAGGGCATCCCGATACGTATAGGCGTAAATGCCGGGTCGCTCGAAAAAGACCTCCTCCGCAAATACGGGCATCCGACTCCTGCCGCCCTTGTTGAAAGCGCCGGAAAGCATATACAGATACTCGAAGACCTCGGGTTCCGGGATATCAAGGTTTCACTCAAAGCTTCGGATGTCCTGAAGACGGTCGGCGCATACAGGTTATTTTCGAAGCAATACGATTATCCCCTCCACATCGGGATATCCGAGGCAGGGCCTCCTTCGACCGGCATTGTAAAAAGCTCTGTAGGTATCGGCATTCTTCTGTCTGAAGGCATCGGCGACACTGTCAGGGTATCCCTCACCGCAGATCCCCGCGAAGAAGTGCGTGTGGCGTATGCCATACTCGCTTCGCTCGGTCTGAGGCAAAAGGGTGTAAACATCGTGTCGTGCCCGACATGCGGAAGGTGCAGGATCGATATGAAGAAGCTTGTGGCAAAAGTCGAGAACAAGGTCAAATACCTCGATAAACCGATCACCGTCGCTGTCATGGGATGTGTGGTAAACGGCCCCGGCGAAGCAAGGGAGGCTGATGTCGGGATAGCAGGCTCCGGAGGCAGGGGGATCCTTTTCAAAAAGGGAGAAATTATAAAGACCCTCAGCGAGGAAGAACTCCTCGGCGAACTGTTAAAAGAAATAAAAGCGATATAAATATCCTCAAACTGACGAGTTACTTTTGGAATTCATACCGCGACACATTGATGTTTTTTAAACGGTATTCTTCGACAATCTCACTTCCCATCTTCATCATGTTATGGATATGTCCGTAAACGAACCTCCCGTTTCGTCCTGAAAAACTGAGGTTATGGAAATCGTTGAGGAAACCCCTGACAGGCCGGAGTTTCTCTTCAAAATCAATCTCAAGCACAGGGTATGCGTAGGGCATCCTCTTCACAACGGAGCCGATGATTTCGTTTTTGCTCATAAGGCCCGCCTGTATCAGCTTCGAACGGACAGACAGGATCAGCCGGTCGTCAGGCATCTTCCATACCGCATCATCCAACTGGCACGGGATTTCAACGACCAGAGAAGTCTTTCCGGCCGGAGACATTTTTTTGCTCCTGTTTTTCGGCTCGTGAATCCTTGTAAAGAGAATGTCCGGGTCCGGGAAATAGATCGAAGCGTTCTCAGAAACCAGTTCTTTATCCAGGAAAAAAGCGGTCAGGATGATACTCCGGTAACGCAGGGACCTCGAAAGCCGAAGGATATCCCTTCCCGGCAGCGGGTCCATCATACGCAAAAAAAGGTCCAGGGGGAGTGTGCTCACTACGAAATCCGTCCCGATTATTTCTTCGCCGTTCAGCTCGACGGCCCGGATCCGTTTTTTGTCGTGGATGATTCTTGTTACCCTCGCATTCTTTCTGATACCTTCTTCCCCGCAGAATGAGGCAAGCTTCTCCGGAATGGTTCCTATTCCCCTGGAAGGGTAATAAAAAGCGCCGTCAAGGTGCTCTGTCTTTGCCTTGCGTCCCAGAACGGCTTCCTTGACAAAGACTTTCAGGTCGAGACCCTTCATCCTGTTTCCCGCAATCGCAGGTGAGAGCCTGCCCGATGGAAGGCCCCAGAGTTTTTCGGAATACCCGAGGAGAAAAAACTCGGCGATGCTTTTTCCGTAAGTATGTACGGCGAAATCCTCGAAGCTTTCGTTTTTCCCTTTGCGGGAAACTCTTGCAGCAAGCAGTTGAAGGCCGGCCCTGAAAAAAGCCGGCAGCCCGAGTTTACTCATGAGGTTGAGGGGAGACAGGGGAAAGTCTATAAATCTCCCCCTGAAGAAGATGGAACTCGGCGCATCAATTTTTTCGAAGTCTCCATCAAGAAGGCCCTGCATTTCAGCAGTCACCTCATGCGCCTTGTCATGAAAACGATGGGCCCCGGAATCAAAGCGGAATTTACCGTGAGTGAACGTGATACAGTTGCCTCCTGTCCGGTCAGATGCTTCAAATACCGTGAAAGGGATACCGTATTTCCTGGCATAGTATCCGACTGCGAGTCCGGCAGGTCCTCCTCCGAGGACTATCATATGGGGTATTCGTTCTCCTCTTTGAGCAGTTTGTATTCTATGCTGTCAACGAGCGCCTGGTAGGATGCCTCGATGATGTTCTCGGAAACCCCGACAGTACCCCACTTCTCCTCTTCGTCTCCGGATTCAACGAGCACTCTGACCTTTGCAGAGGTCCCCCTGCCTGCGGTGAGAACCCGCACCTTGTAGTCGTGCAGTTTTATGTCCTTGAGCTTCGGATAGAACTTATCGAGGGCCTTCCGCAAAGCATTGTCGATCGCATTGACAGGCCCTCTTCCCGTTGCAGCAGTGTGTTCGATCCGGCCGCCGACCTTCACCATGATGGTCGCCTCGCTGATCGCCTCTTCTCCCTCCTTCCGCTTTTCGACTATAATCCTGAACCCGATAAGATCAAAAAATCTCTTGTGAAGGCCGAGAGCCTTTTTCATCAGGAGCTCGAAGGACGCCTCGGCTGCCTCGAACTGGAACCCTTCGTTTTCGAGCTTCTTCAGTGTAGTAACGATATCCTGCACCTGCGGAGAGCCGGCATCGAGACGTATTCCGAATTCCTCGGCCTTGCGCAATATATTGCTCTTCCCGGCAAGGTCCGATATCAGGACCCTCTGGGCATTGCCGACCAGCTCAGGCCTGATGTGTTCGTATGTTTCGGGTCTTTTCCTTATGGCGCTGACATGGATTCCGGCCTTATGCGCAAAGGCGCTGTCGCCGACAAAAGGCTGCCGTTTGAAATGCCTCATATTGGCTATCTCATTCACAAACCTCGCCACATCCCTCAACCTCGTCAAATGCCCGGGATCGATACATTTCATGCCGAGCTTGATCTGCAGGCTGGGGATTATCGAGCATAAATTGGCATTGCCGCACCGTTCGCCGAATCCATTGACAGTGCCCTGCACGTGTGATGCGCCGCTTTCAACCGCAACGATGGAATTTGCCACTGCACATTCCGAGTCGTTATGAGCATGGATTCCGAGTGGAGTCCGCATTTTTTTCACGATCTCCCTGAATATCGTCCGCACATCGCCGGGGAGTGTTCCGCCGTTCGTATCACAGGGGATAATGCAGTCAGCCCCTGCATCCTGTGCAGTCATCAGGCACTTCAGCGCATATTGCGGGTTATCCTTATATCCGTCGAAAAAGTGTTCTGCATCAAAAAAAACCGTTTCGACACGCTTTTTGAGATAGGTGATCGAGTCGTGAATGATATCCAGGTTTTCCTGCAGCGATATCTTCAATGCCTCTTTGACATGGAAATCCCAGGTCTTTCCGAAAATAGTAATGATCCGGGTCTTCGAGTCGAGCAGTGATTTGAAAATAACGTCGTCGCCTGCCTTGTATTTCGGCCTGTGCGTACTGCCGAATGCGACAACTTTCAACCCGTCGAGTTTGAGCTTCTTCACTTTCTTGAAATATTCCAGATCTTTCGGATTAGAGCCCGGCCAGCCGCCCTCTATATAATGCACACCGAGTTCGTCCAGTTTCTCGGTGATACGGAGTTTGTCCTCGACAGAAAACGAGATGTCTTCTGCCTGGGCGCCGTCCCTCAATGTCGTATCATAAATCTCAATCCTGCGCATGTTCATTCCCCGTCAATGAGTTTCATGTCAGCCGCCTTTTTTCCGCCCGCTTTTTCCTCTTTTTTCCCCGAGGCCGAAAGCGTCATGGAGCACCCGTACTGCAAGCTCCGTATATTTTGAATCGATAATGCACGATACCTTGATTTCTGAGGTGCTTATCATCATGATGTTGATATTGTGCTTTGCAAGTGTCCCGAACATCTTTGCCGCCACTCCCGAATGCGTCCTCATGCCCACGCCGATAACAGATACCTTTGCGATATCTTCCCTCATCTTAACTTCTTCGGCGCCGAGTTCCCTGACAATGTCTTCGGTGATCCTGAGGGCCTTTCCGCTGTCGGCCTTCGCCACTGTAAAGGATATATCGGTGGCCTTTCCATCGCTGCTTATGTTCTGAACGATAATGTCGACAACGATATTCGCCCCTGCGATCGCATCGAAGAGTTTTGCCGCTACTCCGGGCTTATCGGGCACCGCGACCACAGTAATTTTCGCCTGGTTTTTATCATAGGCAACTCCGGATACCACAACCTTCTCCATATCCTTATCCTCCTTGACGACGAGTGTGCCTGGATTGTTGTTGAAACTCGACCTCACTACGACGGGGACTCCGTATTTCTTTGCAAATTCTACCGACCTTGTCTGCAGGACCTTTGCTCCGAGGCTCGCCAGTTCGAGCATTTCGTCATATGAAATCTTCCCGAGTTTCTTCGCCTCCGGGACAATATCAGGGTCGGTGGTATAGACGCCGTCGACATCGGTGTAGATTTCACAGAGATCCGCGCCGAGAGCTGCCGCCACTGCGACAGCAGTCAGATCGGAGCCACCCCTCCCCAGGGTCGTCACCTCGGAAGTTTCCGTGATGCCCTGAAACCCTGCAATGACCGGGATAACCCCTTTTTTCAAAGCCTTTATTGCCAAACCGCCGGTGATTTTTTCTATCTTTGCCTCAGTGTGGAGTGAATTGGTAATGATCCCGGCCTGCCTTCCGGTAAACGACATGGCCGGGAAGCCCAGTTCGTGTATCGCCATCGCGGTAAGTGCAGCGCTTGTCCGCTCTCCCGATGAGAGCAAAAGGTCCATCTCGCGTCCTTCCGGGTCCCGGGATATCCGGCTTGCAAGACCGATAAGTTTATCTGTCTCGCCCGACATTGCGGAGACGATGACAACAACATCGTTGCCCTGTTTCTTTGCTTCTGCAACACGTTTTGCGACAGCCATAATTCTTTCAATGCTCCCGACGGACGTGCCGCCGTATTTCTGAACAATCAGCATACACTGAAACCTCTTATCCTATATTTTAATGACTGTCCATAAAAAACTAAGAATAATGTTATCCGTCATTCCCCGACTTGATAGGGGAATCCGGTGTTTTCAAAAACTTATGGATTATCCGGTCAAGCCGGACAATGACAAATACAGACTTCATGGATAGACTCCATTTAGTGTCTGTGTATTAACTCATATTTGTCATGCTGAATTTATTTCAGCATCTCGGAGTTTCAATCGTTTACAAGACCCTGAAACAAGTTCAGGGTGACAGCAAAGGCAATTTATACATATTCACTATTTACGAACTATGAAAGGGACTTCACTATTTTTTTGACTTCATCGGTTTGTCGCAGCAGATAATATCACAGCTTTCCACACAACCGCAGGCTGTATCGACCGATAAAACCAGTCCGCACACGTTACAGACGTACTTGTCTCCTTTCTTCATGCCTTTCTTCCTGCCCGCTGTCCTGGTCGGTTTTTTTGCCGCCGCCTTTTTTGGAGCTGCCTTCTTTGTCGCTGATTTCTTTACCGCCATGTCGTTTACCTCCCTTTTAAGTAATGGTGACTAATCACAAAATGACTTATTCCATTATATCAAAAATATTTCCTAAATTACCGGGATGATAATATATATTCATGCCGTCTTATGAGCATGTCTTTCTTATGGTAGAATAAGGGCAGTAAAATGCTGATCAGATTATCCACAGGCCGGACGTTCGATTTCACGGCAGGCGAAAGCATACTCCAGGCATTAAAAAAGCAGGGAGTTTACCTGGTCTCCTCATGCGGCGGCAAAGGAACATGCGGCAAGTGCCGCATTAAGATAGTTGCCGGAAACTACAGCACAGGTATGGCAGGCAGGCTGGAACCGCATGAGAGGGAATCCGGGATTGCGCTCGCCTGCCAGACGTTTCCCGGGGGAGACGTCTTCATCGATATCCCGAAAGAGTCTCTGCTTGTGGTAGGCGATATCATAGAGATTTCGAGGGCAAAAGACCTCACAGGACTTTTCCGTTCGCTGGACGGCCGGATTTCGCCGCTCGTGAAACATATCCCGCTTGAACTCGCGCCACCCTCAATCGAAAATAACACCGGAGACCTCGAACGCCTTGAAAAGGCTGCCGAAGAAAAGGGACTGAAGGGGATGAGCTTTCCTCATGCCTTCGTCGCATCGCTGGCCCAATCTCTCAGGGAAGCCGTATGGAAAATCGATCTTGCTTTCACCGACGGGCCCGGAGCCCTTTTCATATCACCTCTCGAGGAAAAACCCCGGTACGGAATTGCAGCAGATATAGGGACAACGACTATCGTCGTGTACCTGATAAATCTCCTTGAAGGCAGTGTCGTTGATGTAGGCTCAACGTACAATTCTCAGATACGGTACGGAGACGATGTGATTACGAGGATAATATTTGCAACAGAAGGGGGCGGACTGCAAGAACTCCGGGAGGCCGTTATAAACAATGTCAATAACCTCATGGTGCCGATGCTTGAGCGGCACGATATAAAGGCCGAAGCTGTAGAGACCGCGGTCGTTGCAGGCAATACGACCATGATGCATATATTCTGGGGACTGAACCCCGGGTACATCAGGGAAGAGCCCTACACTCCGACTCTGAACGCCTTTCCTTTATGGAAAGCAGGGGACGCAGGGATAACAATCAACAGACAGGCGCCGTTATATACGGTACCATGCATTGCGAGTTATGTCGGCGGAGATATCGTCGCAGGCGTCCTTGCCTCGGAAATGCACAGAAAGAGCGGGATATCGCTTTTCATAGATATCGGCACAAACGGAGAAATCGTAATCGGCAACAACGAATGGCTTGTGACCGCTGCATGCTCCGCCGGACCCTGTTTCGAGGGGAGCGGCATAAGACACGGCATGAGGGCGACTGAAGGAGCAGTAGAATCGCTCAGGATCGATCCCGTAACGTTCGAGCCGTCGCTTGGAGTCATCGGCAACAGCAAACCGGCAGGCATATGCGGCTCGGGCATGATCGACGCCGTCACAGAGATGTTCCTGACAGGCGTTATAGACCAGAAGGGAAAGTTTGTCGATAGTATCGATACTAAAAGGGTCAGGAAGGGGTTTGAAGGTCCTGAATTCCTTTTTTTCAGCGATAATCAGAGGGATATTGTCCTTACCGGGGTCGATATCGAGAATATCATAAGGTCAAAGGCTGCGATTTATGCGGGGATCTCGCTGCTTCTGAGGAAGGTAGGACTGACAATCCATGATATAGAAAATGTCTGCATCGCAGGCGGGTTCGGCAATTACCTGAATGTCGATAAGGCGATCACCATCGGCATGCTGCCCGATATCCCGCGGGAAAAATACAGGTTCCTCGGCAACACCTCCATCGCCGGAGCATATTTGTGCCTTCTCTCCGAAGGGATGAGAAAAGAGGCTGAGGAGATAGCCCGCAAGATGACCAATATCGAACTCTCCGTATCGCGGAGGTTCATGGACGAATACATGTCCGCCCTTTTCCTCCCGCATACGGATATCGGTTTGTTCCCGACAGTGGCGAAACTGCTCGGAAAGTAAGATAGTTAAACAGTGAGAGAGAAACTACTGACTACTTAATTACTATTTACTTCTTGCTGCCGTTAGTGTATCGGTCCTGAGGACAGGAGTTTTTCCACTTCTCTTCGTATCACTGAAGCGGGTATCCCGCCGTGTATCTTAAGCACACCGTTTATAAGAATGACAGGCGTATTCAGCGCTCCCATCCTGAGGAGTTCCTTGATATCGTCAAACTCTTCCTCTCCGTTCATGAACAGATCGACATATTCAACGCAGACCGAAGAAGGATAGAAATAATTCATCTCCTGCGAGAGTTCGTCCGAAAGCACCCTGTTCGTGCCTGAAACTTCAGTGCTGTTATCATCAAAGAGGATGCCCTCCGTAGGGTTGTCAAGTATCTGTATATGGACTCTCTGGAACATCCGGTTACCTCTCTTTCCTCAGACTGACGAGCATATTGTCGATGAGCCTTGTGCCGCCGATCCTCACCGCCACTGCAAGCAATATCTCGTCTCTTGTCGCAGCAGGCTCTTCAAGGGTTGCGGGGTCGTAGACACCGGCATAATCGATGCCGGAAACCGCGGGCTCAGCCGCTATTTTCTCATGCATGAACCCCTTGATACGCTCTACGTTTATTATACCAGATTCGATCAAACCGGAAGCCCCGGCAAGAGACCGGAAAATAACCGCTGCCGCCTCTCTTTCCCGTTCGCTGAGATAGGCGTTTCTCGAACTCATCGCAAGGCCGTCACTCTCCCTTACAGTCGGACACACTACTATTGCGGTATCCATGTCGAGGTCTCTTGCCATCTGCCTAATCACAACGGTCTGCTGAAAGTCCTTCTGTCCGAAATATGCCCTTGCGGGTTTAACAATATTAAGGAGCTTCGCCACCACTGTTGCCACCCCCCTGAAATGCCCCGGCCTGAAAGCCCCGCAAAGCCGGCCTGATATGCCCTCAACATCCACGCAAGTCGAAAACCCCTCAGGGTACATGAGAGAACTGTCCGGCATAAAGAGGATACCCACTTCTTCCCTGCGAAGTTTCTCCGCATCTCCGTCGATATCCCTCGGGTAGTTATAAAAATCCTCCGAGGGGCCGAACTGCATGGGATTCACGAATATACTCACAGCCGTAACATGATTCTCCCGGCGGGCCCTGCGCACCAGACTCAGATGCCCTTCGTGAAGCGCGCCCATCGTGGGGACGAAACCTATTGATTTCCCCTGATGGAGGATCTTCCCGGCCATAGCCTGCATCTCCCCCGGGATTCGAATGATTTCCATAAACTCCTTTTTCTAATTCTACATATTCATGAGCAAGGCGATTTTCGATATAACCTATCCAAAGAGGGGCAATTTTGTCAAATTATCCCGCTCATCGGGACTTTTAAAGACTTGATATGGTAAAATTCAGAGTTGTGGAAGAGGTGGGCGTAATCAAGAGCATCAAAGGCCCGACAGCAGTAGTCTGTATCCCGAAAAAAAGCGCTTGTGAGGGCTGTTCCTTAAAAATATGCAGGCCGGATGACCAATATATGGAGATAGAAGCCGTCAATTCCGCTGCTGCTCATGTTGGGCAGAAGGTCAGGGTAGTGATGAAACCGTATTCATACCTGAAGAGTTCGGGTATCGTATACGGCATCCCCGCCCTTGCCCTTCTCATCGGAGCGGTTCTCGGCAAAGAGGTCTTCAGTCATTATCTTCAGACGTTCGCCCCGGACACTGTTTCCGCTATTTTCGCCTTCGGCGCCTTTGCCGCTTCTTTTTTCCTCATCAGGCTCTGGAGCGCCGGGGTCACTGGAAAAGGTAATATAAAGCCGGTTATCGAGGAAATACTCGAAGAATGAAATTATGAAAGACTGAGCAGGAAGGATGGAAAATGCCATCTTCATCTTTCACGGCTCGTCCCTCATAATTCCTTCATAATTTTTTGCTAAAGGGGGATTTATGGCAATTGAAGTCGGCAAGATAAGGAATGTCGCTGTTATCGCACATGGCGGAGCAGGCAAAACCTCGCTTGTGGAGGCGATGCTTTTTGATTCCGGTTCAATCGACAGGCTCGGGAATGTCGAGGACGGAACCACTGTCACGGATTATGAGCCCGAAGAGATAGCCCGCAAGATCACCATTACGTCGTCCCTGACATTCTGCAACTGGAATGGGTACAGGGTCAATCTCGCGGACACCCCCGGGTTCATTAACTTTCTTGAGGATACGCGCGGTTGTCTGCGGGCAGTCGACGGAGCGGTCGTCATAGTCAGCGCAATCTCCGGAGTAAAGGCCGAAACACAGAAAATATGGAAATACGCGTCTGAATTCGAAATCCCGAGGATCATCTTCGTAAATAAAATGGACAAGGACAACGCCAATTTTGCCAGGGCCGTCGGAGAAGTCGAAAACGCCTTTGCAACAGAGGCGCTGCCTCTTCAATTGCCGATAGGCGCCGGCGAGAATTTCGGAGGGATTGTCGACCTGATAAAGATGAAGGCGCTTACCTTCGACAGCGGCAAAGCTCAGGAAGCCGACATGCCTTCTGATATGGCGGACGAGATTCAGGAGTACAGGAAAAAACTCGTGGAAAAGATTGCGGAGTCCGACGATGCGCTTCTCGAGAGGTACCTCGAAGGGGGCGCTCTGACGGATGACGAAATCATAAAGGGAGTAAAAGAAGGGTCATTGACAAAAAGATTCATCCCTGTGGTTTGCGGATCGGCGACCAGGAATATCTCCATCCCCCAGCTTCTGGAGACGATAATTCTCTGTCTCCCGTCGCCTGAAGAAATGGCGCGGATATCGCCTGTAAAAGGCATAAATCCCAGGGACGGGAAGGAAGTCGAAAGGAAACCCTCCCCGGCAGAGCCTTTATCGGCATATGTATTCAAGACTATCGCCGACCCGTTTGCAGGGAGACTGTCCATATTCAGGGTCTATTCCGGATCTCTCAGGGCGGATTCCAACATATTGAACACGGCATCAGGCGCCAGGGAGAGGGTCGGCCAGGTCTTTTATCTGATGGGTAAAAAGCAGATATCCACGCAGGTAATCGGGCCGGGCGAGATAGGGGTTGTGGCGAAGCTCAAGGAGACCTATACGGGTGATACCCTGTCGGATGATGCAAACCCCGTCCTTTTTGAAAAGGTGAAATTTTCCGATCCTATCATCTCTTACGCAATAGCTCCGAAGAGCAAGGGCGACGAAGACAAGGTAGGAACAGGACTGCACAGAATCCTCGAAGAGGATCCGACCCTGAAGTTCCAGAGGGACGAGGAGACAAAAGAGATGCTCCTTTCGGGTATGGGACAGGTCCACCTTGAGGTCACCCTCGACAGACTGAAGAGAAAATTCGGAGTCGAGGTTGTCATGAAGACTCCGAAAGTTCCGTACAGGGAGACCATCAAGGTTGCTGCGAAGGCGCAGGGAAGGTACAAAAAACAGTCGGGCGGCCGAGGTCAATATGGAGATTGCTGGCTGGCGATAGAGCCGCTTCCGAGGGGCGGCGGATATGAATTTGCCGATAAGATTGTCGGCGGCGTGATTCCGCAGCAATACAGGCCTGCAGTCGAAAAAGGGGTCGTAGAAACCATGAAAGAAGGAGTTATTGCCGGATATCCATTGGTTGATGTGAAGATTTCCCTGTACGACGGGTCCTACCATACGGTAGACTCCTCTGAAATGGCCTTCAAAATCGCAGGGTCCATGGCCCTGAGAAAGGCCGTGCAGGAGGCAAAGCCTATCCTGATCGAGCCTATAATGAAGATCGAGGTGATCACTCCAGACGACACGCTCGGAGCGGTCATAGGGGACCTGAATTCAAGAAGGGGCAGGGTTCAGGGGGTTGAACCGCAGGCCGGAGGCAACCAGAAGATAAACGCTCTCGTTCCGATGTCCGAGATGCTGACCTATGCAAACCAGTTGACCAGTCTGACTTCAGGCAGGGGCCTCTATTCAATGGAATTTTCACACTACGAGGAACTGCCCAGCCATTTAACGCAGAAGATCATCGCCGACCGGGAAGCACAGAAAAAGGAAAAAGCGGAATAAAAATAACAGAGTTCCATAAACTATGAAAAAAGACTATAAAGACACGCTGAACCTCCCGCAGACGGACTTCCCGATGAAAGCGAACCTTACACAGAGGGAGCCTATTATCCTCAGGTTCTGGGAAGAAAACAGGATATACGGAAGGCTTCAGAAGAAGAACAGGGACGGCAGGCACTATATCCTGCATGACGGGCCTCCATATGCGAACGGCCATATCCATATCGGCCATGCCCTGAACAAAATTCTCAAGGACATCATAATTAAGTACAAATCGATGAAGGGTTTTTGTTCTCCGTATGTACCCGGCTGGGACTGTCACGGCCTGCCTATTGAACTCCAGGTCGACAAAAGCCTCGGCGAGAACAAAGACAGGCTTGATATCCTCGAAAAAAGAAGACTCTGCAAAGAATATGCTGCGAAATTCGTCGACATCCAGAGGGAGGAATTCGTAAGGCTCGGTGTCTTCGGCGATTGGGGCAGACCTTATTTAACGATGTCGAACGAATATGAAGCGACTATTGTAAGAGAGTTCTGCAAATTCGTAGAGGCCGGAAATGTATACAAAGGGAAAAAACCGGTGCACTGGTGCCCTTCCTGCGTCACTGCGCTTGCGGAAGCAGAAGTCGAATACGGCGACAAAGAGTCCCCATCCATATTCGTCAAGTTCGCGCTTGATGAGGAAAACATAAACAGGTTTTTCCCGGAGTTGAAGGAAAAGAATGTATTTGTAATCATCTGGACAACAACTCCGTGGACTCTGCCGGCAAACCTTGCGATCGCCTTTCATCCCGATTTTGATTACGCAGCCATTGAACAGGGCGGCGAAATTTATATTATCGCTGAAGGAAGGGTCGGTCCGCTCAGGGAGAAAGCCGGCCTTGCCGGCGATATAATACTGAGGAAACCGGGGAAGGAACTCGAAGGCATGCAGGTCCTCCATCCGTTCTTCAGGCGTAAATCAAGGGCGGTCATGGCGGAATTCGTATCCCTTGAAGAAGGTACAGGCATCGTGCATATCGCACCCGGCCACGGCGAGGATGACTATGAGACCGGATTGAAATACGGTCTCGATATATACGCGCCGGTGGATGACCATGGGAAATTCAGATTTTCCGGGACTGAACAGAATTCTCCTCTTCAGGGGAAATTCGTTTTTAAGGCGAATGCGGAGATTATCGATATCCTCAAGGCCAACAACGCCCTCATAAAAGAAGAGAAAATCACACATTCCTATCCGCACTGCTGGCGATGTAAAAAACCGGTCATCTTCAGGGCAACGCAACAGTGGTTCATCTCGATGGAAAAAAACGGCCTGAGAGAAAAATCGCTTTCCGAGATCGATAAAGTAACGTGGATTCCCGGATGGGGCAGAGACAGAATACGCGGCATGGTCACTAACAGGCCCGACTGGTGCCTGTCGAGGCAGAGGGCATGGGGCGTGCCTGTCACAATTCTCAGATGCGACAACTGCGAAGCGTTTGTCACAGACCATGACATTCTGTCGAATATTATTTCACTTGTCGAAAAACACGGCGCAGACATATGGTTTTCTAAAAAACCCGGGGAGTTCCTGCCTTCCGGATACCGATGCGGGAAATGCGGTGGAACATCCTTTTCCAGGGAGATGGATATCCTCGACGTATGGTTCGATTCCGGTGTCAGCCACGCGGCTGTCCTTGAGACGGACGAGAGGCTTTCCTGGCCTGCCGATATGTATCTCGAGGGAAGCGACCAGCACAGGGGATGGTTTCAGAGCTCTCTGCTCGCTTCAACAGGCACGAGAGGGAAAGCTCCCTACAGGACGGTGCTCACGCATGGTTTTACCGTGGACGGGCAGGGTAAAAAGATGTCCAAGTCCCTCGGCAATGTTGTTGCTCCGCAGGAGGTCATTAAGAGCAACGGGGCTGAGATACTGCGCCTGTGGGTTTCAGCCGAGGACTACAGGGACGATGTAAGAATATCCAGGGAAATTATCGACAGGCTCACGGAGGCCTATAGGAAGATACGGAACACCTGCAGGTTCCTCCTCGGCAACATTTACGACTTTGACGGAAAAGATTACAGCGCCCACCTCCTCGATATAGACAGATGGGCGATGAGCAGACTGCAGACGTTTACGGGAAAAGTCGCCTCGGCTTATGAAAACTGCGACTTCCATGAGGCCTTTCACAATATCTACAATTTCTGCATCGTCGATATGAGCTCTTTCTATCTCGATGTGCTGAAAGACAGACTGTACACATTCAGAGCGGATTCAGCAGAAAGACGCGCAGCCCAGTGGGTCCTTTACCGCATACTTTCATCAATAACGCGGCTGATGTCGCCCGTCATTTCATTTACCGCAGAGGAAGTCTGGCAGAGCATCAGACAAAGGGAAAAGAGCCTGGAGGATTCCGTTTTCCTCGCCCCGTTTCCCGAAGTCGATGAAAAATACTGCGACCGGAAACTGGAAGACAGATGGGACAGCCTCTTCAGACTGAGAAACGAAGTCAACAAGGCAATTGAAATAAAGCGGGCGGAAAGGTTCCTCGGGAATTCCCTCGAAGCTGAAGTAATACTCCGGCTGCCGGACGAATATCGTTCCCTCGCCGAAGGCTACATCGATTTCCTGCCGGCCTTTTTCATCGTTTCCGCCGTTGATATTGCGGATGAGGTACCTGAAGGTGCTTACAGGAGCGCTGATATCGAAGGTCTGGAGATTAAGGTGGAGAGGGCGGCGGGGCTGAAATGCCGGAGGTGCTGGAACTGGAGTAAACAGGTCGGTACCTTCGCCGACGCCCCTGAAGTCTGCGAAAGGTGCTACGAGGTAATCAGCGGCAAATAATGAAGAGAGCCTTGTATGTACTGCTCATCGCCTTTAGCGTCATCGCGCTCGATCAGGCAACGAAGTATCTGATCGTCAGTTCAATGACCGCATATGATTCGATCGAAATATTCCCTTTCCTCCATATCGTCAACGTGAGGAATACCGGAGCTGCGTTCGGAAGTTTCAAGAACCTCGGGAGCGGCTTTTTCATCGTCATTTCCGTAGTGGCGATAATCTTTGTCGTTAACCTCCTGATAAAAAAAATGTACAGCTTTATCGGGCTGTCACTCGTACTCGGCGGAGCTGCCGGAAATCTGACAGACAGGATTTTTTACGGAAACGTTGTGGACTTTATCGATTTCTCCGTCGGCACCTATCACTGGCCGGCATTCAATGTCGCGGACTCGGCTTTAACAGTCGGCATTGTCGTCATCATTTTCTCGTCTCTCCTGAAAAAAGGCGGGTGAATTTTGTTTTGGAGCGAAGTAGAGGTAATCTGTTACAATCTATCATCTAACGCAGATTATTCATAGCGAACTCCGTTCCAATGGTTGGACCTGTTAGGTTGTCGTTCCCGCTCGGGGAAAACCATGGAGGGTCGATTAGTTAATTGATAATTGCCCGGACCAGATACGCATTAAAACGTGCATCAGACGTATTCCGGAAAGAGGGGATTATCCCTTCCGTCAAATTGTTGGCGCAGGATACCTTCCGGTTTCTGGGGCATTATGTATTCCGCAGCTCACATTTCTACCTTTATGAGTACACCATGAAGAAAAGGGATGAGGCGGATTTCCTTCCGAAAATCGATAATTTTACCGTCCACAGAGTATCCTCAAATCACCAGGCCGATATGCTGGCTGCGCGCGGAGTTGATTTCCGGGAATGTTTCTTCAATTCACGGGAAGCGCTCGATAAAGGGGCAATTGCTTTCTGCATCTTAGTCGGAGGAGAATTCGCCCATATAGGTTGGGTGGCCCTGACTGAAGAGGCAAAAAACACCTTTGACGCCATCCCTTACCCGGTCGATTTCCGGAATAATGAAGCATGCACCGGAGGCACTTTGACGCTGCCGAAATTCAGGGGGAAAGGACTGATGAAATACGGCTATTTTCTGAGATTTCAATTCCTCCGGGAAAAAGGGGTAAGAGTATCGCGTAATGCAGTAAATGCCGACAACCGTATCTCTCAAAGGGTGCACGCGAAGTTTAACCCAAGGGTATGCGGGGAACTCCGCTATTTAAGAGTCCTTAAATGGAAGTTTCGGAAAAGGATATGTCTCTTCAAATAAGGAAAAATCTTAATTTTATTATGGTTTTTCGAAAATTTGCGCGCTCCATGCACTTTTTGGTTTAAAAAGTTTACGGAATACTGTAGATTATACTCCGGAGAAAATCTTGAATAAGGAGGAGGTTCACATGAGAGCAAGAATAAGTTGTATCGTGCTGTCTTTGTTGTTGGTTGTTGCATTCGGATGTAAACCTGCTGAAAAACCGGCCGAGAAACCTGCCGAGGTAAAGCATGAAATCCACTGGGGGTATCAGGGGGAAGGCGCTCCTGCGAACTGGGGTTCGCTGAAACAGGAGTTCGCACTTTGCAGCAGCGGCATGTCGCAGTCGCCAATCGACATTGCAAAGACCTATAAAACCAAATTGGATACAATCGGGGCTGCCTACAAGGATACCCCGCTCAGGATCGTCAACAACGGTCATGCAGTCCAGGTGAATTGCGAACCGGGGAGTTTCGTCACGATAGACGAACAGAAATATCAACTGCTCCAGTTCCACTTCCACGCACCGAGCGAGCATACCGTTAAAGGCGCATTCTATGATATGGAGATGCACCTCGTGCACAAGAACGACAAGGGTGATCTTGCTGTCGTCGGGGTATTCATGAAAAAGGGCGCTGCGAACAAGATAATCCAGGTGCTCTGGGATAACCTGCCGCAGGAAGTCGATAAGGAAAATGTGGTGAGCGGCATCTCGGTAAACGCCTCGGGCCTTCTGCCCAAAGACACCAGGTACTATCACTATTACGGCTCTCTCACAACCCCGCCCTGCAGCGAAGGTGTGAACTGGAGCGTAGTAAAAACGCCGATCGAGGTATCAGAGGCACAGATAGAGCAGTTCCGGAAACTCATGGGCTTCGATAACAACAGACCCGTACTGCCGGTGAACAAACGTTTCGTACTGGAATCCCAGTAGGTAAGGTTTATATACATCGATTACGGCGGATGCAGTAATAAATACTGCATCCGCCGAAGCCGCCTGTTTTGAGATATAGCGGATTCACCAATTCCAAAGTGCTCACCTGTCTCCTTCTTGTCAATAGTGTGAACCTGACCCTGAATTTCTTCCTTTGGAATGCTTTTTAGCAGAATCTCATTCGCAAATTACATAGCTTTTAATCTTTTCCAGCCTCCTGCCTTTTACTCTCAGGTCTTCAATGCAGGTGATCTTTTTTTCACGGCGGATATCGATCAGCTTCTTCACTGTCTCGGGCCCAAGGCCGGGGACTCTCAGCAGTGTTTCTTTGTCCGATATATTGATCCTCACCGGGAAAAATTCCGGGTGGCTTTCTGCCCAGAGTTCCTTCGGGTCTTTGTCCAATCTCAAATTTCCGGTCTTGTCGAGGA
Organism: Nitrospiraceae bacterium UBA2194; assembly: GCA_002328665.1. Lineage (GTDB taxonomy): Bacteria > Nitrospirota > Thermodesulfovibrionia > Thermodesulfovibrionales > SM23-35 > UBA2194. Next base: position 57,331 of record DCVG01000018.1, read on the forward strand.
GGATATCGTCGCTGTTGAAGCCGTATTTACGGATGAGGAAATCGACCTGGTATAAGCGGTGCTCGCGCATGAAAGGCTCATCGGGGTTTGCGAGGAACTGTCTTTCTCCGGGAATGTCGGGGTGGCCGAGACCTTTCTGATAGGCCGAAAAATACACCCGCTTAAAATTGAGTTTCTTATAGAGCCCGAACATGTACTGCACGATCTCGGAGTCAGTCTCATCGGATGCGCCGACGATGAACTGCGTGGTGCATTTGACCTTCGAAAACCTCATGCCTTTCCCCGTAAGTTTCCCCATCAGTTTAATCGGCCGGAGGATGTCTTTGTCGAAATCCTTTTTGCCCGAGAGCAGACCGAAGTGTTTCTTTCCCGGCGTCTCTATATTAAGCGATACCGCGGTCGAAAGCGACAGGGCCTCTTCAATCGCCTCGTCGGACGCGCCGGGGATAATCTTGAGGTGTATGTAACCCCTGAAGTTGTGTTTGTATCTGAGGAGGCGTGCAACGGTATTGATCTTGTCCATCGTGTAATCGGCATTATCGATAACAGCGGAACTGAGGAAAAGGCCGAAGACTTTTCTTCTTTTCTGATACTCCATAAAAGTGCGGGCCACTTCTTCAGGCATCAGCGTACAGCGCCGCACGTCAGTATCCGAGCGGAGCGGACAATACCTGCAGTCATTGTGACAGGCGTTCGAGAGGAGCGTCTTGAGGAGCACGGTATAGCCGCCCTGCGGAAGTGATACGGGATAAAGCCATCTGCCTTCAGGCCCTCTTTTGCGGTGTTCGTCCCTGTGTGTGCCGCAAGCACAGGCCAGATCGTAACGTGAATCTTCGGACAGAACTTTCAGTTTTTCGATGGTATCCATGAAAAAACCTTCAGGAATTATATCACAGAGCCGGAGGTCAATTACCGGTGGGCGAGGGCTGCTTCCTCATATTCTTTCACTAAAGCCTGAATCACTTCCTTCACTGAAACGATTTCTTTTGCCCTGTAAGCGTTCTCTCCGGCAAACGCAAAGCCGCTGGACAAATGACCCTTTTTCGCATTCATAAGGGCGAGGGAGATGCAATAAGGAGTGTTTTTGATATCGCACGTTTTCAGACAATGGTACGGGCATTTGAACGGTTTCCTCTTTCCCTGGCCGACTTCATCGAGGAACGTATTCCTAATCGCCCTTCCCGGCATACCGACAGGGCTTTTGATGATCACCATGTCTTCCTTCCTCGAATCCAGATACGCCTGCTTGAATTTTTCCGATGCGTCGCATTCATGCGTTGTGACAAACCGTGTCGCCATCTGCACACCGGAAGCTCCCAACTGGAAAAACCGGTAAATATCCGCTCCCGTATAGATTCCCCCGGCTGCGATCACCGGGATGGGTCTCTTATATTTTTCTTCATAAGGTTTGATCGCCCGGACCACTTCAGGGATAAGTTTTTCCAGTGAATATTCGGGGTCGCCGAGCATTTCTTCCTTGAAACCGAGATGCCCTCCTGCCAGCGGCCCTTCTACAACAATGGCATCAGGAAGCCGGTTGTATTTTTCGGACCACTTCTTCGCAATTATACCCGCTGCCCTGGCGGAAGACACTATGGGCACCAGCCCGGTCTTGACAGTTTCGTTCACATATTCCGGAAGACTGAGGGGAAGGCCGGCTCCCGAAAAAATAGCGTCTATGCCTTCCTCGACTGCGGTTCTGACCAGATCGGCAAAATTGGACAACGCGACCATGATATTGACGCCGATAATTCCCTTCGTCAATTTTCTCGCTTTCCTGATCTCGTTTCTCAACGCTCTGATATTTGCCTCCAGATAATTGTTAAAAAAATCAGGCTCGTTCATCCCGATGCCCGCTGTAGCAATAACTCCGATACCGCCTTCGTTGGCGACTGCGGAGGCCAGCCCGTGGAGGGAAATCCCGATTCCCATCCCTCCCTGAATGATGGGAAGTTTAGCTGTCAGTGACCCAATTGTTAAACTTTTGAGACTGCCGGGGCTCATGAAAAATCTCCTTTGTCTCTTATGTGTAAGGCTCTCACATAAAGAGTAATCTTTTATGGCAAAATCGGTGGATAAACGGGATGCTGTCTATGCCGCCTGTCCTTGCTCGTATCATGTACTTTACAATATTCTGCTGATTTTTGGGAATCATGAATATCATAAAGCAAAGGGGCCGAACCTGTTGCCCCTGAAAAATTTGCACAAAAAATTATAATAAATTATAATACATGTATTAACAATATACATAAGTAGAGAGAGATATGACACACAAATATAGAGAAAAAACAGTGCTGGGTTTTTTCTGTACAAAATACGGATGCGGGTTCAATAATCCGGATTTCTGCAGAAAGAGAGCTGAAAATAACGTCGATGAAATCTGCCAGATGTGCACCGGACTCGAACCTGTAGCAAAGGTCAAACATACAAGCCTGGAATTCAGCACAAGAAGCATGAACAGAAAAAGAGCGGCCTGATCTGCCGGAACTCCGGCTTATTCGTTCTCTTTTGTAGTCAGCCTGACGGATTTTTTCAGTATCTCGACCACTTCCGTATCCGGCACCTGTTTAAAATCATGATAATAGCCGCCTACCGCCATAAAGTCCGGCGGCGTTTCCAGGCAGATAAACTCGTCAACCATTCCTTTCAACTCGTCCGCGGTCTCAGGAGGAGCAACAGGCATTGCTGCAATAAGTTTTTTTATCCTTTCTTTTCTCAGGGCGGCGATAGCCGCTTTTACGGTTGCTCCTGTGGCGACTCCGTCATCAACAAGAATAATTGTTCTCCCTTCAAGCTCTAAAATCCTTTTGCCATTGCGATAGAGCTGTATCCTTCGCTCTATTTCTTCTTTCTGTTTCGCAATCTCTCCCTGGATATATTCATCTTCAACGCCATAGGTGGATATTATCGACCTGTTCAACACAACGGTTTCCGTCTCCGAGACAGCGCCTATTGCAAATTCGGACTGGCCGGGGAATCCTATCTTGCGGACTATGAGGACATCCAGCGGCGCCTCAAGGGCCTGCGCAACTTCAAAGCCCGTTACTACGCCGCCCCTCGGAAGGGCCAATACAACGGCCGTCTCATCGCCTTTATACTGTTTCAGCTTTTCTGCAAGCTGAATCCCTGCATCCCGCCTGTCACGAAACATTCTGGTTTCCATTACTCACCACAGAAGATTAATAACAGCCTCATAACTGAATGCACATTTCATTAGAAAATCTCCCCTNNTATTATTATGAGACCCTAATAATATCGCCCGCCATCTCCTAGTGAAATTATATACCGTAGCACCGGAATTGCAAGCGAAAACTATGATGCCCGAAAAGGCTGCTCCTCTGCTATTATATAAAAATGCATCCCATATTAATACGGCTTGGCCCCCTGACGATCCACACCTATGGTTTCCTCATCGCGCTTGGATTTCTTGTCGGTCTCGGGCTTGCAATGCATCAGGCAAAGAAAGAGGGGATACCGACCGACAGGATAACGGACCTCGGGTTTTATATTCTTCTGGCCGCCATCGTCGGATCGAGGCTCCTCTTCATCTTCATCAACGCCGGCCATTACATAAAAAACCCTCTGGATGTCTTCAAGATATGGGAAGGTGGTCTAGTATTCTACGGCGGAGTCATTCTCGCAGTGCCAATCGCGATCTGGTACGTTAAAAGAGCAGGCCTCGGAATCTGGAGCACCGCGGATATATTCGCCCCGTCGATTGCCATCGGTCATGCCTTCGGGCGGATCGGATGCTATGCAGCAGGCTGCTGTTACGGGAAGACTGCGGAGGCCCTTCCATGGGGGGTCATCTTCACGGATCCCGAATGCCTTGCACCGCTGAACACCGCGCTTCATCCCGTGCAGTTGTATGAAGCTGGAGGGGAGTTCATAAACTTTATCTTCCTTGTTGCGATCAGGAGGCACAAGACATTCAACGGCCAGATTTTCATTGCCTACCTGCTCATTTACTCTGTCATCAGGTTTATTGTGGAATTCTTCAGGGGTGACACCGGAAGGGGGTTCCTCGTCTCTCAGATTTCCGTATCACAAGGCATCAGCATCCTGATGTTCGTCGCTGCAGCAGCGGGCTTTATGGTTCTGCGGCGCAGAAGAGCCCGGCAGTGAGCTGGTCTAACCCATACCATACTGCTTATAAAATTGCCGGGTTTCTGCGGCGTTATACATCCAAAAAATGCAAACCCTCGGAGGTCGAAACGACCGAGAATGAGCTCAAATACTCTATCCCCGGCTTACTATTTATGGATAATCCGGTTTAAAGAATCAGATACGCGACAGGGTTCAGGTCAAGGCCTGCGATGTTTCCGGCTTGGAGATGATGATATCCTGCGGCTGCAATCATCGCGGCGTTATCCGTGCATAATGCGGCTGACGGGATAAAAACCTCCGCGTCTATCTCCTCAGCCATTTTTTCCATCCTCTTCCGCAACTCGCTGTTCGCTGCAACACCGCCGGAAAGTGTGATCCGTTTGATGCGCTCTTTTTTCATCGCCCATACTGTTTTTCTCACGAGCACATCCAGGACTGAAGCCTGAAAAGATGCAGCGATATCGTTGATGAGTTGGGATTGGAGAAACACATCCCCGCTCCCACCCCCGGTAACGGGGGGATGAAGGCGGTGTGCTTCTGTTCTAACAAAATTCAGCACCGCTGTCTTAAGCCCGCTGAAGCTGAAATCGAGTGATTCGGGAAGATAGGCGCGCGGAAAATCTATCGCCTTTGGATTTCCTTTCTGCGCAAGTTTGTCGATCAGCGGACCGCCCGGATATCCGAGGCCGAGGAGCTTCGACACCTTGTCATATGCCTCGCCTGCAGCATCGTCCCTTGTCCTGCCGAGTTCTTTATATTTGCCGAATCCGTCCACTCTGTAGAGGCACGTATGCCCGCCTGAAACGATCATCGCTATGAAGGGGAAATCCGGACAGGGCTCTTCAAGAAAAGATGAGACTATATGCCCCTCAAGATGGTTCACGGCAATAAGGGATGTTCCCGTCGAATAGCATACCGCCTTTGCAAAAGAACAGCCGATCAACAGGGAGCCGATAAGCCCGGGGCCATTGCATACCGCGATCCCCGACAGATCTTTAAACCCGGCCCGGGCGGTTTTCAGCGCCTCGTCCACAACAGGCCAGATCATCTCGATGTGCTTTCTGGATGCAAGCTCGGGCACGACCCCGCCGTATTTCTTATGGACCCCTGTCTGGCTCGATACGATATTGGAGACTATCTTTGCACCATCCTCAACAACAGAGGCGGATGTGTCATCGCATGAGGTGTCTATACCGAGGATAAGCACGGATGATCAGGGTTTGTGTTCGAACGTGGTAATATCTTTAGGCAGCGAGAGCTCAAAAAAAGTGTCTTTCAACCCTGTGTTTATTTTTACATCTTTCAGAGTCATCTCTATTCTGTTTGAGAAAGAATCTTTAATAGTAAATGATTTAATCGGAAACTCACCATCTGAAGGCTCAATCTCGACAGAGAGAATACCGCCCATCGGTTTTTTCGGCTTGAGAAGAAGCCTGCCGTTTTCTCCTGAAACGGAGAACTCCTCCTGCATCTTCCCAAAACCGCTCAGGAGCGCAACAGGCGCCTGCCCGTAGGTATCCCTGTCGAATTTTCCCGTGAATGCCTGTTTCTCTTTCTTCTGATAGATGGTTATCCGGTCATTGCTGATAAGGACTTCCTGCGGCTGCTGCCCTGTATAGTCCCATTTCATCTTCAGCGGTCTTTTTATAAAAAACCGGCCCCCAAACGTCTCGGTACGTTTCAGGTCTTTAATATAGCTCTTCTGAACAAAACTGCCGCTCATGTCCTCTATATTTTCATATGCCTTCTGGATCCTGGCAATCCCTTCTTCCGCTGCTCCTTCGGACAGGACCGTATCCGGCAGAAAGCATACACTGCACAGTAAAAAGAAAAGACAGGGAAGATATGTAAAATCCTGCTTCAGCAGCTTAATCTTTTTCATACTTATTGCCCCTTTTGAATAAAAATAGTTATCGTTACAGTATTTTAAGGATACCACAGGGAAAAATTCATTGACAACAGCAAAGCTTTACGAGGAAAAGTACCTATTCCGTTAAGCAGCGGATTTGGGTTATAGTTTTTCATGGTCGATATATGGCGTTATATTGATGACCGTCCCTGCCCGGCCGCCTACAACATGGCACTGGACGAAGCGATCTCGGTCGCTTCGAAAAATGGTTCAGCACCTCCAACTCTCAGGCTTTACGGGTGGAATATACCGTCAATAAGCCTGGGGTATTTCCAGAAAATAAACGAGATCGATATCGGATACTGCCTGCAGAACAACATCCCGGTTGTGAGGAGGCTGACCGGAGGACGTGCGGTCCTGCACGGCAGGGAGATTACTTACAGCTTCTCCGTTAAAACAAGAGGTCAGTTTTCCAGAGGGCTGCTCGACAGTTATAAAAAGATAGGAGATGCATTAAGTCTTGCACTGTCAAAGACAGGGGTAACTCCGGAAATAAAACTCGTCAAAGAGCCCCGCCCTTCCCTGCGTTCCGGCCGCGGCGTGAAAAGCCCGCTCTGTTTTCAATCGACATCATACGGTGAAGTTACAATAAGGGATAAAAAAGTTATCGGCTCCGCCCAGAAGCGCTGGCCCGACGGACTGCTGCAGCAGGGCTCCATCCCTCTTCTCGTCGACAAAGATGCTCTGACGGATATATTCGGACTGAACCTTTCTCCCGGGATAACGGAACCGGCGGCGGGGCTGGAAGAGATTGTGCCCGGCATAGATGCGGAAAAACTGAAAGAGGCTATCAGACGCTCTTTTGAAGAGACCTTCAACATTCGACTCATTCCTTCTTCTCCCACAAAAGAGGAGATTTCCCTCGCCCTGAAACTGGAGGCCCGAAAATATCTTTCGTACGAATGGACTTTCAAACGGTAGACCCTCTCAATGAATCCCCAATGGTATAATTAACCTATGCATGTATACCTGAACGGCAGGGTTGTGCCTGCAAAAGAAGCCTCGGTTTCCGTTTATGATCATGGATTCCTTTACGGAGACGGGATATATGAGACCATGAGGGTATATGACGGCGTGGTGTTCAAACTCGATGAACATTTGCGGAGGCTCTATCGCTCCGCTTCCCTGATAGGCCTCACGGTTCCCTGTGACGCCGACCGTCTCAAGATCGCAATCTACGAAACACTTATTGCCAACGCCTTCAGGAACGCCTATGTGCGGATGACTGTCTCAAGGGGCCGGGGAGCAATCGGGCTCGACCCGGATTTCTGTCCCGAGCCTACCGTCGTAGTCATGTGCCAGGAACTGAAAGAATACCCCGCGGAATATTATAAAAACGGCATCAGGGTCATAATTGCCGAAACAAAGAGGAACCTCAGGGAGGCAATAGACCCGCGCATAAAATCCCTCAACTTCCTCAATAATATCCTCGCAAAGATAGAGGCAAAAAAAAAGGAAGCGCATGAGGCAATTATGCTCAATGTGAACAAAAAACTTGCAGAAGGCACGATCAGCAATATCTTCTTTTGCAAAGACGGGATACTCTTCACCCCTTCTGTGGCGTGCGGGATCCTCGACGGTATCACGAGAGGGCTTGTCATAGAGCTTGCAAAAAGAGAAGGTATCCAGGTCAAGGAAGGCAGGTTTACAAAAGAAGACCTCTATTCCGGAGAAGAAGTCTTTGTCACAAATACGACTATGGAAGTGATGCCTGTTTCGGCAGTCGACTCGATAACCTATTCTGTCAGGCAGTTTGCACGACTGCTCAGAAAACTTTACCGCCGGGAAGTGGACGCATATATTTCCAATATAAAGGCTGAAGGGCCTTCGTTGTGGGGATTGGAAGAATAAGCATCAGGCTGACATTGACAACGGTTACAGATGCCTGTCAATATAATCTTTCTGTTCTATTAACTCGTAAATGAACGGTTCGGATTTTCTTCCGAAACAGGTACCGAGACTCTCAAAAATGGCGATCTCCTTCACATCAACTTCTCTCCGGATTATTGCTTCTTCAGTAGGCATGTAGCGTATATGATTTCCTTCCACTTCAACCACCGTCACCCCGAACTTTCCCTCCACAAGCAGCAATATGGCTGCAGCCCCCGCCTTGTATCCGAAATTCACGTCAAAAGCAGAGGAATGGCCTGACCTGACAAGATGTCCCAGAGTGACTTCTCTCACTTCGGGTATTTCATAGACACCGGGAGCAAACATACCGGTACGTTCCATAAAATCCTTTACCGCGGGATCACCCTTGAGTCTCTTTTCGAGTTGCTGACGCACATATTTGCCGGCTCCCGCGAGTTTCCTGTGTCCGAACGCGTCAGGGGCTATGGACTCATCAAAGAGCATTTCACCGCTTGCCTGTTTTATGCCTTCCGCAATTACTATAATATAGGTACCCGCCTTCACATCGCTTCTTTCGATGCGCGCAAAAAAAGTCGTTTTCATATGCTCATATATCACATCAAAGTCAACGGGGATTTCCGGTATAAGGATGCAATCGGCCTCGGCTCCGACCCCTCCCCTGAAAGCGGTATGCCCCACATATCTCCCGAATACCTCTATGACGAGAATCCGGTTGTGGCTCATGCCCGTTGTCTTGAGGTCCCTCGCGAATACCGCAATCCTGTTAATCGCTGAATCGCCTCCAACACTGTAAGGCTGAAGGTCGAGGTCCATCGTCTTCGGTACATGGACACATGGGATTCCCTTCTGGCTGAGGTCCACCACAACGCTGCCGGTATCGTCCCCGCCGCTGAT